>CAXRCC010000131.1:0-29985 GCA_964228975.1 Paraneptunicella sp. | reverse complement strand
TACACACCCCCCCACAAGATAGGCTTGATAACCGCTGTTGTGTAAACGATATAACACTTTAAGTGCATTGGGGCTGATATCTTCACGCGAGATATTGTGCTCTGAGCGCGGTATAATTCTCGGTTCAAGTTGCGTTGCTTGAACAGATAGATCGCCGGATTGCTCACCCTCCGTTTCGGTCAGCACTTGTTTTATTTTTTTTATCATTCCGGAAAAAATGGTTCCGCCCTCCACCAAATACCTTTTAACTCAAATTCAATATTGAAAATCGCTAGCCTGATGCGCCGCTAAAAACGCTGGCATGGCTCTTTCTGGTTTAGCATACAGCTTATTGGTATGCCAATGCGCCAGCCCCCATTGCAAGATGCTTGAGGGCGATTCTTGTTTTAACGATTCTGGTCCTGTAAGCCCCAAAAACGCGAGTGCAAGATACACATTTAACGACGCAGTTTTATTATCTAGACCTTTTGCATGGCCTTGCTTACTGAGCTTCTTCCCTTCGCTGAACACAGCAACGGGTAAATGTAACATTTTCGGCGCCTGAGCACCTAACGCTTGATACAACGCAAATTGACAAGCACTGGGAAACAACAGGTCGGCCCCGCGCACCACTTCTGTGATGCCTTGTTGAATATCGTCAACCACGGACGCCAAGTGATAAGCAAAAAGCCCATCCTTTCGCTTAATGATAAAGTCTTCACTTGAAACATCATCAGGAAAGCGTATATCTCCCATCAACTCATCGTGAAACGCCAGCTCTTGAGCATGATTCACAAATCGCAAGGAATACTGGCTATGCCCATCAGGGCGAATCACTTCCGCTTCAGGCGTTAACCCTAGATCACGGCATCGGCCTAAATAGGTGCCACCTTCTGCCATAATTTGTTTGCGTGTACACTGACAGTAATAGCTCAGCCCTTGCTCTTCCAGCCACGCCAACACCTCGTTGTATAACCCGGCTTGCTGACTTTGATAAAAGATTTCATCATCCCAAAACAGATGATGTGCCTCTAAACATGCCAAAATCTGACTGATTGCATCCGGCGCTTGCCGAGGCGGGTCAATGTCATCAATGCGCAAAAACCATTTGCCACCTTGTGTTTTTGCTTGCAAATATCCGCCAACCGCAGCCACCAAAGACCCAAAATGTAACGGGCCCGATGGCGAAGGGGCAAAGCGCCCGCGATATCCAACATAGTGAGCTGTAGCAATAGGAAAGTGCTGAGACATTAATGACTATTTTATGACACAAACTTTATGGATAAAAACGACAAAAGCTGCCCGAAGCAGCTTTTGTTATCTCTTTCGCAATGGCCGCTTAACCAAGCAATTGCTTCTCTTTAATCTCGGCTAGTGTTTTACAGTCGATACATAAATCCGCTGTAGGTCTAGCTTCTAGTCGACGAATACCGATTTCGATACCGCAAGCATCACAAAAGCCAAAATCATCTTCTTCAATTCGCTTCAGTGTTTTCTCAATTTTCTTAATGAGCTTGCGTTCACGATCTCGCGTGCGAAGTTCAAGACTGAATTCTTCTTCTTGGGCTGCACGGTCAACAGGATCAGGGAAATTAGCCGCCTCATCTTGCATGTGGTGTACTGTGCGATCAACTTCTTCGCGTAGCTGATCACGCCATGCACCAAGGATCTTTTGAAAGTGCTCTAGTTGAGCACCATTCATATATTCTTCGCCGTCCTTCTCTTGATAGGGCTCTAACCCGGCGAGCGCTAGTAATCCTAGTGATTTCGTATTGTTGTCTGTTGGCATGGGCCAATTCTCCTAAACTGCAATACAGTAGCTTAAAAGCTTAAGGGCGCTATCTATAGCAGAAAGCCCGCTCAGTAGCAAGAATTACACCCTTTAGCATCTTCAACATGGTGACTTAAACATGCTGTGCGTGATTTCAAGACGGCAGAATATAGTTGCGAATTCTCAAAATTCAATGTGCGGCGTTAAGTATTCACTAAAAGCTTCTGATTTAGTTCGACTTTTTCCGCACTCATTGCGCACTTCCAAGCAACGACCTCTACCCCTTTGGCAACCGCCTCCCGGATAAGGACCGCGTATTTGGGATCAATATGTTCAGCAATGTTCACTTCGTCTATTCCGGTGTGTTGAACACAGAATAAAAGAACTGAACGGTATCCCGCCTGAGCAATAGACGCTAACTCTCTTAAGTGTTTTTGTCCGCGCTCGGTTACGGCATCGGGAAAATACCCCAAACCCTCGTGTTTTAAGGTCACCGACTTAACTTCGATATAACAGTCTGCTTGATCGCCTCCTTGCAAAAGCAAATCAATACGACTGTTCTCTTGTCCATATTTTACTTCTCTACTCAGTGTCTCATACGTGTCAAGCTCTGGAATTTTCTTTGCTTCTATCGCTTCTTCAACCAATCTATTGGCTTTGCCAGTATTGACGCCGATGTATTCACCCTGAGCATTAACCACTAATTCCCAAGTGAATTTTAGTTTCCGTTTGGGGTTATTGTGTTCCGATAGATATACACGACTCCCCGGAATCGCACAACCTGTCATTGCACCCGTATTGGGGCAATGCGCCGTCACTAAACGACCATCGTCTAGCTCGACATCTGCGAAAAAACGCTTGTAACGTTTTACTAATGTGCCGCTTAATAACGGTGCTTCGAATTGCATCTTGTTTTGCCTGCCCGACCTAAAATGTGTCTTAGTCAAAAATGGACATAAGAAAATACAGGAAGACAGCATTAAATCAATCTCATCAAAACAGAATCATAGACTGCATTTGATGCATTCCTGTGACTCAGATATTCTTTACCTCACTTTTTAGCATCTTGACCCTACAAGGTTTACCAATGTCTAGACTTTCCATTTTTCTTTCTCAAGAGCCTGCAGAAGCGCAATGGGGCGATAATGCACCGCTTTCATTTACCGCCACCTCTGCCACTATTCACTTAAAAGCAACGAATCAATTAGACACGATTCAAAAGGTTGCAAGAAAACTTGATAGCATCTGTAAGCAAGCCGTTTTAGAAGGCGATTGGACCTTCGAACAGCAATGGGCATTTGCGATGGGATTTGATAATCCGCAAAAACACACCAGTGTTGGCTGGTGTAATAACGAGGATAAAGCGGCGTTAGAAAGCCACTTTAATGCCTACCATTTTGCCAGAGATTTAGTCAATGGCGGCCCACACGAAATTTACCCCGAAAGCCTATGTGATCGCGTAGAAAGTTGGCTAAAAGAAACCGCAGGCGACGCGGTAAGCTTTACCCGCTGGGTAGGCAAAGAATTAGAAGACGCTGGCTGGATTGGCGTATACAACGTCGGTAAAGGCAGCGATCGTCCTCCGGTGATGATGGAAGTGGACTATAACCCAACAGGCGACGACAACGCCCCCGTAACAGCTGCACTCGTGGGTAAAGGCATTACTTACGATAGCGGCGGTTACAGCATTAAGCCAAGCGAAACCATGTCATTCATGAAGTGTGATATGGGCGGCGCAGCAACCGTGGCAGCGGCGTTAGGCCTTGCCATTAAAACAGGCAACAAGAACCGCATTAAAATGTACCTATGTTGCGCAGAAAACTTAATCAACGGCGGTGCTTATAAACTTGGTGATGTGCTCACCTACAAAAACGGCGTCACTGTTGAGATTCTGAATACCGATGCAGAAGGTCGTTTAGTATTAGCGGATGGCCTAATGGCAGCTGGCGAAACCGAAGCGCCTTTAATTATTGATGCGGCCACGCTAACAGGCGCGGCTTCTGTCGCCGTTGGCGATGATTATTTTGCGTTGATGTCGATGGATTACAATTTGCAAATGCATACATTAGGCGTGTCACGTCAAGTTAATGAGCCTGGTTGGCCATTACCACTTGAGCCATTCCATCAGAAGAAGTGCCCATCTCCTTATGCTGATACCGCCAACAGCCGAGCAGTGAAAGGTGGCGGCTCTGGTGGCGCAAGCAACGCAGCAGGCTTTTTGTCTCGCTTCGTGCCCAACAACGGCGCAGGTTGGTTACACTTTGACTTAGCCAACGCCTTTTTCAATGCGCCCAATGCCAAACGAGCACCAGGTGGCACCGCCATTGGTTTTAGAACCATTGCTGCACTGCTTAACGAAAAAGCAAGCTAATACAAAATAGATAAGGCGCAACCTTGAGCAGGCTGCGCTTTGTTGAAGAGTAAGGTTTGAAATTAAAAAAGGGTTGCCGTTTGAGCAACCCTTTTTCAACGCCGTTTAAATACCACCTAAACGCTCTGCTAACTGCTTGTACCGCTCTACATCTTGTCGGTCAAAAAGAGGGCTGCCGTCAGCGTCTTTATCTTTTGATTGCAGCAAACTTTCCCTTTCTAATCGCTCTACGCGTACATCTTGAACACCGAGGTACTCGGCCACTTCACCGACAGTCATTAGGCTCATTATTATTTTCCTCTGTAGTAACTCACCAGCTTTATCATTCAATTTTATAATTGCTTTATTAATTGATAGCACAATTTACGAATAAGCAAAATACACAAACTAAATTGTTAATACACCTAATTTTTTTGCCTATTCGCATCAATCCGTTGCAATGTCGTGTTTATCGCCTAGACTACGCCGCTAGCGATTTGGTTTTTACGCTTATCAACGCAGGACACAATTTACCTTGAAGAAAAAACTCACACTATTCCAAGATGTTAGAGAATTACACGCTTGGCGAGCCGTTGCTTTTAGCTGCGCTTTATTAGAGAGAATGTTGCCGAATTACCGATTATTCTGCTCTGCAACGGAATTTGCCGATAGCACTGTCATGGACAATATGCTGCAAACACTTTGGAGTTGGGTCATTGATCCGAAAACCAAAATTAATTTGACCGTTCAACTTGAGAATTTAGAAGAAATTACGCCAGATACCAACGAGTTTGAGCACTTTGGTGTATTTCCTGCTCTTGATTGTGCCATGTCGATGGCCGCCGTTTTCAATTTATTGAATAAAGAAGATGAGCAAGGCGCTGTTGTCGTGAGCAAATTATCTCAAGGCACAGTAGAAAGTTTTATTGAATTCACGGAGCCTGAAATAGCAGAAGCGGAAGATCAGCGCCAAGCCATTAAAGCGCATCCCTTAATGCAATGGGAAATCGAAACACAGCAAGAAGTACTGAACTTGGTAAAAAAACAAGAGCGCAGCAAAGAGTTTGTTAAAGTGCTTCGCCAATTAGTGCAACAAGAAGGCATGAGCAATATTGGTTTAGACATCACCCCTTAGTTGCATTAACCGATAGCTAAATTGGGATGTTTCTTTAGACTTAAGTACATCCCAACACGGCTCGATAATGCACGGAGCTGGCTGCTCCATTTCTAAATAAACGAGTCCATCATCTGCCAACCAGCCATTTTCAACTAATCGGCTAAGCACCGGGGCAACCAGCCCTTTTCCAAAAGGCGGATCAACAAAAACAAGATCGTACACACGATCGGCTTTTTGATTCAGGTAAGCCAATGTATCTTGCTGCATTACCGTAGCTTGCCCTTGCGGCACCTTCAATAAATCGATATTACTTTTCAGTTGCTTAGCAGCTTGAGCATTCATCTCAAGGAAAGTAAGAGAAGTCGCACCGCGCGAAAGTGCTTCAAAACCCAAACTGCCGCTTCCGGAAAACGCATCTAAACACGAAAGTCCGCGAATATCCTGCATTAACCAATTGAATAACGTTTCTTTGGTTCTGTCTGTGGTTGGCCTTAACCCTTCTGCATTTAACACGGGTAACTTACGCCCCCGCCACTGCCCGCTAATAATTCGAATAGCCCCAGTTGCGACTTGTGACAGTCCTTTTACTTTTTTGCGTGATTGTTGAGCAGGCTTTTTTCTGTGCTGCATTGAAGGAGCGTTCCCCTGTGGTATCATTCGGGCCACACATTTTTGATTGAATTCAGATAGGGCCATCATCAAGAAGTGCCAATAGTGTAGCAAGTTGTTTTCCAACCTTCATCTACACCCGCACTTAGCCCTATTGATACCACCGCGAATTACGCCTTAAAGGGTTAGATTTTTATATGTCCAAGTTTTTTGGTTGGTTTAAAAAAAAGAAAAAAGACGACAAAGCTCAAAATGAAGTAGCGCAGCAACAAGCTGAAGCTCAAATTGAAGCGAACGTTGAACAGCAAGAGGCGCCTGTTGCAAAAACCAACACACCCACGCCTCAAGAGACACAAGATAGCGCTCCGGTAACAGAAAAGGTTGCTAAACCGACGCAACAAGCTCCACAAACGGCATCTCCTGAGATTGAAACACCCGTTTCTGATTCTCATGAAGAAGACATTGTTGAGGCTATTTTCCCCGACGACCTTTCATCTTCAACTCCAGAGCAAAACAGCTCTGCCACCCAAAGCCTTGAGCAAAGTACAGCGCCAGCCGCAACCGAGCAGGTAGCGTCTCAAACGGAATCTGCAACAGCGCTAAATGAAGCAGAAGCAGAAGCAGAAGCAGAAGCAGAAGCAGAAGCAGAAGCAGAAGCAGAAGCAGAAGCAGAAGCAGAACAGGCTGCGCCTCAAGAAGAGCCAAAGCAAGAGCAACCGAAAGAAAAACCGTCTTTTTTCAGCCGCTTAAAACGCAGTTTATCTAAAACGAAAGAAAACATCGGCAGCGGCTTTGCCAATTTGTTCAAAGGCAAAAAGATCGATGACGACTTATTCGAAGAATTAGAAACTCAACTCTTAATGGCCGATTTAGGTGTTGATACCACCACCTCCATCATTGAAAAACTGACTGAATCTGCGAAACGCAGTGACCTGAAAAACGCCGACACCTTATACCCAGTGTTAAAAGAGCACATGGCTGAATTGCTCGAACCCATTTCAAAACCGCTTGAACTTAACGCCTCCGCATCACCCAACGTGATTCTTATGGTAGGTGTAAATGGCGTAGGAAAAACCACAACTATCGGCAAGATGGCGAAACAATTCCAAGCCCAAGGTAAAAAGGTCATGCTTGCCGCAGGGGACACGTTCCGCGCCGCCGCTGTCGAACAGTTAAAAGTGTGGGGAGAACGTAACCAAATTCCTGTTGTGGCCCAAGACACAGGCTCAGACAGTGCCTCGGTGATTTTCGATGCGCTGCAATCGGCAAAAGCTAAAGGCGTGGATGTGCTTATTGCCGACACGGCTGGTCGTTTGCAAAACAAAAACCACTTAATGGAAGAGCTGAAGAAAATCGTTCGCGTCATGCAAAAGATTGATCCTGAAGCCCCACATGAAATCATGTTAACCATCGATGCAGGTACCGGACAAAACGCCATCAGCCAAACAAGCCTATTCAGTGAAGCCGTTGGTTTAACAGGCATCACCTTAACCAAGCTCGACGGCACTGCGAAAGGCGGTGTTATCTTTGCGCTAGCGGATAAATTTGGCGTGCCTGTTCGCTACATTGGTATTGGTGAAGGCATTGATGATTTGCGTCCATTCAATGGCAAAGACTTCGTTGATGCGTTGTTTGATGCAAAAGACGATCAGTAAATAATTTATGATTAAGTTTGACGATGTAAGCAAAACTTATGCAGGCGGGCAACAAGCACTGAAGCGTGTTAATTTCCATGTTGCTCCTGGCGAAATGGTCTTCTTAACAGGGCATTCCGGCGCAGGAAAAAGCACCCTTTTAAAGCTCATCAGCATTATGGAACGCCCGACTGTCGGCAATGTTTACATCAATGGTCACAACCTTAATCATATTAACCGAAAAGACATTGCCTATATTCGACGAGATATCGGCATGATCTTTCAAAACCATCAGTTATTGATGGAGAAAAACGTTTTCGATAATGTCGCGCTCCCCCTCATTATTGAAGGTTACACGCGAAAACAAATTGAAAAACGTGTGGATGCAGCGCTGCATCGCGTAGGTTTACTGCGTAAAAAGCGCAACTTACCCATGATGCTTTCCGGAGGTGAACAGCAGCGCGTAGGTATCGCAAGAGCCATCGTGAATAATCCCCCCATTCTGCTTGCTGATGAGCCAACGGGTAACCTTGACCCCGCGCTTTCCATGGAAATCATGAGCATTTTCGAAGATTACAATCAAGCTGGCGGCTCAGTGTTTATTGCTACCCATGATTTGGGCCTTATTGCCCGAATGAAGTATCGCACTTTAACCCTGAAACAAGGGCAAATGATCACCGACGGATTAACCCAAAATTGGGAAGAGGACGATTATGAGCCTACTGTTTAAAGGAAGAACACAAGGCGCTCAGCGCTTGAAAATATCGCCTGCTCAAAAGCTGTTGATGTTTTTTAACGACAATATTCGACAGGCCATTAGCAGTTTAGGCGAGCTTACGCGTGCCCCCTTTGCTTCCTTAATGACCATTGCAGTACTTGGGCTTAGCATTACTTTGCCAGCTTCTTTATACGTGCTGGTCAAAAACCTTGATCGCGTTAATGCTGACTGGCAACAAGCCTCGGAAGTTTCCGTGTTTCTGCGTGAAGATATCTCTCAACAAGATATTCAACAACTCATTAAACGCCTCAAAACATGGCCTGAAATTGAACGGCTCGACTACATTCCTGCCGACCAAGCATTAGAAGAGTTTACCCAATCCTCTGGCTTTGGTGATGCGCTGCAATATTTAGATAAAAACCCGCTACCCAACGTGATTCTAGTTTATCCCACTTCTCGACATGCCAAACCCGCCAGCGCACGAGAATTACTGGATAGATTACTAAGAGAAAGGGAAGTAGAGCTGGGTAAACTCGATATCGAATGGCTTGAAAGGCTTCATGCGATTGTCGCGATTGCTAAAGAATTGGTGTCATTAATCGCGGTGCTTTTGTTTGTCTCCGTGATTCTCACGGTAGGTAACACCATTAGATTAAATATCTATAACAAACGAGATGAAATTTTAGTCATGAAGCTTGTTGGTGCTACCGATGGCTTTATCCAACGCCCTTTCATGTACACGGGGTTTTGGTATGGCTTATTTGGTGGGGTGATGGCGTGGATTACCGTTGCACTTTTACTCTGGTGGATGGGTAACAGCATCGATAACGTGATTACACTTTACAACCAGTCCTTCCAATTAAAAGGCTTGGATTTCTCTGTCTTGATGAGCATGCTTGGCATTTCAGTATTGCTAGGGCTGCTCGGTTCACACCTTTCTGTTAAGCGATATGTATCGCAAATAGAGCCCAGATAAACCTGAATCAAACTGGTTAAGCATCACTTCTTTGTAACTTATACCTGTGCCCGTACAGCATTTTCGGGCACAGCGTAATAGCATAAAACAGACGTAAATGCAGTCGCTAAGCGCTTTTTAAGCCTTGCTTAGATGCACGCCACCATTGAGTTACTCCACACAATGGATTGATTATAAATGCCATGCAAAGTGCGTTGCTCCATTTTCAACTTTGCCGCAATTTTGCGAGTTTCTACCCAGTTCGCACTCTCAAATGTTTTCGCAAGCTCTAAATAGCAGTTCAAGAAGTTATGCTCGCCGCACAAAGCCACTCTTAAATCTTCACTCACAGGCAGCTTAGAAACTAGGTTTTCCATTGTTTGATCAAGCATGGCGTCTAACAAAGAGAACAACCCAACTAAGAAACCTTTTGGTGGGTTTTCGCCGTCACTGCGCGCTTTTGATAAAAGCTCACAAAACTTGGCTCTCACCAAAGACAAATTCAACAATTCAGAGGGTTTTTCATCACCCAAATTGGCCAGTGCTAACAAGGCAATAAACTTCTTCACTTCTGTTTCACCCATATAATTTAAGGCATGACGTAATGAAGAAATTTGCTGACTTTTATTAAAAGCAGGGTTATTGATAAAACGTAAAAGCATGTACGACAACGATGCTTCGCGCTCAATAATGCCGTTAATTTTGTCGTAGTCCATTTCGATTTTGGCACTTTCCGACATCAACTGGATCAACGACATTTTTCCAGCAGGTAGCTCCCTGTTTCGAATGACTTCGGGCTGCTCAAAGAAAAAGCCTTGGAATAAATCAAACCCCAGATCCATGCATTCTTGCAGCTTTTCGTAGCTTTCCACTTTTTGCGCAACTAACCGAATACCAAAACGCATGAATTTTGGCAGGTGCTTAGAAATCACCTTCTTCGATAAATTACTGACATCTATTTTAACAATGGAAGTAAACGGTAAAAGTGGATCCCACTTCGGGTCAAAATCGTGATCATCAAGGGCAATCTGAAACCCCTTTCCTTGCAATCTTCGACAAGAAGCAACTAACTCGTCTGTTACAGGGGCGGTTTCTATCAATTCAATGACGATCGCTTCAGGATCAAGAGAAGAAGGAAAATGACTTAGCAGAGTATCATCAAAGAAATTCAGGTAAGCAATCTTACCACCTGTAATTTCTTCTAACCCAAGCGTTAAATGCGCGTTAGTCAGTATTTTAGAGGTCGCTTCATCCGGTTTGATATTCGGGAAACTATTGCGTTTACCATCTCTAAAGAAAAGCTCATACCCTTGAACCTCTAGGTCACGATCCATGATCGCTTGACGTGCCACATAGGCGAACATATTCAACCCTCACAATTCTACTGCAATGACGAATTATCTTGCGCTACTTCAGTTTACGTTAATGCTACTTTCAGAGAATGGTAGTAATTCTTAAAGACAACAAAGTAAGCAATTAAGAGTGTTATTAACCCAGCGCCGCCGATTTTAATACGCCTATGTAAATAAGGGAATAGGTAAACTTTTTAGATGCCATTTTCTTTGTTAAATATGTCACATAATAATCATTGGCGCTGTCTACATTGCTATGCTAATCTTTGAGTGCAGAATTTTAAGAGGTAAATATGAGCACAAACATGCAATCAATGGCGTTAAGCGTTCCCCAAACTGGGAGCTTGGATGCCTATGTGCAGTACGTTAGTAGCATCAAAATGCTTTCCGCTGAGGAAGAAAGGGAATTAGCAACACGTCTTAGGGAAGAAGAAGACTTAGAATCGGCACGTAAACTTGTTTTGTCTCACCTTCGCTTTGTCGTTCATATTGCAAAATCCTATTCTGGTTACGGCTTGCCACAAGCCGATTTAATCCAAGAAGGTAACATCGGCTTAATGAAAGCCGTTAAACGTTTTGACCCAACTGTGGGCGTGCGTTTGGTATCTTTTGCCGTTCACTGGATTAAAGCCGAAATTCACGAATTCGTACTACGCAACTGGCGTATCGTTAAAGTTGCAACAACGAAAGCGCAACGTAAATTATTCTTTAACCTACGCAAAGCGAAAAAGCGTTTAGGTTGGTTTAGCCAAGAAGAAGTGCAAACCGTTGCTGAAGAGTTAGGCGTAAGTGAAAAAGAAGTGCTTCAAATGGAAGCGCGTATGAGTAGCCAAGACCAAGCTTTTGATTTAAGCGCCGACGATGATGAAAGTGGTAGCTTTGCACCCGTTCAATATCTTGAAGATAAATCTGAAGATGTTGAAACAAGCGTGATTAATGCAGATTGGAATCGAGACACACACGGCCGTTTATACGCCGCCATTAAAACGCTCGATGAACGCAGCCAGCACATCATTCAAACACGCTGGTTAGCAGAAGATAAAACAACGCTACAAGATTTAGCCGATAAGTACCAAGTATCAGCAGAACGCGTAAGGCAAATCGAAAAGAACGCGATGAAGAAGCTGCAAGAGGCAATTCAGTAAGTAATCTAAGTAAGAGACTGCTAATTGAAAGCAATCAGAAACGATTCAGAAGTCTCAAAATTATCGACGAAAAACGGTCCATCAGGACCGTTTTTTATTATTCAGACTTATTAGCGGGTAATACCCAATATACGCCATTAAATTCAGCGACAGCCCTGTCGTTATCTTGGATTTTAACAACAACATTTAGCTTGTTCTTTTTACCACGTTTCACGTTATCAAAATCGCCCGACACGGTTTCAATGTTACATACTGCACGCGGCTCTGAAGTAACGGGCTTGTGATAATGAATATCAGCATCACCCAATACAATCTCCCCGGCCAGCCCCTTTTGTTTAAGCTGAAGAAAGATCATTCCCCACCCTGTTAAGGTTGCCAACGAGAAAATACTCCCCGCAAACATCGTGCCGTGCAAATTAATATTTTTATTGAGAGAAGCACGAACTTCGAGTGTAGAGCCTGTAAACTGATAAAGTTTGATACCCATATGCTCTGTAATAGGAATGGTTTCATGCCACGTTTTTTGCAGCTCTTCACACCAATTAGGGTGTAGCTTTACTGCGCCTTGCTGCTCTAGTTTCTTCAGCATTTGCTGACGACGTTGCATATCCAGTTCTTTAGGCCCTAATTCCTGTAGTTCATAACCGCAGCTTCTGAAAAACTCAACAGATGTATCCATGCTGTTCGTCACTAGCCTTTCTACACCCATCTCTCGGGCAACCACTTCTAAAGCAGCAACTATCATTTGACCAAGGCCTTTACCGCGCATTTCGTTGCTTACCGCAATGTGTTTCACTTGCGCTTCTTCAGGGGTATTTAAGTGTACGCGTCCAACGGCAATCACCTGACCTTTCCCATCGGTGATCATGCGATGCTCAGCGACAGACTCATATTCATCTTTTTCCGACCCTTCCGGTAAATGAAAAGGCTGGCGTAATATTTGCCAACGGAAATGGAAATAAGCCTTTAATTCTTGCTCGTTACTCGGCGTACTGATTTTATACACGTAAGACCTTCTATTTAATTAAAGGAGCGGTTTCAATAACCTGTCCAAATGGATATAGTGTTATTTGTAACACTATATAAGGACACTTCCTATTCTATTCAATATTGATAAAGAACTCTGTTCTGGAGATATTGTAAACCTTTCCAGATCTGGCTCAACCCACATTTCGGTCAGGCAGAACACCTGTTATCGCTGGTTAGAGATTGACGGTACAATACAAACTGTCATGGATCTTCAACATCCGCATCTCCCTGTATTACCCCATTTACATGGCATGCTACTAAGCTTGTACTTCCATGATAAACCCTTACAAAACATCCTTGAGCTGGGTTTAGGAGGGGGCGCATTGCAACGTTTTTTCGCTCACCACTTCCCCGAAGCGCAATGCCACTCTATCGAGCTGGATAAGCGCGTTATTGAAAACTATCTGAATTTCTTTGCGAACGGTGTGGAGTCGCCACAAGCGCCGATCACACAGGCCAACGCACAACTTGCCATCAAACAACATACCAATATTGATTTGCTGTTTGTCGACTTATTTTCAGGCAACGCCCCGCCTAGCTTTATCAATGACCCACAATTTTATAAAGATTGCTTCAATACACTAAGTGAACAAGGCTTGATTATCGTCAATTTATTGCCCGTAGGGGAAATTCAAACGCTTGATGTTGAAGATTTACTGCGTGCAACAGGCGGGTTTTCACCCGTTATTTTCAGTATTCCTAAGTATAAAAATCGAATACTCATTGCAGCTAAGAGGCCGTTAGGGATGCTTTCTTTAACCCCAAAACTTCAAAAGTTCTGCCAACAGCACAATATCGATTTGATGAATCTTATCCAGCTAAAATAACGAGCAAAATAAAACGTATGTTCTTTTACAATGCCCTTTAAATTGAGAGTTGGAACGTTACCGGACCATCATTTAACAAGCTAACCTGCATATCTGCCCCAAATTGCCCCGTAGCACATGGCACCGCTTGCGCACTCACCTGTTGTGCAAAATATTTATACAGTCGTTCGCCTTGCTCTGGCGTCGCTCCGCTTGAAAAGCTTGGCCTATTACCTTTGCGTGTGTCCGCCACTAAAGTAAATTGAGAAACAACCAATACGCTGCCCCCAACCTGTTTTACATTTAGGTTCATTTTTCCCGCATCATCAGAAAAGACGCGGTAGTTCAAGACACGTTCACACAAGCGTTTCGCTTTCGCTTCATCGTCTTCTTTTTCAACCCCTAATAAAACCAACAGCCCTGCCCCAATTTCACCGACAGTGGCATCATTTACTTCCACTTTTGCGTGCTTAACCCTTTGAATTAAAGCGATCATATTTTTCTCTCATCTGCTAACGTTAAGAGGACAAAAATTTACGAAAAGAAAACTTTTTGTTTGTATCCCAATGACTTTTACACTAACGTTTTCAATGTAATGGGACGATCCTATTGCAATATTCAGTACGTTCTAAAGGAGATTATATGTCTGGTCAAGGCTCTGGTGGCAACGTTATCGCCGCTATCTGTAATATTTTTATCCCTGGCTTGGGTCAACTTGTACAAGGGCGTATTTCAAAAGCGCTTATGTTCTTTCTCGTCACTTTTATCTGTTACGGGTTAGCCGCTACTGTCATTCTTTTCTTATTGTGGCCTGTTGCTGCAGTATTCCACATTTGGTCTATCATTGATGCTGCAAAGTATCGTTCAGGTTCGGACTAATTTACGATGAAAATTCGCGTTCTTATACTTCTCTTCAGCATGACACTTATGGGTTGCCAAAGTGCCTATTATTCGGCATGGGAAAAGCTGGGAGTGGAAAAACGCGATATTTTGGCTGACCGTGTTGAGTCAGCCAAATCTGCTCAAGAAGACGCACAAGCCGAGTTTACCAGTGCGTTGGAGCAACTTAGCCAACTTATCTCTTTTGATGGCGGTGAGCTGCAAAACACCTATGAAGCTCTAAAAGACCAATATGAAAGCAGCCTAAACAGCGCAGAACGAGTAGGCTCAAGAATTAACAGTATTGAAAATGTTGCTGATGCGTTGTTCGATGAATGGGAAGATGAGCTTAGCCAATACACAAACGAGAGCTTACGAAGAAGCAGTGAACAACAACTGAAAAGCACGAAGCGACGTTACCAAACCTTACTAAAAACAATGCGTAAAGCAGAATCGAGTATGCAACCCGTTCTCGCCACGTTGAACGATAATGTGCTGTATTTAAAACATAACCTTAATGCCAGCGCAGTAGGCGCGCTACAAAATGAACTATCGCAAGTTCAAAAAGACGTGAAAACCCTCATAACAGAAATGAATATCGCCATTGCGCAATCAGAAGAATTCATAACGCTACTTAACAAAAACTAGGCGAAAGCTAATCGCGACAAAATACGTGCTAAGACGCGGTAACCGCAGTCATCTCTTGCACTTCACTTGATTCTTTCTTTTCCACTTCCTTACCAATCTGGATGGTTACAATAGCCCCAATCAACACAATATTCCAAGAAAGATAAACCCACACAAATAAAATTGGCACAGCGGCTAATGCGCCGTAAATCACTTGATAAGATGGAAACCCTGTCACGTACATGGCAAACAGCTTTTTGCCCAACTCAAACAAAATAGCTGCGCACACCGCACCTACAACGGCATGAATAGGACGCACCCGTTGATTTGGCACTACCATATAAATCACAAAGTGAATGAAGAAGGAGATAAAGAAGGGTGTTAAGTTAAGAACAAGTGTTCCTAATCCAGGAGTGTATTCATCGGCAAACGCTTTAAGCCCCACCAAATAAGAGCTAATCGCGATACTACTGCCTACGAGCAAAGGCCCGAGCGTTAAAACCATCCAGTAAATTGAAAAGGTAAAAATAGGACGGCGGCGGCTTTCAGAGCGCCATAAGTGATTTAAGGCTTTATCAATATTGGAAATCAGTAACAACGCCACACCAAGCAGCACCAGTATACTAATGACTCCCATTTCCGAGGCGTTACCTACGAATTCTGTTAAATAATTTTGTACAACATCGTTCGCCGCTGGCACAAAATTGTTGAACACCAACTCTTCAACTTGGCCTCGAATATCGGCAAATGCAGGGAAAGCAGAAAGGATGGCAAAAAACACAACAACGAATGGAACCAGCGAGAGCAAAGTCACATAAGCCAAGTGTCCTGCTGTCACGCCAATACGATCTTCTTTAACTTGAGCAAAACACCCTTTTAAGATGTTAAGAATAAGCGTTTTATCTTTGAGATTGTCAAAGAAAGAGAAGCGCGATGGCTTCCCCTTTATTTCTTGCTCTACTGCCATGTGTTCCAGTCATTTTAAAAGACTACGACGTAGGACGAACACCTAACATATGACAAATGGCATAACTGAGTTCACTGCGATTGAGCGTGTAGAAGTGAAAATCTCTTACGCCCTCTTTCGCCAACACCTTCACCATATCCATCGCAATGTTTGCGCCCAGCAAATTACGCGTGGTTTGATCGTCTGCATCCAAGCCTTCATACATTGAATGCAACCAGTTTGGCACATGCACATTGGTAAAGCCAGCGAAGCGCTTGAGTGTTTGATAGTTGGTTACTGGCAAAATTCCCGGCACGATATCAATATCAATACCTGCCGCTGCGGCTCTATCTCTAAATCGTAAAAACACTTCAACATCAAAGAAGAATTGCGTAATGGCCTGAGTTGCCCCAGCCTCTGACTTGCGCTTGAGGTTTAATAAATCGAATTGAGCATTGGGCGCATCGGGATGCGTTTCTGGATAAGCCGCTACAGAAATATCAAAATCAGCCACTTCTTTTAACAACTTCACCAAATCTTCCGCATAAGACGTTGGCTTCGTCATACCGTCAGGTAAGTCACCGCGCAACGCAACAATTCTGCGAATACCGCTATCCCAGTAATCTTTAGCGATTTGGCGCAATTCATCGGCAGAGGCATCAATACAAGTTAAATGAGGCGCGGCAGACACCCCTGTTTTCGTTTGGATCTCTTTCACAATATCGTGAGTACGATCTCGTTCACCACTGTTAGCACCATACGTTACCGACATGAAAGAAGGTTTTAACGGGGCGAGTCGATTAACCGATTTCCACAAGGTTTGTTCCATCTTCTCGGTTTTAGGTGGAAAAAACTCAAATGAAACATTGATATCTTTTAACTCAGATACTGACTGATTCAATGATTCAATGCCTTGCGCGTAGGACACCATAATCAACTCCGATTAAGTAAGTATATTAATTTATTTGCACATATGAACGTATGTATGTATACATGTATAAACGGAAAGACGTTTAGATGGCTAAATGTAAAACGCATTCGGTGAGTCGTCAAGCAGTTTAGGCAGGTAAATTTGACTGTAGGTCTATTCCAGATAAAATTCCTTTCTGAAAAATTAGACGATTATTTGCAAATGGGCGAACAATGACTGAATGGAACGGCGAATACATTTATCCGTACGCTGAGCACGGCAAGAAAAGCGAACAAGTAAAAAAGATAACGGTCTCGATTCCGTTGAATGTATTGAAGGTATTAACAGACGAAAGAACGCGTCGACAAGTCAACAACTTGCGTCATGCCACAAATTCAGAATTGCTGTGTGAAGCCTTCTTACACGCCTTTACCGGACAGCCCTTACCTGACGATGACGATCTCAGAAAAGATAACCCAAATAAGTTGCCCAAAATTGCAAGAGATCGACTCGAAGAATCCGAGTCAGAAGAAGAATAACGTTTATCACGCCCATTAAAAAAGCACGCTCATTGGCGTGCTTTCTTCGTTTTTAGGCTTGCCCACTCGCAAGCCCGTAGAATCAATATCTAGATCCCTAAATCACGCGTCATGTTCTCATTGCGATCGCGGTGAATAATGATGTTATCTTCAATACGAATACCGCCATAAGGGTGGAACTGCTCAACCTTATCCCAATTAATAAACTTAGAGCGCGGCGTCGATTTAAGATCGCCCAACAAGCTATCAATGAAATACAAACCCGGCTCAATCGTAAAGATTTGGTTTTCTTCAATCGTTCTTGTACAACGCAAGAATGGATGTTCCTCTGGCGCAGGTTTAGGCACGCCATGATCATCAGCTACCAACCCAGCCACATCATGAACCTGAAGTCCTAAGAAGTGACCAATGCCATGAGGGAAGAAGGTACTCACGATATTTTCGTTAAGCATATCTTCTGCCGACAAATTCACAATACCAAATTCCGACAATATTGCCGCAATACGACGATGAGCAGAAAGGTGAATATCAACGTAGCTCACACCAGGCTTCATTTCATCAACCAACCCAAGTGTTACCTCGTCCATGGCTTTAATCATATCGGCAAACTCATTTTGCTCTGTGGCATAAGTTCGAGTGATATCTGCCGTATAGCCATTGAATCGAGCGCCCGCATCAATTAAGAATGAACGGTGTTGTTTCGGCGGCGTTTTATCGTAAACCGTGTTATGAAGAATCGCAGCGTTCTCGTTTAACGTCACGATGTTTGAATATGGAATTTCCGCCTCTGTGTGACGTGTAGCTTCTAAGTAAGCAATATGAATGTCGTACTCACTCTTACCCGCTTTAAAAGCTGCCTCGGCGGCTCTGTGTCCATCGACAGCAATCTTATTCGCAATGCGCATACACTCTTGCTCATAAGCGGTTTTATAAGCACGGTGATAATGCAAATAGTGCAGTACACGGTCCGGGTTGACTAATTCAAAACCCAGCGCCCCTGCAACTTCAATATACTCGCCCATGTAAGCGTAGTGTTTCTTATCGTAAGGCAGTAACTTTTCAACCGCATCGGCTTTAGCAAGGAATTTAATATCAAAATGCTCACACCAAAACGCATCCGGTGCAGCTGGCACCTGGTGCCAAAAATCAACAGGCTGATAGAAAATCAATGTTGGTTTATTTTTACCGTCTACAATCAACCAACTATTCGGATTATCAACAACAGGTAACCACGCTTTAAACAACGGATTCACAATAAAACTATGATGATTATCATCAAGGAAATGGCGCTTAAGTTGGCCGGAGTGAATCACTAAACCTTCAATCCCTTCTCGGCTTAACGCATCGCGCGTCAATTGTTGCAAGTATTCAATATGAGCAGGGTAAGTGCTCGCCAAAGACTGCTCTGTCATGTTCTATCCATCTTTTAGTGTAGGTTGTAAGGCAGCCCATATCATAGTGGGACAATGCAAATGAGGCAAAGCCTGACTAGATGAACTGCCGATAGTCTAGGTTAGAATGTGCCCGACTGAGGAATTCTCATATTGCTGTATTCCAAAAACAGATTTTTGTTCTGTCCGAGCTGAGTCGCATAGATTTGTTTGTAGGCCATTACCGCCTTTACATAGCTACGGGTTTCTTTAAATGGAATGGTTTCGACCCAAATATCCATCGGCATGCCGCCGCGCTTAGGTAACCAATCTTTCACACGTCGCCATCCAGCATTGTACGCTGCCGTAGCAAGCACAGGATTATCATTCATTTTATCCATTAAATAGCGCAAATAGCGCGTGCCTAGTTGCACATTAAATTCAGGATCATAAAGCTTACGCGTTTTAACTCGTGCCTTTTCCAAATATCGCGCTGTACCGGGCATAAGCTGCATCAACCCTCTTGCGCCCGCACCTGAATAAGCGTCAGTCATGAATGAGCTTTCTCGTCGTGTGATTGCAAAGGCCCACTCAGGAGAAATCGCATTCTTCTTCGCGCTCTTAGACAGTGCTTCGCGATAAGCTAATGGAAAGCGTCGTGACACATCATTCATATAACCAGATTGGGCAAAAGTGCGTATGGCCTGATCGTGCCAACCCCAACTATCTGCCAATACACCGGCAATGGCTTGTTGTTCAGGGTTCAACTCAGAAAGTAAGAAGCGCCATTCTCTTCTGGCGCTGGTCATTCGTTTAATCTTTAAAAATTCATAAGCGCGCTTTGCTGCTACATGATTGGCAACCACGGCTAGCTCAAGCTCAGTGTACTCAACGGGTTTATCATCATAAGAGGGCGACTTGCCTAGCTTTCCACTTGCCATAAACCCATAAAAGTGACGTTCATTAGATAAGGTTTTTAGCGTTTCTTGTGCTTTTGTAGAGGCTTTCAGCTCTTCATAAGAACGGGCTTGCCAATAACGAAACTGCTCATCTTTTCCCATCGCATCAGGCGCACTCTCAATTACATTAATCGCCTTTTGCCAATCATTTTGCCTAAGCACATGGGCCAAATGCCAACGGTGTATTTCTTCATCTGTTGTATTTGCGCTTGCGCGCTCGAGCCAGGTATCTGCTTGCTTGTGATTTTTAATGGCCAATCCCACTGCAAACTTTTCTGCTATCGCCTGCTTCTGGGACGGAGAAAATGGGAATCGAGTCTTAAGTTTCTCCCAGCTCTTTAATGCCAAAGGCCGATCTCGCCAGATGAGACGTTTAAGCCCATACGTTAAGATTTCTGATTCTTTTCTTGGGTTAATACCCGGAAAACGTGACACTCTGCTCACATAACTCGGCGAACGGCGCACTTTTAACCATAAATCAGCCAAATAATGTTGGTCCTGTGGCAACAATCCTTTTAAATAAGGAATAAGCGTGTGCTTTCCTCCATCTGCCGCAAGCTTTAAACGTTCATACACCATTTCATGTGTGCGTCGCCCTTCTTGTTTCCATACCGAGAAAAGCCGATCACAGGCCTTAGGTTGAGATTTACCCACCAACCAAAGTTTATCAACTTCATCTAATACGGCTGTTTTTTGCTTAGGATCCTCTAAACGAAAACGGAGTTGGTGGCACAGCAAGCTGTTGTCACCAATATCGCGATAAAAATGCAAATAAAGCGCACTTTGTTGTTGATCCGCTAAATAGTTCAACCACTTTTTACGCAAAGGGCGATCAAGCGGAGATTTTTCATGCTGATTTAAGAAGGTTTCTATCTTCTTCTTATTCGATAAAAAGGGATAGCGCATCAAGGTTTTCAGTTCAACATAAGGATATAAAGCGTAATCCGAGAGCTTTCCCTTAAGAAACTTGAACTCACTGCTATTTGGACTATGCGCAATAGACTCAGCTCGGCTAAACCACTTCCGTAGCTGTTGCAGCTCTTTTTCAGATAGTTGTTCATGCGCTTGCGCATAAGCAAGTGGAGACGAAAGAAACCATGCTGCAAATAGGATAAAGAAGAAGTGTTTTAACGCCATAATTGCCTCATGAAGTTCACGTCAACAAAACATAAATACTTCTCTTGCAAGATGCAAGAACGGGGAGAGTAAATCGTGTAAGTATCTTCTCAGATAACATAAAACATATCTTTACTTAACGTTAATAAGTTATATCTAGAAATACCCAAATGAGAATTCATGTCATTTCCAGGGCTCTCTTGAGAAGACAAAAAACAGATAAACAGGAATTTTCAAGTGCAAAATTTCTATCTATTTATCTAGCCTCCTATTCCACTTATCGGACCAGATGTGCAAAACACTAACTAAACAGCACTCAATAAATATTTAATCTTTTATATTCAACGTGTTAAAAAATGAAAGCGCTTTGTCGTAAATTTACAAATTATTGTCGTTGTACTCATAACACCTTCTTTCGATTACGACTAAATTATAATAAGAAGTTGGTAATTTTAGGTAACAAATATCGAATCCATACGGGTGAGAAATCGTTTTGTAAGTTGTCAAAACCGCAGTTGGCTCATTCTGCCATTAGGTATTTAAATTCATTTTTAAACACAACCGATGAGAAGAAAAATGCGTCTGCCCTTGTTAGTTCCTACATTTGTTGCGACTCTGCTCGTAACCTCCCTCCCAACAGAGGCGAAAGTTGGGCGCTATTTTCTTGCCTACGATCAGGTAGAAGGCAGCTCGTTTTTAGATAAAACAGTAAAACGTGCGCCTGGGATTTCTCATGAAACGCCAGATACCGAATCAAGTGAACACTTCACACAAAATTCCGATTACAACTTCAGCGCCAAAGCCACAGGTTACCGAGTAAAAGGTTTTCATACTGTTGAGCTATCTTGGCTTGGCACCACTTCAGCTTTCATCGACATATATAGAGAAGGAAAGCTGATTTCTACCATCAAAAACAGTGGTAATTTTGTCGACAGTTTAAATTCAAAGTCAAAAGGGATCAGCTACACCTATGAGCTGTGTGAGTCCAAAACAACCGTTTGCTCAAATCACGTCACGTATACTTTTTGAACAGATAAACGTATTCCAGTTGTTGTAAGCACTAGCGGGCCTCGGCCCGCTTTTTATTTATCTCTCTCCTAAAAATACAGAGAAACACCTAAAAACACATCGAGCTCTAACATCTTTCATCCAATAGTTAGCACATGAAGCACGCTTTTAAGAAACTCAAAGAAGATTTCAAAATGAAACGGCAGAAAGCTTCATCTAGAAAGTAAATTAAGAATTAAAGATCAAATCAGTGTTTTCTTATAAGACCTTAGTCGTAAATCGTTGCACTACTCATAAAACAGTAACAAAGCGGTAATATTATTAACCGTTAAATTTTAAATCACTGAATTTAAAAGATTAATTTAGAAAAGTTAGTTTTTTATTGTTTTTGGGCAAAATAAATGACCAGATGCATATTTTTAATATGAAAAATACGACATTTTGATAAATTTTCGCCAAATCAACTTACCCAAATATAAATAAATACTATTTAACTAAATATTTAATTCTTATTTTTCAATAATTTAAATAACTTAAAATTGGCTGTCGTAAAAATTGAAAAAGTTGTCGGCTATTTAGTAACACTTTCTCATTAAGATCCATAAACTAGATTTCAACTTAGGCAGTCAACTGAATGACGCGGTTAAGAAAAACAAAAAACAGACTGCGAGCATTCACCTAGGTTCACAATTCAATTCTATAGCCTGACTATTAGGGCAAAATAACAAACGTGTTGAGGAAGTATAGGGATATACAACTTATTAAGCTTTACTTACCAATGCAATTAAGGCTCCGTCTAGCCAACGGGGCCTTAATTATTTCTAGCCCCTGAAAAAACACTAACCTCCCCTTTTTACACCCAAGTTGATATAACAATTGGTCTTTACCTGATGGCAATCGCCATCATGGGTACGCATTTTTATCTCGGTGATACTACTTAGGCTTATGTTTAAGCTATCCCATGGCCTAAATCTTGCCTTACATATAGCCCAACCTAATAACGCTATAACAAAACGAATGACATTGACTAAAATGGCCAAAACACTTGTGCATTTTTGCACCACCAAACCAACTTGGGTTTATTGGGTTTTGCTGTTGTTAACCCTCGCTGTCGGGAGTCAAATCCCGAATATTAAAATCGACACAGATCCAGAGAACATGCTGGATTCAGCCCATCCGGCTAGAACATTTCACAATAAAACGAAACAAGACTTCAACATGCACGATGCCATTGTTGTTGGGGTAGTAAGTGCGCAGGATTCACCCGAAGGCAGTATCTATAATAAATCTTCCTTATCAGCCCTTCATTCACTGTCTTTGTCAATTTTGTCAATAGAAGGGGTTATTACGGCAGACGTTATGTCCCTCTCTACTGTTGACAATATTACTCAAGAAGGTGAAGGAGCGATTCGTTTTGAGTGGGTGATGCGGGAAAAACCCGCAACTGAGGAAGAAGCAGAGGACATTCAGGATAAAATCACGCGTCTTCCTTTGCTGTTTAATACGCTTGTGTCAGAAAGTAACCAAGCTTCTGCCATATATGTCCCAATTGTTGATAAAAATGAGACTTATCGTATCGCGCAAAGCATCAGGAAACATATTGAAACACTTGATTCAAAGGACGATTGGTTCATTACCGGGCTCCCTGTCGCTGAGGATCAATTCGGTTTTGAGATGTTTGTTCAAATGGGTATTTCCGCACCGCTAGCCGGGTTAACGATCTTTATCCTGCTCTTTTTCTTCTTCCGGAATATCCCACTTATTACTGCACCAATGATAGTGGCGATGGCAACGGTGATTATCACTATGGGATTACTTATAGCCTTCGGTTTCACTGTTCACATTATGTCATCCATGATTGCGATTTTCTTAATGCCCATTGCCGTGGTGGATTCCGTTCATATTCTTTCCGAGTTCTCAGACCGCTATAAACCAGGGGAAAACCTCAAAGCCGTGGTAGAAGAAGTGATCAGTCACTTATTTACGCCTATGCTGTACACCTCGGTAACATCGTCGATTGGCTTCTTTTCCTTGATGCTCACCCCGATTCCCCCCGTTCAAATATTTGGGGCGTTTGTCGGCTTTGGCATTTTGCTCGCCTTTGTCGTCACCATCACATTTATTCCAGCGTACCTCACAAGAATGCGTCCCTCCGCGCTTAGCGCGTTACAAGAAAAGCTCCACGCTAACGAAGAAGGCTCTCGCGTTAGCCGTTTTGCCAAGCGCTTAGGGCAACTTGCTAATCATCGCCAAGGGATATTACTCAGCTTATTTGCGTTAGTTTTTGCCGTATCGGTATGGGGCATCAACCAAATACAGATTAACGACAATCCCGTGCGTTGGTTTAAAGAAAATCATGAAATACGCATCGCAGATAAAGTATTAAACCAACACTTTGCAGGCACTTACGATGCTTATATCGTTTTAACCGATAACACCGCCTCCCTTTCTGGTATTGAATTGCTCGAACAAATGTCAGATGCGCCTGCTCCGCTTCAAGAATGGAAGCAACAAATGCATGAAGCGCTTTCCAAAGTTGATGCGAATAACCAGTTTTCAGAGCTAATCGTTGCTATTGACGACAAACTCTTCGATATTGAATCTGAACAGGCGACTTCATGGTTAACGCACTTGCTGGAAAAAGCCGAGGAAGAATCTGTCGGTCAAAAGCGTTTTCAGCAACCTCAAGTACTGAATTACATCAGCCAACTACAGCATTATTTAAATGACTCAGGTTTAGTGGGCAAATCGAACTCGCTTTCTGATGTGGTAAAAGTGGTGAACAGAGAATTGCGCTCAGGGCAGCATTCGGATTATAACATTCCCGACACGCCCGACGCTGTCGCACAAGTGTTATTGCAATATCAATCGTCCCATCGCCCTCAAGATTTATGGCACTTTGTCACGCCAAACTTCCGCTCCAGCCTAATTTGGCTGCAAATGACAAGTGGCGATAATCAGGATATGACCAAGGTAGTTGAACACGTCAATCTCTTTGTAAAAGAGAACCCTTTGCCGGAAGGAATAAGCCTAAATTGGGCAGGAAAAGCGTATCTGAACGTAGTTTGGCAAGAAAATATGGTTGCGGGCATGCTAGACAGTTTAATCAGTGCTTTTGTTATCGTTTTTATTATGATGGTTATCCTGTTTAGATCGCTTCTATTCGGCGTACTCGCCATGTTACCGCTGACCATTACCATCAGTTTCATTTACGGCCTTATTGGCATCGTAGGTAAAGACTACGACATGCCTATTGCTGTATTGTCAGCGCTCACTTTGGGGTTATCCGTCGATTTCGCCATTCACTTCTTAGAGCGTGCCCGAGCCACGTACAAGCAAACGCAAAGCGTAACTCGCACGTTTGAACTGATGTTCGACGAGCCCGCAACAGCCATCACCCGTAACGCGCTTGTTATCGCATTGGGCTTTACCCCCTTGCTGTTTGCACCGTTAGTTCCTTACATTACTGTCGGCGTTTTCCTTGCCAGCATTATGGCTGTATCTGCATTAGTAACCTTGTTGTTATTACCAGCGCTGATGACCAAAGCAAAAAAACGTGTCTTTGGTCGCCAAGCCTAATTTCCGGAGCCCTTCTAATGAAACATTCCTTATTCTTAATTTCACTCTTAACTGCATTGGCTTTCCCAGCCTTAGCCGATGAAAACGTACAGCAAATCGTTAAAAAAGCGGAGCTGGCCGCATTCTATGCCGGCGACGATGGCAGAACCGAAGCATTAATGAAAATTGTAGACGCCCAAGGCCGTAAACAAATGCGTAAATTCACCATACTGCGAAAGGATGTTGAAGACGGTGGCGACCAGAAATTAATGGTCTTCTTTTCGCGTCCAACCGATGTCAAAAACACCGTTTTTCGCGTTGAAAAGCACACCCACCTTGAGCAAGACGATGACAGATGGCTATATCTTCCCGCGCTCGATTTAGTGAAACGCATCTCAGCAGGAGACAAACGTACCTCTTTTGTTGGCTCCCACTATTTTTACGAAGATGTTTCAGGCAGAGCAATCACCGAAGACACTTTCAGCTTGCTAACAAGCACCGACTCCACTTATTTGTTAAAGGCCGAACCCAAAAAGCCAAGCTCAGTGGAATTCTCTCATTACGAAGTGGAAATTGATAAAACCACTTACCTGCCCCGCAAAGTGGTTTTCTTCAAGAACGACAACGCTTATCGTCAGGTTGAAAGTGTGAAAATTGAAACTATCGATGGTCACCCAACGGTGGTGCGCTCAAAAGTATCGGACTTAGCGTCTGGCGGCTATACCCTGATGGAGTTTCGTCGTGTGAAATACGATATCGGTTTGCCAGATAGCCTGTTTTCGGAACGCAGCTTACGCACCCTGCCGAAAAAATGGCTCAAGTAAGCACAACTCGGTCACACACCACCATGAAACGCACCTTATTGATTACCGCTGTCACCGCTTTGCTCTTTTTGGGGCAAAGCCCACTTGCATGGGCACAAGTGCCTGATGACGACTGGGACGATGACTTCGATATGGCGTTTGAGCAGGACGACGCTTCTACACTCAACCCAATTAATGGATTCCTCGAACTGGCTTATTCTCGACGATTACAAACGGATCTCGCCCTCGACCAGCCGCAAACTTTAGCAGATGCCAGAGTGCAATTTCAGTGGGAACACGACTTTGAAAATACGCAGTTTAAAACCCGCACCGACCTTTATTACGATGCTGTAAAGCACAACACACAAGTGCAAGTTCGTGAGTTTTCATGGCAAGGATCGCTGTCGGATGTGGAATGGCTCAGCCAACTTTTTGGAAAAAGTGTTGGAAGTGAGTCGAAACACGGGCTCAACGATTGGGGAGAGCACTTTGATTTCAAAATCGGTCAGCAAGTTTTAACTTGGGGAACGGGCGATTACCTCTTTCTTAATGATTTATTCCCAAAAGACTATCAATCCTTCTTTTCTGGTCGAGACGATGAATACTTAAAAGCGCCGTCATTTGCCTTGAAGCTCTCGGGCTACTTTAACTGGGTAAACCTTGATTTTGTGGTCACGCCTCGGTTCACACCGGATAACTTTATTAATGGCGAATACTATTCGTTTTTTAATCCGCAGTTTCCCCAACGTAATGTTGCACCAGAGTTTCACGTCGCATCCCACAACAAGCCTACCAACCCGGAATATCACCTACGCTTACATAAGTCTGTTGGCGTCAATGAAATTGCGGCCTACGGCTACAAGGGGCACTCTCCCCTACCAGATAGCACTGACGAAAACGGGTTGCCTCGATTTTCTGATATCAATGTGTATGGCTTTAGCTGGATACGCCCGGTGGCAAACGGCCTATTTAAAGTTGAATATGCCTATCAAAATGCCTTGGAAGACTTAAGTGGTGTAAATCCAAATGTGCCTAACTCCGTCGAAAAGTATCTCATTGGCTATGAAAAAGAACTTTATGCCAACTTAACAGGTTCCGTGCAGTGGTATACGGAACGCACACAGGATCACGACGCCTTACTTGCTCATTCACCTTGGCCTCAATTCGAACAAGAAAAGGTGCGCAATGTGATCACCACTCAGCTCATTTACCGCGCCATGCAGCAAACGCTTACGCTCAACTGGTTTACTTTTTATTCGCCCACGGATGACGATGGTTACACCCGTTTCAGAGCCACTTATAGCCCCGTTGATGAATGGCAGATCTCAGCAGGGTTCAATGGTTTCTACGGCGACAAACGCCACACTTTCTTTGCTCAATTCAAAGATGCCAGTAACGCCTTTGTTTCATTTCGGTACTTCTATTCGAGTTAGCCCGAATCGACTCAGCGTTTTTTCGAGAATGTTCTTTTACTCGCACTACCTTTAATTTTAAAAGCGCTTTTTCTTTAAATAGCGCTTTCTTTTAACGGGTGCATCTTGTTTTACTGGCGCTTTTCCTTTAGCTAATGCGTTATTTAAGGCTTAGCCCGTAACGCTGCAATTTTCGGTACAAAGTCCGCGTGCTCACGCCCAATTGCAAAGCAAGATCGGCGGGACTGCCTTCATAAGCGTGGCAAATCCGCTGAAGGTAGACCTCTTCTGCTTTATCAAGCGGAACAATGCCCTGCTCACGCTCATCTTCTTCACTTTCTTGAACCACGCCAAGGACTTGCGGCGCTAAATCATTCCTATGAATGGTGTTGTCGTCCGCCAGCAATGCCGATTGCTCCACCACATTTTTTAATTCACGAATATTGCCAGGAAATGGATAGGTACATAGCGCTTCAATAGCGTTATCGCTAAAGCGCTTATGCTTATGTTCTGAGTGATTCAAAAAATGGTAAGCCAGCTCAGGAATGTCGCTTTTGCGTTCACTTAAAGAGGGTAAATGAATGGGGAATCCCGCAATGCGGTAATATAAGTCGCGTCGAAACTCTCCGCTTTCAACCATGGCCAGTAGGTTTTTATGGGTAGCGCAAACAAGGCGAAAGTTTGCTTTTTTCTGCGTTAATCCGCCCACAGCGCGAAAGCTTTGCGTTTCCAATAAACGCAGCAATTTCACCTGCATATTTAACGGCACATCCCCAATTTCATCGAAGAACACCGTGCCGCTATTCGCCACCTCAACCAGCCCTTTTTTACTCCCCGTCGCGCCTGTAAATGCGCCCTTCTCATAACCAAACAGTTCGGATTCAAACAAGTTTTCACTCAGTCCAGTACATTCAATGACCACAAATGGCGCGTCTTTTCGTCGGCTTGAATCGTGTAGTGCTTGCGCTACTAACTCTTTTCCCGTCCCCGTATCACCTTGCAGCAGCACTGCAATATCCGCTTGCGCCGCACGATTAATTTGATTGAGCATATTCTTAAAACTCTCCGATGCTCCAATCATTTTGTCTTTTTCAGATTCCGCTGCCGCATAGTTAATTTTGTCGAGGATCTCTAAATACCCAATGGTCATGCCTTCATCATCGGTCACGGGCTTCATCAAGATATCGCAGTAGGTTTTACCCGACGACGTATTGTGAATATGCACTACGCTCGTATTTCTCTGGGTCGTTTTACATTGCTGAAGGGGGCATTCTTCACCGCATTTATCACAGGGCTCTGTGTTCTTGTGGGAAATTTCATAGCAGGTACTGGTGCCAATCCTTACCTTCGTATCATAAGTATCCCGATAAGCTTGATTGACCGCTTGGATAATGTAGTCAGGAGTGATAAAAATAGCGGGCTTATCAATGGCGTTAATCATCGACTGAACAACGGAAGTATTCATAAAAGGCCTGTTAGGAACGTGGGAGTGTCATAATTGACAAAATAATACCTGATAGAGTCAATTATGGCAGGTCATTTTTTGAATTGAACACGTCATTGCTAATACAACATTAAAAATAAACCTGATGATATGAAGCCGTATACTATGAAGTTAATGTATTCCTTTCTCGCTGCACTCACATGTTGTTTGTCCGCACCGACGCTCGCACAAGAATCCAAAACCGACGATTTACACCTAAGCACCGTTGTTAACGCTGTGCCATTAAACAAGGGCTATCCCAAATTCCCGAAAAAGGCCGCTAAAAAAGGGTATGAAGGTTGGGTCACGATGAGTTACGTCATCAACGAAGACGGAACAACCTCCGATATTGTCGTGGAAGATTCATCGAACTCAGTATTCGAAAAAAACGCCGTGAAAGCGGTTGAAGGCTGGGAATTTACGCCTGCTACCAGCAATGGCAAAGCTATTCGACAGTGCCGTAATCGTGTTCAAGTTGATTTTCGAATGGGGAAACAAAAACCCGCTGCATCGCGCTGGTTTATCTCTAAATACGGCAAAGCCTCCGAGTTTATCGGCGCTGGCAATGTAGAAAAGACCAAAGAAATCATTGCACAAATGAAAGAAAAAGGCCGCTGGAATGGCTATGAAGATATGTTCTTTAATATGCTAAACATCCAAGTTGCCTCGCAAGAAAACAACATTACTGAAGAGCTTAAAGCGTTAGAAGGCGTACTGCGCCACAAAAGGTTGCTAGAGCCCGCTCAGTACACAGCCTACGCCTACCGCGCCTTTCTTTTATCGCTAAAAACCAATGCCTATGGCAAAGCAAAACGCGTTTATGAAAGGCTAAACCAAGCGCACCCTGAACACCAAACAACACAAACGTTACAACCCTACTACGACAAGCTCATCAACCTCATTGAAAGTG
>CAXRCC010000130.1:0-21163 GCA_964228975.1 Paraneptunicella sp. | reverse complement strand
CGCGCCTAATGTGAATGGATAAATGTCTCGCGATGACAGCACGCCATTACCAACAAGGGGCACAACAAGGGAAGTCGTTGTCGATGAAGACTGCACCAACACGGTAACAACCGTACCTGAAGCGATACCGCGCACAGGCCCTTTACCAATACTATGATGCAAAATATCTTTAGCTCTCCCTACCATCAGCGCTTTCATGGTTTTACCCATCAACGTAATACAAAGGATGATTAACGCGACACCGATTACAGCCATAAATGCGCCTGCATAGGTGTTGGGCATAAAAGAAAGTAAGTCCGCCAACGCGTTACTAAAGGGCTTCGTTGCCGCTTTAATGGGGTTGAAACCACCCATTTGCATGCCTGAGCTGCCTGTGAAGAAGGTGACTAACGATGCACTAATTTTTTGAAGAAAGCCAAAGGCAATCTCTAGAGGAAGGAAGATGAAAACACACATGACGTTGAAAAAGTCATGAATGGTGGCTGCACCAAAAGCACGTTTAAACTCTTCTTTTTTCGTTACATGGCCAAGGCTAACAATCGTGCTGGTAATACTTGTACCAATATTCGCGCCCATGATCATTGGAACGGCAATTTCGATGGGTAAACCACCTGCCACCATAGCAACAATAATAGAAGAAACGGTACTAGAAGATTGAACCAAGGCTGTTGCAACCATGCCAATAATCAAGCCAAGAATAGGGTTAGCCGCAAATTCAAAAAGCGCTTTAGCTTGATCCCCCGTTGCTAGCTTAAAACCTGAGCCGATAATCGTTACCGCAACAAGAATGCCGTAGATAAGAAAGGTTAAGAATGCCCAATTTCTCTTACTACTTTTAACTTCAGGCATCAAAGGTGCCTGCACTTCAGAGTGGTTCATAATGAATTCCAAATCAGCCACAATTCCACGCGGGTACAGAGTAGCTTTGCTTTATCTGCAATTAGTGGCGAATTAGATAGGGGAAATGTTACAGAATTCTTACAATGCGACGAAATGCAGCAAATAAACCAATAAATATTGCGCTCGCTCAAAGTATCTCGACATCCCGGTAAACTAGGTTACAATTCGGCACCTTTAGAAGTCTTGCTGTGGCATGGTATTCAATCCACCAGCTACACTTATATGCGAGAGCGAATTTCTTCCCTTGGTCTATCCTTCAATAAGCTAGCTTCGGCTAGTCTTAAATGAATTGGTTTTAAATTTAGTACCGAGGTAACCTTTAAGTAATACGGGGAAAAGTATGTCTAAAGTCGCCATTGTTATGGGTTCACAATCAGATTGGCCTACGATGCAAAATGCAGCCAAAATGCTTAAAAGCCTTAACGTTGAATACACGGCAAGTGTCGTTTCCGCTCATCGCACTCCTAATCTTTTAACTGAATTTGCAGAATCAGCAGCAGATGAAGGCTACAGCGTGATTATTGCTGGAGCAGGTGGCGCAGCCCACTTACCGGGTATGATTGCAGCGCACACTCACTTACCCGTGCTTGGCGTCCCAGTTAGCTCAAAAAACCTAAAGGGTTTAGATTCCCTACTTTCTATTGTGCAAATGCCTAAAGGCGTTGCTGTAGGCACACTCGCAATTGGAGATGCAGGAGCTGCCAATGCGGGTTTGTTCGCAGCTCAAATTCTTGGTACGCATGATGCAGAGCTTGCCCAACGCGTTATCGAGATGCGTAAAGCACAAACCGACACCGTTCTACAAAATGCACAGTTGGAGCCAATTGAATGAATGTTTTGATATTCGGTAGCGGGCAGCTTGCACGAATGATGTACCTTGCAGGATGTCCACTCGGAATATACATCAGTGCTGTTGATGTGAATAAAGAGCAAGTCGTTAACCCTGTCAGCAAGGCGCCTCGCTCGATTTCTTTGGAACAAGCCATTGAAGATGCCGATGCTATCACAGCCGAGTTTGAGCACGTTCCTGAGCACTTGTTACAAATGGCGCATCAATCTGGCAAACTCAAACCAAGTATCGAGGCTATTTTAACTGGCGCCGATAGAGTAAGGGAAAAACTGCTTTTAGAAAAACTTGGCATTGCAAATTGTTCGCATCGGATTATTACGGAATTGGTTCAACTTCCTGACGCCGTTGAAGCGCTCGGAGAGCAATTGATCTTAAAAGCTAGCCGCGATGGCTACGATGGCTACGGTCAATGGAGACTGCAAAGCGAATCAGACCTTCCAACTATTGAAGAAGAATTGGCTAAACTCGACTTGCAACAAGTACCACTCATTGCCGAAAAAATGCTGAAGTTCGACAGAGAACTCTCGTTGGTTGGTACTCGCAGCGAAAGTGGCGTTTTTGAGTTTTACCCACTGGTTGAAAATCGCCATCATCAAGGCCAACTTCACCTGACCATCGCCCCCGCAACGAATGTGTCTGATGCATTAAACACACAAGCCCAAGCAGCCTTTAAAAAGCTGGGTGATGAGTTGAACTATGTCGGTGTGCTCGCAGTTGAATTCTTCCAGATCGGTGAGCAATTACTGGTTAACGAAATCGCTCCGCGTGTACACAACTCTGGTCACTGGAGCATGCAAGGCTCCGATACCTGTCAATTCGAAAACCATCTTCGCGCCGTTTGTAACTTGCCTATTGGGCAAACAACCACAAATTGCGCCACAGGTATGGTGAATATTATTGGCGTCGGTCAGTTTTCAAGAGACATGCTGACCATTCCCGGCAGTCACCTCCATTGGTATGGCAAAGAGCCTAGAGCCAAACGTAAGTTGGGTCACTTCAACCTCACAGCAAACTCATATCAAGAGTTAGGTGAAAGGCTTGATGCCCTAACAAAGTATTTACCTAAAGATGACTTCCCTTTGCTGGCTGATGCCATAGCTGAATTAAAGTCAATCCAGTAAAAAGCAAAACCACAAAAAAGGGGCGAATGTCACAACGCACATTAACCCCTTTTTGCTCATATTCTTGTGTATCTTTTTTGCTTGTCTTGTTCAGTTATCTCTTGTGCTTACCTTTTTTCACTTATCTCTTTTACTCATCCCTGCGGCATTAGCGTTTTCTTAGAATTTCACTTTTCCAACTAAGATATCTTTAAACATTACCCAGTCCCCCAAAAAGCTATATAACGGATACGTAAACGTGGCAGGCCTGTTTTTTTCAAAGAAGAAATGCCCAACCCATGCAAACCCGTATCCGATGAATGGAAGAAGAATTAAAGTTGACCATACTTGATTGAGCAAGGTCCAAGCCAATACCGCTAACACCAAACACGAGCCAACAAAATGAAGCCTGCGGCAAGTCACATTGGAATGTTCAGAAAGATAAAAAGGGTAAAATTCAGCAAAACTTTGGTATTTCTTCGACATTCACAATCGCCTCATTGACATTTTATTAACATCAAAACTAACACAGAGTGTTGTGGTGGTAAATTCAGCCGTGAATTTAATACAGATTAGAAGCGAGCAGCCTTGTAATAATCCGTAAAACCCATACATTAAGTAGCAGTTTAATTTGAGCCGAGTAAACCTCTACTATGGAAAACATCGTCAATATTACCCCCGAAAACTTCGAACAAGTCATCATTGAAGCCTCAAAGGAAAAGCTCGTATTAGTCGATTTTTGGGCCGAGTGGTGTGAACCATGTAAATCGATTACCCCCGTTTTAGAAAGCATCGCCGCAGAACACGCCAATGACCTTATCTTGGCAAAAGTCGACTGCGACGCACAACAAGCTATCTCCATGCAATTTGGCGTGAGAAACCTACCAACGATTATTTTGGTAAAAGACAGTCAACCGGTTGATGGTTTTGCAGGCTTGAAAACAGAGCAAGAAATTCGTGAATGGCTAGAGCAGCACTTGCCAAGCCCTGAAGATGCGATACTGCAACAAGCGGCTCAACTTTACGCTGAGCAAAAATACGCAGAAGCTTTTCCGCTTGTTAAACAAGCCCATCAGCTCAAACCTGAGCGCAGCGACATCAAATTATTACTAGCAGATATCAACATTGAATTAGGGCAAGTCGACAACGCCAAAGCCTTGATTGCTACCATTGGTTTAGCGGATCAGGACGGGCAATATCAAGCGATCGTAAGCAAAATTGAGTTGGCCGAACAAGCTGCCGACACTCCCGAGATACAAGCGTTACAACAGTCTCTGGAGCAAGATCCTGATAATCTTGATATCAAGGTTTCATTAGCTGTTCAGCTTCAACAAGCAAACCGCAGCGAAGAAGCGTTAGCGTTATTGCTTGAAGTACTGAAAAAGGATTTGAATTTTGGCGAGGCGAAAAAATTGATGTTGGATACCATTAATGCCTTACCAGAAGGTGAGCCATTGGCGTCGATATACCGTCGCAAAGTCTATAGCCTTCTGTACTAAAGGCTCGCGTTTTCAAAGGCAAATGCTCAAGCTCGGAGCAGAGATACCGTTTTCGCTCCGAGCCTAATATTCAGTCCACCTAACGCACACTAGCACAGCAAGTCGACTAACTCGTTCAAGTGTGAAAACGCCACATCAGGCAACACATTTACAGACTCCGACTGTAACCTCATTTCTCGATTATCGGCATACCACCCTGCTCGATATCCACATTGAATCGCAGCCCAAACGTCCTTTTTAAGATGATCACCAACGTGCAAGATATGCTGAGGTGCCAGCTTTAAAAAACTAGCGGCTTTATTAAACATCACGGGTGAGGGCTTCATAGGTTGCAAAGCACTCGCATGCAAGGCAAGCGAAAAGTAAGGTGCTAACCCCACCCTTTCCATATCAACATTTCCGTTTGTGATCGCCACCAGAGGGTATTTAGCGGATAAACTTTTTAGCACGGCCTTCACTTCATCACGAATTTGAAAATCCGAACGATAAAAGAAAAAGTGCTGATAAATTGCTTCAACGGCGTCTTCTAATGCCTGTCCTGTCAACCCGCACTCAGCTAGCCCGAGTGTTAATACCGCGCGGCGCAATTTAATCATATCGCCTTTAAAGCTTGGGTTTTGCAGGATGACTTGTTTACGTATGTGTTGCCAGTGCGCTTGTGTCAGTGCTTGTGACGCTGGGAAATGTTGGTGCATAAACGCAAACTGCTCCGCTTCAGCTTTGCGAATGTAGGGATGGTTGTCGTAAAAAGTGTCATCTAAATCGAACGTGATAGCCTTAACAGGTTGCCAGCGGCGATAGAATATCAAAGGTATCTCCTATTTGTTTTTAGCGCGAGGATGCGCTTTATCGTAAACCTGAGCTAAATGTTGAAAGTCCAAATGCGTATAAACTTGTGTGGTCGATAGGTTAGCGTGCCCAAGTAACTCTTGCACGCCGCGTAAATCCCCGCTCGACTCCAATAAATGCGTAGCATAAGAATGACGTAATTTGTGCGGGCTAACCTCACTGTGAATCATTTGCTTTTGTGCCCAAAGCTTCATGCGCTTGGCAATTTGCCGCTCAGAAATACGACGTTTACGCTGGCTCACGAATACCGCAGCCTCATCAAAATCCACCAGCTGACCTCGCACCTTAAGCCAAGCTTGCAAGGCTTCTTGCGCCAACTTACCAACAGGCAAGAATCGCTCTTTACTGCCCTTCCCCATGACTCGTAGTTGCTGCCCATTCTGCTCAATATTCTGCAAATTAAGGCCGGCGATTTCCGCCAAACGCAGTCCACAACCGTAAGCTAGCTCCATCATGGCTTTATCGCGCAGCGCTAATACCGAATCATCATTGATATTAAGCAGTTGCTGCATTTCATCTACATTTAGCTGCTTGGGTAAAGGCTTACCTTGTTTCGGTGCTTGTACGCTCTTTGCGGGGTTGGTATCTAATACTCCCTGCGCCACAAGAAATTGGCAAAAACTGCGTAATGAGGAAAGTCGAAGTGCAATGCTACGAGGGCTTAAACGCGCCCGATGAGCTAAAGCGAGCACCCGTTTAACATGGTCTCGATTTAATTCAGACCAAGCCGTAATCGGTAAATTTTCTATGATATGCGAAAGCTGGCGTCGATAACTATCCAGCGTTTTAGGAGACAAGTTGCGCTCGAACTTTAAGTAGTCGATGAAATGTTCAACATCCGCAATCAGCGTCTCAGACATTAGCCCATCGCTTTACTAACAAGTAGTGTCATTAATTGCTGTAATTGCGCAATCAACAAGGTATCCATTTCTGGCGAGAAGTGCCCGGCCTCATTACTGGCAATCGCGAGCAAACCCAGCTCGCCTTCATCACCCAATAACATCAAAGCCGCAGATTCAACCTTAATATCTCCAAACAATAATTGGTTTTCAGATTGCGGCATTCTGCCAAAGAAAAAATAGGTCTCTTTAAAGCGCTTTGCCTTAAAGTCCTGCCATTCTTGCGAGCTAGCTTCACCGTTAGAAAACGTAATTAAGCGAACGGACTCAAGCTCAAACTGTTTTTCGATGCTTGCACGCAAAGTTTGCGTCATCTCTTCAATGCTTTCACACTGATACAACTTGAGGTTCAATTCAGCATACAAGCGATATATACGCTCATTTTGCTGTGCGACCGACATGAGGTGCGAAATGCGCTCCTGAAGATCCGCCACTTTGTCTCTTAGCTGCTCAGACTGCAATTCAACCAAAGAAACCGCGCCCTTCTTTTGATGCGGAATACGCAGTTCTTCGCTTAGCTCAGGGTGCTGAACAAAGAACTCTGGGTGTGCGAGTAAAAACGCTTTCACTTGCTCTGGCGTGAAAGCTAACTCGCCACTGAACGCTACCGCGCTTTGATTGCTTGAATTGCTCATAAATGAAGACTTCCGTCAAAAACATGTTCTGCTGGCCCTGTCATTTTCACCGGCCCATCTTTCGTGTAACGAATTTTCAACGAGCCACCTGGTAAATCAACTTGAACCTCTTTACCCAATTTATCTTGTATTTGCCCAACCACGGCTGCTGCACAAGCACCACTGCCGCACGCAAGGGTTTCTCCAACACCGCGCTCCCAAACACGTAACTTAATATGATTGGGATTAAGCACCTGCATAAAGCCAACATTTACCCCTTCAGGGAAACGCTCATGTTGCTCTATTTCAGGTCCAAGAGTTTCAACAGGTGCAGTGTCGATGTCATCCACCTCCAGCACACAGTGAGGATTACCAAAAGACACCGCTCCAAAAAAGACGGTTGTATCCGCCACACGTTCAACGTATGTGGATTCTTGCTTGTTCGCACGAAGCGGCACATCAGCGGGTTTAAACTTAGGTTTCCCCATGTTTACCGTCACTTGGCCATCGTTTTCAATATACAACACCATGCGACCTGCTTTTGTGCTCACAACAATTTTATTGCGATTGATAAGGCCTTTCATTTTCACAAAACGACCAAAACAACGCGCACCATTGCCACATTGCGACACTTCAGAACCGTCAGCATTGAAAATACGATACTGAAAATCTTGATCGGGATCGTACGGCGGCTCGACCAACAACATTTGATCGAAGCCAACCCCGAAGTTTCTGTCCGCCAATTGACGTATCTTGTCTTTTGAGAAGAACACATTTTGGGTCAAGTTGTCGATCACGACAAAATCATTGCCCAAACCATGCATTTTAGAGAAATTAACCAGCATGTAATAAACCGATACGCTTTAATAGCTGTAGTTTACGGGAGTTTGTGCTCACCTTTCCAGAGGTCCTGTAAAATTTCTCTCTCTCGCACAAGATAAGCCTTGTCGCCATCTACCATTACTTCTGCTGGGCGCACACGTGAATTGTAATTCGATGCCATAACAAACCCATAAGCGCCGCAGCTACGCACCGCAAGAAAATCGCCTTCTTGAATCGCCAATGCTCGGTCTTTTCCTAGAAAATCGCCCGTCTCACAAACCGGTCCCACGATGTCGTAGGTTGTCGGTTCAACGTGTTCTTCGCGATCCACAGGAATAATGTTCTGCCAGGCACTGTATAAAGCGGGGCGCAATAAGTCGTTCATTGCGGCATCAACAATTGCAAAGTTTTTCTCTGCGTTTTGCTTTAAAAACTCAACCTTTGTAATCATCAAGCCAGCATTTGCTGCTATCGCTCTACCAGGTTCAAAAATAAGCGTTAACTCAGGCCGTGACGCTAAACGTTCAGTAATCGCTTGCGCATATTCATCCGGATGCGGTGGCGTTTCATCTTTATACGGAACACCAAGGCCTCCGCCTACATCTAAATGCTCGATGTGAATATCTTTGCTTGCCAACTCATCAATCAGCACAAGCAATTTATCCAATGCATCAACGAACGGCTCGATTTCCGTTAGCTGTGAACCGATATGACAATCCATTCCCACGACCGTTAAATGGCTCATAGCATGGGCTTGTTCATAGATTTCAACGGCTTTTTCGCGCTCAATACCAAACTTGTTTGCTTTTAACCCCGTCGAAATATAGGGGTGCGTTTTTGCGTCAACATCAGGGTTAACACGAATAGAGATTGGCGCTTGTTTATCGAGTCTTGAGGCAACGCCATTAATGCGGATTAATTCAGCAGGCGATTCAACGTTAAAACACAAAATACCCAAGTTAAGTGCATAAGCAATTTCATCTTCCGTTTTACCAACACCTGAAAAAACCACTTTTGCAGGGTCTCCGCCTGCTTCAACAACTCGTGCTAATTCACCCGCAGAAACAATGTCGAAGCCAGAACCGAGTCTCGCCAATACATTCAGCACGGCTAAGTTTGAGTTGGCTTTAACCGCATAACAAACCAAATGTTTTCGATCTTTTGCTGCCTTATCAAAGGCGTGCCAATGGCGCTCGATAGTTGCTCGAGAATAAATGTAGCAAGGGGTACCGTATTGAGAAACAACATCGGCAACGCGGACCTGTTCAGCGAACAGGTCGTTATCTTTATACTGAAAATGATCCATGAATTAACTTCCTGACTGCTCGGAAGACTGTGGGGTTACTTTGTTTTGTTCTTCTTTACCTGACGCGCTTTCGATTTCGTTACGCATTTTTTCGATATCAGGCATATAAAGTGGGCCTTTTTGCCCACACGCGGTGACGCCTAAAATAAGCAGAGCGACCAGCGATTTGTACTTTCTCATTTTTCGCCTCTACAGCATGCGATGGTTTATTCTGCTTTTGTCAGTAACTTGCTCATGGCAACGTTAAATAACTTCATCCACTTTTCACTAAACTCCCCAGCGGGCATGTTATTCATCTCAATAACCGCACGTTTTTTGGGTCGTTTAAGGTGGTCTTCTTGCGCTCGTTGATGTGTCAGCGCTTCGAAGGTATCCAGTATGCCAAGCAACTGCGCACCGTCACAAATATCTTTTTCAACTAAGCCCAAAGGATAGCCAGAACCATCACAGCGTTCATGGTGCTGCATGACAATCTTACGCGCCTCATTCCACTGATCTAAATGCTCTAATAAACGAGAGCTTTTATAAACATGAGAACGCAATAAATTAAACTCTGGAATTTCTAGCTTATCTCGCTTGTGCAAAATATCCAGTGGCATAAAGGCCATACCAAAGTCATGTACATAACAAGCCACAAGCAACTGGTCGCTATCAACCGGCTCACCCGCAAGTTTGTTAATTAACAGTGCCAGTTTTGCGATGCGATCTCCGCGTCCTTCCCAGTACATCGAGCGACGCTCAATGGGCTTCATCAATTCTCGGAAAAAGCGAATATCCGCCAGCTTTTCTTCGCTGATATCAACAGGAATGTCTATTCCAGTGAGATCTTCTTCAGGTTGTTCAGGTGCAGATGCTGGCTGTGCCGCTTCTTTTGGAGCCGATTCAATCGCTTCTGCACTTTCATCATCTGCGACAGCATCAAGAGAAGGGTCAAGCAGTAACACGCATTCTTTCAAAAGCTTTTCGTGCTGCGCGGCATTATCGGGTTTAATTCGGCTGATATGGCTAACAAGATGTTTGAATAATTCACCATCGTATTGTGCAGAGCCAGTGTTAATGCAGCTTTCAACAAAGATTTTAACGCGGTCCATGCTGAGCAACACCAAGTCACTCATGGTGCTGGTGTACTTAATCTGGCCATTGCGAAGAAAGTCGAGCAAATCTTCTACGTGCTGCAATAAGGGAATTAATGGTGAGAAATTCACCATGCCCAAATCACCTTTTATCGTGTGAATTGAGCGGAATAAGGATCGTTGAAGCTCGTTATCTTCAGGGGATTCCTCTAGGTCAATTAGCGTTTGTTCGCTTTCCTCGTACAACTCATTAATTTCTTCCAATAAATCGCCGAGAATCTCGTCGTCTAAATCTTCATGTTCAAAGGTCTGCATTTAATCAATTACCCTCTTCTTCTTCTGACCCGTGTTAATACGACAATTCAAACGGACCTATCAGCCTTCTTTAAATTTTTTGCTGCCCAATCTTCTACGAACCGATAGGGAATAACAACCCCTTTTTTATTAAGCAATTTGGGAATATGAGGAGTGGTTGACTCCTCATACTAATGTATATCAGAAGCCACGCCTTTTTACGAAAGATAGTTGGCCGAAATTTCAAACTCAAATAGGTAAAGTTTACACTCGATAAGGCTATTGCTGACCAAGCAATTGAGGATTACGTAAAAACACATCTAAGCGTTTTAATTCTTGTGCGGAAAAATGGCCTTCTTTGAGCGCCTGAATTTGCGCGAGACGAGACTCATCGGTTAACTCGGCATCGCCCTGTAGTAGTGCGATTTGCGACTTAATTTGCGTCACTCGGTTATTCCAGCTTTGCGCCTTATCCTGCGCGGCGAGCAAACGCTGCCCAGCTTCTTCTCCAAACTCCGCACTAAAGCGAGCAAGTTTTTGTTCGCGTGTTAGTTCGCTGGATTCCGCTTTAATCGATTGCACACGGCGAATATCCATTGAGGGTTGCAGCGCCGTTTTCATTGCCTCAGGCAATTGTGCAATGTTGTCTTCCAATAATTGCTGCTTTTGCTCAGCGCTCAGCCCTTTATCTTGTTGAATACGCAAACGCGCCAACGCCATTTCATCATAGAGCTGCTGTTCACCGAACAATGTCAGTATTTCTTCTTGGGAAAAATAATCTTGTCTTAGTCCTTGAATCGCGAATAATTTGCTCTCCATGTCATCACTGCTGAAAGGTTGGGCATGCGACACGGATTTTACACTAGCCAGTGTGGCTTTATATTGAACATAACGAGAAAAAAGCTCAGATACCCATTCGATGGATGCCGTATTTAACGACATTGATGTTAACGTGTTAACTAACGCTTCAAGTAAATCATCGTGTTCCTTTGATTCACTTTGGGCAATGACTTGGTCGAAAAGCACGAGAGTGTCGGATGATAAAACATACTCCTTGCCAAACGCTGCTTCAGTTGCGACTTCAGCACTGCTTGTCTTTTCTTTGTTATGTTGGGAAGTGACTGCATGTTGATTAGTGACTGAGGAAAGGTTTTGCGATTGCGACTGAGTATTTACGCTATCGTCTGAAGTCGTAAAATAGTAAACGCCAGCAATAACAGCGACACCCAAAGCAACAGCACGTAGTTTCATCATCTCTAATCCTAAATGTCTCTCGAAGCGATATAAAAAGCGCCTGACTCAACAGGCGCGAGTATTAGGTAAAGTCGATCTTAAAGACCTAAACCTTTTAAACGTTTAGCGTGGTTAACGTAAACAGACTTAGGATCAACTTCGAATAAATCAGTGATACCGAAAGACTGGTTAACTTCATCTAAGTGGTTCATGTCGTAACGATCGTTGATAACACGACCTAGACGTGAGCTACATGAAGACACTAAACCATCGTTTGGACCATCAATAATCCAAGATGTGATTTCCATGAATGGGTCTGTCGCATCAAAGATATTTGTGTAAGGGTCCGCACCGCTCCAAGAGTAGTAGTAAACACCGTTGCTCTCTAACTCTTTACCGTTACCGCAGTAATACGAAGGAACACCTTCAGGATAACGTTGGTTAAACGCTAACGTACCTGCAGTTGATAAAGAATCCAGCGCCGCTAACGAGTTAGTCGGTAAACCTGAGTTGCCCGATAAAAACTCTAAGAAGTTAGTAAAGCCGTTAACAACGGACGCAATAACTGCTTCGCTGAATGAACCTGGAGGAACCGCACCGCGCATTGCATCAGCAACAGGAGAACCCCAGTTAACACCACCCACAGATGTGACTGACGCCACTAGCTCAGGCGCAACAGAGGCAACATAACGTGATGTGGGTGAGCCGTGGCTATGACCAATCAAGTTAACTTTTTGCGCACCCGTGATCGCTAAGATTTCACGCACTTCTTGTAACAGCTGCTCGCCACGAACCTCTGAACTGTTCGCCGCAGAAACACTTGTGACATACACTCGCGCCCCGTCACGACTTAACGCTCTTGGTACTCCATAAAAATAATCAATGCCTAAAATGTCATCAAATCCAAACAATCCGTGTACAAGAACGATGGGGTGTTTTGTTGCGGTGGCAGTGCCCGCATGAACCGTAGAACCAAAACATAAGGCAAGTACGGCCAGTAATTTCACACAATGTTTCATATTGTGACTCCGATATTTCTCTTATTTGTTTAATAAAATGACAACGAACTTCTTGATACTGCGGAAAAGATTGTGAGTGGTCCGACCAGAAAAATCAACATTGTAATTACAATTTATTTAACTGAATAACATTCTTTTAACACTGGTTAAGTAAATACCCGAGCATTTTCAAAAACATATGAAGTGTTAAACGCTCGCCTCACCGAAGAAAGAAAGCTAAACTAGACGGTAATTAACGAAAAATTATTGAATTACGGCATGTCACAATTAAACGAAATCGAAGAATGGATCGCATTTAACACTGAAACCATCGAAGCGTTATTAGCAGATGGAAGCAATCCAGAAAAACCTCACACTATCGAATATCACATTGCCGGCAAGAAGTTTGATAATTTAGAAAAAGCGGCTGTCGATATTTTCAAACTCGGCTTTGAAGTGACGGATGCAGAGGAGTTGCAGCTCGATGACGGCAGCTTAATTTATAGCTTTGACGCCATCAAAGAAATTCAGCTGGACCTAGAAGCTATCAACGAAGATACCCAAAAGCTTATCGAAATCTCAGAAAAGCACGGCCTGTTTTATGATGGCTGGGGCACCTACTTCGTCGAATAATATCTCCTCGTGCTCAATCTTATTTGGCTTGCCTTTTTTGGCATAGCAACCATCTCTGCACTGTATCAATGGCTTTGGTTAGGAAACCAAGCCATTTTCACACAACTCATCCAAGCCATGTTTGATATGAGTAAAACCAGTGTGGAAATTGCGATTGGACTGGTTGGTGCGCTCAGCTTATGGCTGGGTATTTTTAAAATTGCTGAGCACAACGGCTGGATAGAAAAAATAGCCATAGGATTAACACCGCTATTTAAGCGGCTAATGCCAGAAATACCGGAAAAACACCCTGCAATCGGCTCGGTAACGATGAACTTATCTGCCAATGCGTTAGGGCTTGATAACGCCGCCACACCGCTTGGCATTAAGGCAATGAAGGATCTTCAGTCGCTCAACTCAAATCCCACAACAGCCACCAACGCACAAATTCTGTTTCTTGTACTAAACACTTCTTCTGTGACCTTATTTCCCATTTTTGTGTTTGTGTACCGTGCGCAACAAGGCGCCGCCATCCCAACGGATGTTTTCCTTCCTATATTGTTAACCACCTCTTGCTCTTCTATTGCAGGGCTTATTGCCGTTGCCTTGGTTCAGCGTATCAACTTGTTCCATCATATTGTGCTCATTTACGGCGCCTTGGCGTTTTCCGTTTTGTCTGGATTGCTAATTTATTTTTTGTCTTTACCTGCAAACTTGTTAGGAGAGCAATCAGCATTACTTGCAAATCTGTTAATTTTTGCTTTTATTGTTGGTGTACTTTTTAGCGCTTTCAAACAGAAGCTAGACGCCTACACGCTATTTATTGAAGGGGCTAAAGAAGGCTTTCAAAGTGCCATTCAGCTTATTCCATACTTACTCGCAATGCTGGTTGCCATCGCGGTATTACGCGCCAGTGGAAGTGTTGATTTAGCTGTATCGGGCATTGCTTCGGTGGTAGCAATGTTAGGTTTTGACACTCAATTTGTTGAAGCATTACCCACTGCAATCATGAAACCTTTGTCCGGCAGTGGCGCAAGAGCTATGATGATCGAAACCATGCAAACTCATGGCGCCGATTCATTCGCTGGCCGACTTGCAGGTGTATTTCAAGGTTCAACAGAAACAACATTTTATGTACTAGCGGTATATTTTGGTGCCGTTGGTATTCGACATAGCCGACACGCCATTCCATGTGCGCTTGTTGCCGATTTCACTTCAATCATTGCTGGAATTGCAATCGCATCGGTGTTTTTTCTGTAGCCCGATAACAACGTAACTCTTATTTGTCTTTCGCCTGATTTGCATTAGGTATTGAACAATGCACAAAAGCTGCTTATTTAATAACCTGAACGGCTATTTTAATTGGCGATACCCAGTTGTCTTTATATGTGTTTTTGTAATAATTCGCAGTCCTGATCTTGTACTGTCAGAAAACGAATAAAGGAGCTTAAGTGACAGCTTTAAAGTTTGCATCAAAAGTTAAAGAATCGTTCGCCTTACCCGAGGTTTGCGTGAACATTCGAAGTATGTTGGACAACCCGCAAACTCACACGGACGACATTGCAGCGCTCATTTCATTGGATCCCTCTTTGTGTTCCAAGTTATTAAAACTCGCGAATAGTTCATTGTTTAGGTTTCGCTCCCAAGTCAGTTCAATTAGCAAAGCCATTAATATCATTGGTGGAGAGGCTCTGTATATTTTGGTGATGTCGGAAACCGCAGCAAATGCTTATCAGCAGTTTCAAAATGACATTGTTGACTTGGAACGTTTTTGGAAACAAAGCGTGATGTGCGGCTTAATGGCACAGAACATTTCAAAAGTCGTGAAAGTCAGAGGTAGCGAACGTTTCTTTTTAATGGGATTACTCAATAACTTTGCCGAGCTTGCCATTGCAAAACAAGCTCCAGAGCAAGCTTCCGCGATTCAAGCTGAAATCGCACAACATATGCCCTGGGACTCCCAACAAAAACACCTTGGCTTTTACTATTCCGATTGCACCGCAGAGATTTTGAAAGCATGGCAGCTACCCAATCAGCTGTTTGAGCCACTTGCCCATATTCATAGCGCGGATCATGCCATCAAAAATAAAGAAACCGCCGTGTTATACCTAGCTTATCGCACGTCGCTTAAATCGGTTTTCGAAGATGAGTTCAAACGCAGAAATCCCATCGATGGCAGCGTGATGGATGCGATGGATTTGCACTATGAAGATTTAGATGCCCTCACCAAACAAACGCAAATGGAAGCTAAAGAGATGCTTCACTTGCTCAACCCCGATTTATTCTAGGGTTAACATTTAAGGATTGGAAAAGCGGGTGGGTTAATTACCCACCTTTGCAAAAACTCCTCTTCAAAAGTGAAGACATTCTTCATAGCCTGACTATAATCAAATTAAGCGTGATTAACTCTTAAAGAAGGCCAATGAGTACAGGCGATTTGCTGCAAAACGCGTTCCAAAAGCGTATCGACTACGACTTCGTGAACCGCTCTAAACCCGGAATTATCTTTTACGGGATCGCGTGGCCTTTGCTATTTACAACAACCGATTTTTACCAGCAGTACCCTACCTTCTGCTGGTTAATGGCCGCTTCATTTATTGTCATAAGCCTGCTGCGCTATACGCTTGCAATGACCACAACCACTTTTTATGAAAAGCACCCTAAAGTGTGGAGAAATCTCCAAGCGTGCTTTATTTGCATTCATGCCTGTTTGTGGAGTTCGCTATTTTTCTCTGCGAATGCCAATCCCCACTTTGAAGAGCTCAACACTGCCGTTAATTTATTAACCGCCGGAATAGCCAGCGCTTCGGTGATTTCGTTAACGCCCAAATTCAAAATATCCGTGGTGTATAACTTTATATTGATTGCGCCCACTGCAAGCTTCTTAACCTTCAACTCCACGCAGTGGAACCTTGGCCTTATTCTCTGTTTCTTTTGCTGTTATTTAATCTTCCTAACCCACAGGAATCACCGCGAGTATACAAGGGCGTTCAAAATCGAATGGTCCCTGCAAGAAAAACAGCACGAATTACAAACATTAAGCCAAACCGATTTTCTCACTAAAACCTATAATCGAATGTTCTTCAATGAACAGATTTCGCAACAGTGGTATTTAGCACAGCGCAACCGAAAAGAAATTGCGCTGCTAATGATAGATCTCGATCATTTTAAGAAAATAAATGATAAACACGGTCATATGTTTGGTGATGAATGCCTCGTTCATACGGCTAAGATAATCAAAAATATCGCCAAACGACGCTGCGACACTGTCGTGCGATATGGCGGTGAAGAATTCGCTATTATTCTCCCCCAAACGGATATTGCTTCGGCTATTCGTATTGCCGAAAACATTCGACAAACACTGAGTAATCAAATATTTGAATACAACGGACAGCAACATCAAATCACTACAAGTGTGGGTGTGTGTGCAATGCTACCGATTGGTAATGATTACAAAGTGATACTCCAACAGGCCGACGAAGCGTTGTATAAAGCCAAGAAGAAGGGAAGGAATCGCGTAGAAATATCTGAACTTAATCAGTACGAAGATGTCCCTTAACATAGACACGAGCTTCGTCTCGATGAAGCTTTTTGGATCGACATGAAAGACGGTATTATCATGACAAAGTTATTTTCCACGTTACTGCTATCAACAGCACTTTGCTCTTTTCTTACTTTTGCAGACACACATACTGACGGAGAAAAAGAGCCTGAGGGTAGAGTCAATATAGAATGGCAAGACCCAAAGAGTTACACGGACATTCGTCCTTCGAACCAATCCAAAAAGCGCTTCCAAGAGTCCACTTTCAAGAAACTAGAAAAATTTATGGAAAAGCTGGCCACTAAACTCCCGGAAGGACAACACTTGAATCTGGTCGTGACGGATTTGGATTTAGCAGGTCATGTTTGGCCCGGCCATATGGCTGGCATGAGCAATACCCAAGACGTTCGTGTTATTAAGCGTGTTGATTTCCCTCGTATTAACTTTTCTTACACCTTGCTTGATAGCAATGGCGAAACCGTTAAAGCAGGAGAAGAAACGTTAAAAGACATGAGCTTTCAAGAACACCACCTTGGCCGTTTTAAAAGCGATGGGTTGCGATACGAAAAAAATATGTTGGAGCGCTGGTTCAAAAAAACACTCGTCGCTAAAGCGGAATAAGTCGCCTTTTAAGTGAAAGCAGGGCTATTTCTCATCTTTGACGCCTCGGCTCCTCTCTGACGCCACGGCCCCTCTCTGACACCACAGCGTTATAGTAATCGAGAAATAGCCTGATAAACCTGCGCAGCCCGCTCGGCGGGCAAGTTATTCTTCTGAGTGGAACCTTCACTGCTCGATACACGCACAAAGCCATCATCCTGCCCTTGCTCTTGCACCGGATCACTGTCACTTTGGCGTGCATTTTCTCTTTGCTCATCAAACCGCTCACGTAAATCACGTTGATTTTGATCGGTTTGCTGAAGAATGCGGGCTTGAGGTGAAAGTTCTACCTCTGGCTGATTCTCAGAACCAATACCAAAAGCATTTGGACGAGTGTTGTCCTCGACGGTTTGCGTTGTGGTCGCATTGATGCCTGTATTGATGCTGTTTACTGTCGCCGTTACTTGCATAACAACTCCTCTTTCACCATTGTTAATTATGGCTCAAGTTGATTAAAAAACAACCGATACAGACAACAAGGCTGATCCAGAACAAATATTAGGCGCTAGTCCTTTAAGCTTTGCTGGAATCCCGACAATGTTTTAAACAACAACTCTATTTTTTTAACAATGTTAGGGAGGCTTTGTTGCATTGAAACCTCATTTTGATGCAACAGTGCATCAACATCCCGAGCGATTTCTTCTACGTAAGGACGAAACTCTTTGCTCGTACTTTGAAAACCTGATTGTTTATCAAAGATTTGCTCGAATTTGCCTTTGCCTTGTCCACGAAGTTGCTTAAGCGCGGCGTCCGCATCAATGGACTTTCGATAGAGTAACTGTAAATTTTCTTTTAATTGCGTAATGACTGCGTTCATAAATTTTTTTTAAAAAATTGCTAAAGTTTTCTCCCTTTCTGCCGATGAGGAGAACGAAGGCGGGCAATTCTGCCTGTTTTTTAACTAATCGACAAGCCTGTGGGTTTCCCCATCAAGGTCTTGCAACAAACTTGAGGAACTTTGGTATGGAAATTTCTGGTGCAGGTGGCTCACACGCTGCCAATGCTTCAGCGGAACTTCGCTCTGCAAAACTAGCGAACTCTCAACAAGAAAAAGAAGGTCAACAAGCGGTTCAACTACTTGAATCAGCAGAGACTCCTAAAGCAACTTCAGCAAACCCTGCTGTTGGTGGAAATGTTGATACACACGCCTAAGGCAGTTTATGGGTGAAGTTGTAAGTCTATTGGCGTTTTGCCGGGCTGGCCTCCTATCTCTCTAACGAGCTTTGGAACCAAATATCCTGGCATACGCTTTATCACTTCTCTTTGAATATCTACCGCTTTTTCATCTTCTACTAAAAAATGACTCGCCCCAGCCACTTTATCTAGCATATGCAGATAGTAAGGCATTACACCAATCTCAAATAATCGCGAATTCAGTGTGACTTGTGCTTCAACCGAATCATTAACGCCTTTTAACAACACACTTTGATTCAATAATGTCACGTTTTGTTCGTGCAATACCTGCATTGCCGCTGCAAACTCGGCATCGATCTCATTGGCGTGATTAACATGTACCACCATAATTGGCTTTAATCGCGATTGCGTAAACCACTGCACAAGCTCTGACGAAACCCGAGCGGGTATCACCACGGGTAAGCGCGTATGGATCCGCAGATATTGAACATGCGGTATCGATTCAATTTCACGTGTTAGCCATTGCAAAAAGTCATCTTTTGCCATGAGCGGGTCGCCACCAGAATAGATAACCTCATTAATGGCTTCATCCTGACGAATGTAATCCAGCGCCGCTTGCCACCCCGCTCGATTCACTTGATTATCTTGATAAGGAAAATGCCGACGGAAACAATAACGACAATTCACCGCACAACCGCCTTTCACTACCAAAAGCAACCGGCTTTGGTACTTATGAATCAACCCTTTCACCTCGCCCTGCTGTTCAAGTAAGGGGTCAGCCACAAATCCGTCCACTTCCTTAAACTCGGCATCAAGCGGCACAACCTGCTGAAGCAGAGGATCGTGAATGTCTCCTTTTTTCATTCTTTTTGCGAATGGCTTTGGCACTCTCATGGGGAACAGCTTACGCGCACCAAAGGTTTGAGAGATGATTTCGGGCTGAATTTCTAAATAATCCAACAGTTTTAAAGGGTCAGTAAAAACATCAGCTAACTCTTTTTGCCAAAGGTTCTCTACAGGTTCGAGTTTTTTAGGTATCATCTGCACCAAATATCTTCATGCTAAATTTAAAGAATACTTTTAAGAGGATTACATGGCGAATTTCAGCACCAATGAATTCAAAGCGGGCCTTAAAATAATGCTTGATGGAGAGCCTTGCAACATTTTAGAAAATGAATATGTTAAGCCGGGCAAGGGCCAAGCATTCAACCGCGTAAAAATTCGCAAGCTTATCTCAGGTAAAGTACTTGAGAAAACGTTCAAGTCTGGCGACACTGCCGAAGGCGCGGACGTAATGGACCTAGAACTTTCTTACCTTTATAACGATGGTGAGTTCTGGCACTTCATGAATAACGAATCATTCGAGCAAGTGGCCGCAGACGAAAAAGCCGTTGGCGAAAGCATTAAATGGTTGCGTGAAAACGATAACTGTACCATCACACTTTGGAATGGCTCCCCTATTGCCGTTACGCCTCCTAACTTTGTAGAGCTAGAAATCACAGAAACAGACCCGGGCCTTAAAGGTGATACCGCTGGTACTGGCGGCAAGCCAGCTACGCTTTCAACTGGCGCTGTCGTTCGTGTACCGTTATTCGTTCAAACGGGTGAAATTATTAAAGTTGATACTCGCTCTGGCGAATATGTGTCTCGCGCACAAAAATAAGATGTTTTGCTGGTGGCTAATACCGTCACCAGCTTCTTTTTCTTCGTAACTCCCTTCCTATCATGAATTCAAGCTGGCAACCTTCCTCACCGATTAAAAATTTAAAAACGCGCGCCGAAATATTGCAAAAAATCCGCCGTTTTTTTCTAGAAAGAAACGTGTTGGAAGTCGATACCCCCTGTTTAAGTCATGCGCCAGTGACCGATCCGCACCTAGTCAACTTTGAAACACAATGGGCTTCACCTTCAGAAGTGCAAGAGCAAGCTCTCTACTTACAAACATCGCCCGAATACGCCATGAAACGGCTTTTATGCGCAGGGAGTGGGTGTATTTATCAGCTCAGCAAAGCGTTCAGAAATGAAGAAGCCGGACGCTATCACAACGCCGAATTCACGATGCTAGAGTGGTATCGTTTGGGGTTTGATCATTGGCAACTGATGGATGAAGTCGAAGCCTTGCTTAAAACGATTCTAGATTGCCCTGATATCAAACGAGTCAGCTATCAAGCGCTCTTTATTGAACACTTAGCGTTGGACCCACTAACCGCGACACTCGACACGTTAAAGCACGTGTGCAACCAACTGGGTTTTGGCAATATCGCTGAAACAGAGTCTTGCTCTGATACATTACTGCAATTGCTTTTTTGCGAGAAGATAGAAACTCAGCTCGATAAAAATACTCCATACTTTGTGTATCACTTCCCAGCCTCTCAAGCTGCACTGGCAAAGCTAAATGCACAAGACAACCGCGTAGCAAACCGTTTTGAGCTCTATTACCAAGGTATTGAGTTAGCCAATGGCTTCCATGAGCTTTCGGATGCAAAAGAGCAGCATCAACGCTTCGCAAAAGACAATCAATTACGAGCTGATATGGGGCTAAATCCGGCAAAAATCGATCAGCGCTTTTTAGAGGCTTTACACGCGGGGTTACCTGAGTGCGCAGGTGTGGCTCTTGGTATTGATAGACTGATTATGCTTGCTGTTGGCGCAAAACATATCGATGAGGTCATTGCGTTTTCCACGCCTATCGCCTAGCTAAAAAATTATGCGCCAATTTTGGCTATTCCTTATATCTCAACCATACTTTACCTATCTGTACACCTGATATGAGGCGGGC
>CAXRCC010000129.1:0-7198 GCA_964228975.1 Paraneptunicella sp. | reverse complement strand
CGGTGTGCGCACCTTCTGCAAAAATACGGCCTGCTTGGTGTGCATAAAAGCTCCACAGGTGGTTTTGTACGCTGTTGCTGTTTCGAGCGGTAACAACACTGCTTCGAGCGGATTCGATGTCTACCTCGTTATTAATAAACGACACGCCATCGGCGATAACCACACCAAAGTCCAATGCGTGAATAGCACGGCTAAAGCCAGAAATAACCATGTTTTCACCTAAAGTCACCGTGCCATTGTAATAGGCTCTTACACCGTAATCTTTTGGGGCCGTTGATGTGGCATGTTGCAAGGTAAAGCCATCGATAAGCCCAAACTCGTTATCTTCGCCAACATAAATGGCTGGGCTGCCTTCAAGCTTTAATACACAGTGGCCAGGGTTGCCAATATTCCCAATTAATTGAATATTGCGACCTTGTGGGTGGTCTAAAACCAGTGGTTGTGTTTGTGCCACACAACTCGACACTTTAATCGTGACTTGCTTGTCGGCTTGAATAAAGTGCGGTTTTAAAAAGTCCAACGCTTCTTGAATGGTGGTGTAATCTTCAGGTACGCGCAAAGTCACGTCATTAGCAATGATGCCCGAGCCCGTTTTTTCCAAACGAAGTGGCGCACCCACGCCTGAAACGCCGAGCGCGATGTTATCGATATGGGCAATGTCGCCCTCGGCTTTAGATAAGTTATAAAACTCGATAGCCAACGGCTTACCCAGCGGCATATTTTCGGTAATGGTCAACTCAACCGTTTTGGTTTGCCATGTGCCTTCAGGAATGGATTGAATGTCGACTTGTTGTTGACCCAGAATTAACCCTTGTGAAGTCAACCGAGCCATCACGCTGCTAGCGGAAGAGTCCGCCGGATGACCAATATCGAACGTGAGCGTAAATTCTTCTTTATTCCTTAAGGTAATAGGCAAACTTTGGCTTAACCTTGCTCCGCCCGTTAAAAAGGCCGATTGACCGCGATCACCGTGATTCGAATACTCGTTGCTATTGGTGGGGGAGGCGACGCCAAAAGTGCCTTGTCCGTCGGCTAACCAGCCGCTAAGAGTCGCTGATTGTTTGGTGTTGATGTCTAACAAATCAGCTTCAAAATTATGGTTGAGGACCGGAATGGGGTTTGTAGCAGCGTAAACTGCCTGGCAGCAAAAACTGCTTAACATCATTAGTGCAAAAGTGATTTTTTTCATTGTGTAATACTTGCTCGGTGATTAATACGGGTTGAGTCGGTAACTGGGGTTTGAAACTGAGTCATAGTTGTAGTAATTATGTGTTCGGGAGTAGATTAGGGATGAATAAGCGGGGTTGAGTAGGAGCCTATAAGAATTATTATAACTATAAGTGTTGTATATATAGCGGGATGATTCTAGTGTGCTTAAGTGATAGCTTGCGGCCCTGCTGTAACGAGCCTCTTTGAAGTTCATGTCCCCAGATGCATATTTATAGCCACTGTCTTCAATCAATATCTTATATGGATTATTTACCCCTGTAGAACCACCACTGGTGTACATAACCCCTAAATTGTTTACATGATAAGCATTTTTGAGGTTATTATTACTTTGACCGTTATGTAATACAAGAGTGCCCCCTAGCTCCGCATGAAAGCCATCTTTAGTGTTGCTATGAGATACGGTGCCTGAATGAAAAGCATATCCCTTCTCATCAGCACTAGTACCCGCACTGAAGCTGGATACCTGCGATGTTTCAACGCGATATAACGCGCCAGCATCGGTTGCTTTAATGCCAATGCCCCCTTCTTTGCCGCTGCCGACCACATTGAGTCCAGCAAGTTTTTTCAGCGCCGTTGTTACCACAATGCCATCGGCAGAGCCAAACACGATATTGCAATTGGCACCTTGCCCGATGATGGACATTTGGTCGCCTTGTGGGTGATTTATGTAAAGCGGGTTGTCGTAGTACGTGCCGCACTCGTTTACATTGAGTGTGATTTGGCGATTAGCAGGGATGATTTTGTCATCCAGATAATTCAACGCGAGTTGCAGGTTATCGAAATCTTCTGGAATATTAATGGCTAAATCCGTGGTGACGATGTTTTCTACCACAGCATCTTTGAACTTCTCGCTAACAATTAGCTGCGCTTCTCCTGTGCCCGCAACCGTTAATTGAACATTATCAATATGCGCTTTAGAGCCCGATGCGCTCGGTGGATTGTAAAACTCGATGGCAACGGCTTCGCCAAGAGGCATCGCTTCTGTTGCTGTAAAGGTGATGCTTTCGGTTGTCCAATCTCCTGCCTCAAGGCTGGTTGCATGAGTTTGCTTTTGCGCTAATACCAAGCCGTTAGCTTTGATGCGAGCCACGACACTGTGCCCTGTTTCGCTTAAAGGGCGGCCTACGGTGTAGTTAAGCGTGTAGGTTTCCCCTTTTTGTAGGTCGAGGTTTAGCGCTTGGCTGATGCGTCCGCCTTGCTCGAGGTATGCCGCTTGGCTTAGGTTATCGAAGCCGTTATAAATAAAGCCCCCGCCTAGTGGTACTTCAATCCCAATTGCACCGTTTCCGGTGTTTACCCACCCCGATATTGCTTCTGTTTTTTGTGTTTCGAAGGGAATTCGGTCGAATTCAAAGGTGTGGTTTAACACTGCAATTTCTTGCGCGTTTACAAAGGCAGGACTGCTCATTACGCAAAAAAGAGGCAGCAACCGTGTTGTTTTTTTCATAGGTGTTCGCCTGTTTGGTTAAAAAAGGCGCCGATTTAATCATAATTGATTTGTAATTAACTTGCGTGGCATGCAATTCACTTGCATAGGAGATTAGGTTGTTGAAATAAAAGGATAAGTATTTGGTTTTGGTTATGTTGGAGGGGGCATCTATCTAAAATCTGGCCCTATTGTTCAACGTAAACGTTAATCAAAAGGGCCGAAAATAGAGGTAAAAGGCATATAAATTGCGCTACGGTAAACATCGATAATGCAATTCGAGATGATGTATTTTTTACATCACATCACATCAACTCAAATCGCATCAGATCATATTTCTAGTTGCTCACCTTTAAATATTCGGAAGTTGTCTGAGGCAAATCGAGCATATCCACGGCGTCTTTCAATAAAATTAGGAGGAATAAGGTTCGCTTGACTGAATTGTTCTATCAGCTGTTTTCTGGCTCGGTGTATTTGAATGTTTATGTGATTTTCACTGAGGCCGAGATCTTTAGACAGTCGCCGAATGGGGATCCAACCTTGCAAACTGTGGTCGAGATGATTGTCCATGTCGTGTTTTTTATAACGCGCCAGTGATGCGGTTAGATAATGATGAGAGCGGATGTCTAAATCCATCACCGTGCCAGCATGTTTCACTTTTAGCTCTGCCAGTTCTTCATCTTGGCTTAACCGGAATACGTACTCAGGGTTGAGTTGCTGCTGTTCTGGGCTGATGATGACCGTTTCGGCTTTGTTTCTGTCTGAATTGCGAACGAGTTGCCAATCTAGGCCGGAAAAATGCAGGGTATCACCATCGGCTATTTGTCTTTCTTCTGTTGCGTTATCAAGCGTTTCGCAGTTCCAGCCTTCAAAAAGAGATGCAAAATGCAGCACAATTTCAGGGTTGTCTTCGGTCGGTAATAAGTTGATGTGCTGTAAAATAATGAAGCTAGGTAGCCCCTGTTTTATGCACTCTTCTGGGGATTTCGCAATGATAACATCTTGCGGGGCGTCGAGATTTTGCACTTCAAATTCAATATTTTCGTTCAGGCTGAAGGTGATTTTGTCGCCCTGTCGGAGTACGTATTTTTTGTTTTTTTCAAGTTTTTCGTTATTCAGCCAAATACCGTTTTTGCTCTTGTCTTCCAGAAACCATGATTCATCTGCCCATTCAATTTTAGCGTGTACACGGGAGATGCTTGCATCATCAATGTAGGTGTCGACGCTTTGTTCTTTGCGGCCAAATAAATGGTATTTGTTGAGATAAACTTCCCTATCATTTGAACGGTTTGCGAGTATTGCCATGAATAATTGCCTTTAAATGTTTTCGCCCAAGTGGGTAAATATTATATAAATGTAGATGGATGGCAATCACTTGGGTGTTACACCGTTTTGGCTTGGATGTGTTATTTTTTATATCTTGTTGATAACTTTGGTTTTATCCATTTTTAGTTTGATTTTACTTGTAATGGCTGTGTAATAGCTTTTTAAAGGACTTTTTTTTACTGTAATAAAGGGTATAAATGCACTATGAGGAGGGCGTATGAATAGTGGGTATATACTTTTTGCAGAGTGCAAAGAGAATTTTCCAGCCAATGTCTCGGTTAACTTTGTACCGACAGACAAAGAGGTTAGCGTGAGTATTTATTGCGCGAGTGCTGGCTGCACACTGCCAAACTTCAGTAATCATAATACCCATGGCTACATTTATGGGTTTAACAATCATCATGGCAGGTATTTGGTTGACCGTGCCGGCTGGGATGCCAAAGAAGGCGCAATTGATTTAGGTTTTCGCGAAGAAACGCAGTTTCGAATATTTGTTGCCACCAAGGAGCGTAACTCGCTCTCTCTTCCTTGGGAGAATGCGCTCCTTAAAATGTGCCAGCCTGGCAGGTTTTGCTCCGATGTTATTCAATGTTTAAGCTTCAATGGCTTTAAATCCGTACACTTTGAAACATAACGCCTTTAAATATATAGCGAAAGTGAATTAAGCGTGTTTTCGGTTAATGCGTTTTTGCGCCACCCCATATTAACGGGGACTTGATATAAACGCGGGTTACCCAATTGAGGCCAAATGTGACACAAGCCGGGAATAAATACCTTTATGGTGTGAAGCGGAATGGGCGAACGAGTGTAGTTAAGTATCAACGTTTCATATCCTAACTGATCTAAAGTATCGACCAATTGCAAAATACTCTGCTTGATATCTGTTGTTTCCCCTTTTTTTTGAATGAAAGCATAGTTAGGCTGATTACTGGCACTGGCACTGGCACTGGCACTGGCACTGGCACTGGCACTTGAGCACATTGGCGCTGGGACAACATCAGCGCTGGGATGTAAAAATGGTGCATCTTGAATATCGTTAAAATCGAATTGAGCCTTGTTGCTGTCACGAATGGGAATGAGTTGGCAAAGCTCTGTTAAGGCTCGTTGCGCGGCAAGTTCCGGTTGAAAGTGGCACCCAAAACCCAAGATGAAACCGCCATGATGCATGTGTTGCCCAACGGCGACCATTACTGGAATGCCGATGTCGTGGGTGATGTCTAACACCCAGAAGGCATATTCACCATTGCCTTTATATCCTTCAATTTTTGTGTATTTTCCACCTGCTTTATATCCTTCACTTCCTGTGTATTCTCTACCCGCTTGAAATGTTTCATCCCCTTTGCCTTCGTTTTTACTTCTACCCTTGCTCTTGTCGTCGTGGTGTTCTGCGTGCAATGGCATGCCAATGCTGTGAGCAAACGCCTTGAGGCTTTCGCCTTTCAGACGGGTTAAATCAAAGGCGGGGCGAGGGATTTGGTTGTACCACCAAATGGCGACAGCATCCCGCTCAATGACTTCCAACATACCTTGCAAAATCGCTTCTTCTCGCGTGTTACCCGCCGCGGCTCCGTTGGAATGCCACCTGCCAAAATGGCTCGCTTTGTGGTGTGTGTGATGGCAAGGCGCATTGGCAAAACCGCAACTGAGTGGCACATAAACGGGTTTATCTTTTGTGAGTGACCAAGTTTGACACCAGTGAATGGCTTGATCGTCGTATTCGACCACGTTCGCAATGAGTGAATTATCGCAAGTATGAGAAAAGTCGCGATATTGCTGTGTGCTATAAGGGGCTAAATCACCAAAGCGGTAGTAAGTTTTGCCCGCTTGCTCCAATTCAAAAGGCGTGGCAAGAAAGTGGGGTTCTTCGCCTGTAAATTGGGCGTTTAAGCGCTCAATGGCTTCACATAGGGCACTGGCTTGAGATTGTGCTTGGCTTATCCCTTTACCTAAACAGGTTTGAACAAAACTGTCGTCTGTGATGGGGCTTTCATCTGCATAGGGAGGCGTTTTAAAAAAGCAGGTTTTATAGGGCGTGATGGCAACCGGTTCGAGTGGCGTAACGTGCGTCGATAAAGGCTCTATGTGAGTGATGTATCCCACAACAGGGTTGATATAAGGCGTTAGCTTGTTCACTGTTTCTTGGGGGGAAATGTGACGAAAACCACCGTCGCATTCATGCGCAATCGAGGCGCTGGTTAATTCGATGGGCGCTAACATTTGCTTGGCAAAACCTGGCTGAGTGGGCTGATTTAGTGCAGGAATTAAAAAGCGCTGAACATCGCCTTGAGCGTTAATTAAACTTAAGGTGGGCTCAGCCGTTTGCAGGTGCAGCATCATGGCGTTGGTGATGGCTTGAATGTGACGCCCTTCGTTAAGCCAATTGGGTAAGGATGTTGGCGGAAAAGGGGCAGACGTGCGCGCGTTGCTGATTTCTTTGAATGTATTAGTGCCTACTTTGTGCGCGTTGTTCATTTCTTTGGATGCGTTAGTGCCTTCTTTATGCTCGTTAGCGCTTTTTTTGTGTTCGTTATTTTGGGGTTTGTGATACAGGTAGTGCAGCACTGGTGCATTGTGAAGTAATCGTTGTTGCAAGGTTTGTAGCGCTTCTGTGTTTTGAAGGTAAGGGCTGACAAGCAATGCTTCTTGAAAGATAGAGAGAAGGACCACTGGCGTATTGGCGGAGAAAATGGGTTTCAGAGCATCGATAATGTCAGGGTGGCGCAAATCAGGCACGATCACACCAATAAAAGGTGTTGGGACTTCATTAAGTGCTGGAATCAGCGTGTTTTGCCATTTTTCGTTGTAGCGGTGTGATGCAATCGAGTACAGGTTTTTCGCTATAGCGCGATAGGGTGAGGGTTGCGTTTCGTATAGGGTTTCATTCAGATCTTTCAGAGTTTTGCTCGGAGTTTCGTTCAGGTTTTGGTTCAAAGTTTCGTTCAGAGTTGGGGGCTGTATTTTGAGCTGATTCGGGGACTGCTCTTGGATCTGTGTTTGAAACTGCTCTTGGGGATGTTTATGGGATTGCTCTTTGGGCTGTTTCGGGGACAGCTTAGGGTGTGAATCAGTGAAAGCGTGTGGTTTTGTGGTGTTTTCTAACACCAGTAATGCGCCTGCGCTGCGAAGCCCTTCTAGCTGTTGAATGTCGCGCTTTTTCGCGAGCGCAATGGGAGTGTGTGTATTAATATCATTCACGCTTGGTATGGATTGGCACTG
>CAXRCC010000128.1:0-19107 GCA_964228975.1 Paraneptunicella sp. | reverse complement strand
AGCTTTCCTAGGAAGTCAGGAAAGCTCAAACGGATAATTACACTTTAAAGCGCTTAGCCATATCGTTTAACAATACTGAGATGTCAGAAAGTTCATCTGCGGCAGCGCGCGTATCTTTGCTAGAGTTTTGAACACCTGTGCTTGCCTGATCAATATGATCTACGCTACCTCTCATCACACCCGCATCATTTTTAAGGTCTTGGGCCAACTCTGCTAGATCATGGTTCTCGTTACTTAACGCGATTACGGTATCCTTAATAGCCTCAAGAGAAGCAACCGTATCTTCCACCAGTTCAACCGATTCATTGGCTTTCACTTTGTTAGAATCCATTGTGGTTACCGTGGATGTAATCGAGCCAACAATGGTATCAAGAATGGTGTTAATTTCGTGTGTTGATTCATGGGTGCGTGATGCCAGCGTTCTGACTTCATCGGCAACAACGGCAAACCCTCTGCCAGACTCGCCAGCTCTTGCTGCTTCAATGGCCGCATTCAGTGCCAGCAAGTTAGTTTGTTCGGCAATGTCTGCGATGGTTTTTACCACCGATCCAACCTTATCGCCTGCATTTTTTAAGCTCAGTAGCATTTCTGCTGAATGCTCAACGTCACGTGCTAATGTAGCGATACTTGTTGACGTTGCCGATACATTCTTCGCTCCCTGACGCACTTGCTCAGCCCCAGTTCTTGCCATTTCTGATGCGCCTAATGAGCGATTCGCACTCACTTCAATGGAGCTTTCTAATGTGTCTATCTTCTGAAGCAACTCGCTAATGTGCTCTGCAAATGTCACGACCTGAGAATCGGACAGCTGCGCCGACCCGTTTAGCTTTTCCACTGACGTTAACATTTCAGCTGCAGATTGTTGAATCGCTTGGTTACCGTTTCTAAAAGTGTGGAGAAGCTTATTAACACTGCTCGCCGCCACGCCTATTTCATCACCTGAGAAAACAGGAACATCATTCGACAAATCATTATTGGCTGCGATGCGATCTAACCTTTCAGACAAGCCAGACATAGGCTTAACAATAATTTTTCGAGAATAAACAAAACCCAGTGCCGTAATGAACACAATCATTAAAACACTGAAGATAATAAGTCCGCGTAACGTTGCGATTTCTGCACTGATGTTGTCGGAAGCTTCGGATGCTAAACGGCTCGTTTGCTCATTTACACTGTTAAGTTTTTCGTTGAACACACCAACCACTTCTTGAATTTTATCGAGTTGTTGCCTTGCACCATCCCAATTAATTCGACCTCTCGACATAATCTCTTGTAATGCCGACACCTCAGACCACACGTTTTGAAGCTCTTCTTCCAAGCCTATTTTGCGAACAAAATCCAAGCGATTCAATTTTGCGATAAGTTGGCTAAGCTCAGTTTCGTATTGAGTAACTTGTTCAGCAAACGCTTCAGAGCTGACTGAGGTACTGTATAAACCAAATGCGGATATTTGTAGGGCACTGATAATGGCAGAAACACTCTCCGCATCGTTTAACGCCGGTAGTGCTTGCTGTGAAAAGTATTCTTTTTGTTCATAAATCATCGATGACTCGCGATACATAAAGCTGGAAGTCACTAAAACCAACAATAATATAGCCGCAAACCCAAGCATCACTTTATTGCTTATAGAATTGAACGCAGACATGAATACACCTTTAATTTTACTTCTAATCATCCTTTTCAAATAAGAATTAGCAAAAACAACTGCTCCGGCACTCCTGATCCTAGAACGACTCTAGACACTGCGTCATTCCTAACAAACAACTTGTATCAAGCAGTAAGACCGTCAAATGAAGAGAAGCTATTCATATTCAAAAAATGTATCAGAAAGATAATGTTTATTCCCTCTCGGAAGCTGGCTAGTTTGCTAGTATTATTCTTTAGAATCAAGCACCAAGAGCAATAAACAACACACTTAGGGTATTCTTAGTTTAGGCAATAATTGCCTTTTGTATAGCATCCACTAACATATACTTGTCTATGGGTTTCGCTAGGTGGGCAGACATTCCAGCATCCAAAGAAGCAGCGATGTCGGAGTCATAAGCATTGGCAGTTAGCGCCACAATAGGCACGCTCAATTTCAATTCCTGTTTAATTTTCTTCGTTGCCTCTAATCCATTCATGACTGGCATATCAACGTCCATGATGACGATATCAAACGAATTTTGTTGCACGCGCTCAACAGCTAACTTGCCATTTTCTACATGTTCTACCCTATGTCCTTGCTCTTCAAGCATGTGCTTAACAATCATTGCGTTAATGTCGTTATCTTCAACCACTAACACATTGAGCGGTTGACTGAGCTTAGGCGCACTGCCTTTAGCAATTTCAAGTTTTAAATCCCGTCTTATCGAGTAAGGATTCAAGGGTTTACAGTAGCACTTCCAATAATGGGCATTCTGCTTAGCATGAATATCAATGGATTCCCCAGCGTCTCCCAATAGAATCAATTTAGGGCCTTCTAAACCACTTTTTTGCCCTATTTTTTCTATGACGCTGGAATCCGTTTTTTTGTGAAAATCCGATCCAATAAAGATTGAAAGATAGGTGTATTTTTCAGCACTGGCTTTTAGCGCGTCTAGATTATCGAAATAATCCATTGCCACCCCGAGCTGTTTTAACATCAATTCAAGCTGGGATTTTGTGTCCGGGCTACTATCTAATAATGCGCATCGCGCTTTTGCCGACGCGTCGCAAAGCGATTGGGATGGAAAGCGAACCTTGTTATTTGGTTGTCCCAGTGGCACCCGAATAAAGAAAGTAGTGCCTGCACCTTCTTTGCTCTCCACAGAGATCTCACCGCCCAAAATATCCAGCGATGCTTTACACATTGCCAACCCGATACCGACTCCACCAAACTGATCGCCCTGAGACGTATTCAGCCGAGTAAAGCGTTCAAAAATCGCACCCACGTTGTTTTCTGAAATACCAATGCCTGTATCTTGTACCGATAATTCAAGCACAAGCCCTTTTTGCACTTTAACCCCAGCAACTACGTTAACGCTGCCTTTCAAAGTGAACTTCACAGCGTTGTCGATGAGGTTTTTGATCACTTGCTTCAAACGCAAGTCATCGGTGCGAACCCAGTTAGGCAAATCTGTTTTCGCTTGAAAATGCAAGGCTACCCCTTTTCTCTGACAGGGCTGAGCAAAACTCGAAATGCAGTTTTCAAGCAATTCGGGTAAATTGAAATCTCGCTCGAAAGGCGCTTTATCGCCTTCACCAATATTGGTGATATCGAGCAAGTTATCCACCACATTGGACAAGCGGCGAATCGACTCCTTTGCTTCGCCCAAAAAGTGCGAACGCTTACTACCGTCACCTTCTGAGTAGGCTAAATCAACCATTCCTAATACACCATTTAATGGCGTGCGCAGCTCGTGGCTCATATTCGATAAAAAGTCTGACTTTGCCTTCATTGCGGCATCTGCTTGTTCTTTTGCCGAAACCGCCAAATTACGCTCTTTTTCTAATCTTTCCATGTAAGTAATTAAGCGGCCTTCAAGCGGTTTAAACACGAAAAAAGCAATAAAAAATAGCGTTAGTAACACACTTACCCAAACATAGGTTTCCATATAAAGAATATCGTACAAACTGGCTTCAGAAAGTGTTTTATATTGAAGTGATACGGTGTCTAAGTCTTCAATAAGCGATAACAAAGCAACGCTACCAAATCGAAAGACATCCGGTTGGTTTTCTTTGCCGTCTATCAAAGCTCCCACTTGGGTAATGAAGCTTTGTATCCGATCATGTAAACGAATGTCAGGACCAAAGAAAAGCGTTTGAAGTGACACCGATGGCCGATTATCTGTGGTTAATGCCGATATTTTTTCAACGAGAATGGTGTGATTTGCCTCAAAGTGGTTAAGCGTTTTTCTTAAATCCACGACTTGCCGAGACGGTGAGGTTTGCGCGTTTAATTCTTGTGCTCGCAGGGCAATGTCGATTGCCAACATTCTTTGCTCATTGGCAATATTGATAAGATCAACATCTTCCTGATGCTTAAATAACTTAATGCCAATGAATAGCTCAGATAACGTCACCAAAAACGCAATGATCAATAGCGCACTGACATACCGTATTCTTATTCTACGTTTCAATTGATGCTTTCTTCTCGCCATCATTATCCCTAGCTAATTATCGAACCCTTATTTATTCATTGCTTTATTGCCGTCTCACAAAAGGCCAGCATTAAATATAGAACAGCATAAAATTCACGTAGAACTTTTTGGTCCATCGCCCTAATTTCATTTCATACCTAATATGCCATTTCTATACGCTTCTATTTTAACGGCAAGTATCGGGAAAATTTTATAATCTAAATCAATCATTTTTTGATCGTTTATGTACAGTGCAAAGTAGAGCCGATAAACTGAACACACCAAGACATATCAGCACATTGGCTAACAGCGCATGAGCTTCTTTATCAACTTCTGGGAATTATTCACACAGTCCGCACCTTGGCTTTTATTAGGGTACGGTATTGCAGGTCTAATTAATGTGTACATGCCTGCGTCTTGGCTAAGAAAACAACTAGGCCAGCCCAGCTTTAACCACTCCGTTAAAGCCGCCATCATTGGTGCGCCCTTGCCTCTGTGTTCTTGTGGCGTTATCCCCACTGCGCTGGGGTTAAGAAGAAGAGGGGCATCAAAAAATGCCACTGCAAGTTTTATGGTCGCCACACCCGAAACAGGCGTTGACTCCATCGCAATGACTTATGCCCTACTTGGCCCATTAATGGCCATTGCTCGCCCGATCGCTGCTATTTTTAGTGCCATTTTGGCAGGAGAAGCGGTTCGAGCCTTGGTTAAAGAGTCTCAGCCAAACACTGTTGAAGAAAAAACATCTTGTTGCTCTGGGCATGCCGTTTCAAAAGAAAGTGATCTCCAGCGCATCTTTAAGTTTTCATTTATCAAGTTGCTTGGGGATACCGTGAATTGGTTATTGGCAGGATTACTTTTTGCCGCCGTAGTGAAAACTTTCGTTCCCGAATCTTTCTTAAGTCAGTGGGGTAACAGTTTTCTCGCGATGCTGGTCATGATCATCATCAGCATTCCAATGTATATTTGTGCCACCGCCTCTACGCCAGTTGCGGCAGGAATGCTCCTTGCCGGCGTATCACCAGGTGCCATTTTAGTTTTTATGCTTACAGGACCAGCAACCAATATTGCGACGCTCGGCGCACTCTCAAAAGAGCTGGGGAAGAAAGCCATGTTAGCCTATCTCAGCGGCGTTATTTTGGGTGCAGTGGCTTCAGGAATGTTGCTCGATATGCTGCTGTCTAACGACGCATTTGACTTTTTTGTTGAGGTGCAATCACACGCTCATGAGGAAGGCTTTATCTACCAAGCCAGTGCCATTGTTTTAACTTTATTGATGGGGAATCATTACTTGCTGATGCTCAACAAACGTCGTCGAGCATAGCAAGGCAATGTTCAGCGACTACGAATGGAAGGTTTCCATTTTCTTCGCCAATTTAAAGTCTAGCTCGCTTATTCCGTCTGCGTCATGCGTGGTCAAATTAACCTCAACGCGATTGTACACATTAAACCATTCAGGGTGATGCTTGAGCTTTTCTGCCCAAATGGCAATTTGTGTCATCCAACCAAACGCACGAATAAAGGTTTTAAATTCAAACTCTTTGTAAAGCTTGCCATCTTTCAGCTCCCAAGGTGTTTCAACACCTTCATTAAGCTCTTTTAAAGCCGCCTGCAACGCCTCTTCACTTAATTTATCTACCATCTTTTCCTCATTAAAATCATGAATCAGTCTTTTAGGGGAGATTTTTGTCTTAGGCTATCTAAATAGCAAGCGCTATTGCGAGAATTGCAGGCGATCGCGTTGGAAGTGTATGTATACAAATGGCAGTAATGAATGGCTTAAAAGAAGCGCCCGTCAGTGCAAATTTGTTCGCTATTTTCATGCTTCAACTCACACTCTGCAAGATCAATTGCACCGACTTCGTTAATAAGGAAAAAGCCATACCTTTCTTTATTAAATAGCTCTTCGTTATCGGCATACAAATTAACCCACGTTTCCAAAAAAGCAGCAGGAATACCATACTTAACAGGGCTTTGCTCTTTCATCTCGAGACCTCACTACGATGATTAAGTATCACCGATTATAGGTCACTATGTTTACCTTTGAAAGCCATTTTACTTATTCTTAATGTGCATATTTCCCATTTAATTATTAAGGCAATGTTTTTAATGCACAAATATTCTCAACAAAAATGATAACTCAAAAACCAAGAGTGCAATTAAATTACCTGAAAGTACCAAAATATAGTTTCAATGTAGGTTATTTATTTAACAAAAGGAGTGATTAAATAGCTACAAACTAGGAAATATATTTCACTCAAAAATTGATAAAACCCCTTCAAGTGAATTAATTTTACCGAAAAGAAATAAGGATTAAGGCTTAACAACATTAAATACTAAAAGAAAGAATGAAGGAATGGTATTACAACAATAAAGTGGCACTAAGCTCAGTATGAAATATTAAATTAAAGTGGCAACAACCTGTATCACGCCACTTTATTCTTAAAGAATGGATTATCTCGATATTGACATCAGGCGGTTCGACGAATACTGCCCGGCGTATTGCCTGTCGTGTTTCTAAAGGCTTTTCGAAAGGCAGGTTCGGATTCATATCCACACCGTTCCGCTATTTCCGCAATCGACAACTGAGAACTCATCAACATTTGCGTTGCTTGCTGCATTCGCCAGTGCGTCAGGTATTTCATTGCCGACATCCCCACTAAATCTTGAAACTTTTGTGCAAAAGCCGAGCGACTCAGCGCGCAGGTTGCAGCAAGAGAATCCAAAGACCAAGATGTTTCGGGCTGATTATGAATCGCGGATAGCGCCTTGCTAATCTTTGAGTCAAACAATGCGTACAACAAGCCCGATTGAAGGCTACCAGCATGAATTTGCTGACGAATAATCTGGGTAAATAGCAGGTGTGCGAGGTTCTCGATTGCGGCGTACATGCCTGGCTCTTCACTGTTTAACTCAGCAACTAGCAGTTCAATAATATTGCGCAAATAAGACGCCTTACCTAACGTGTCCATATCCAGTACAAGCAAATCAGGAAATGAATCGAGTAAAGGCCATGCGGTTTTATTTTTAAATTCAAAAAAACCGCAAATCATAGGGGTACCTGTGCCATCTGCTGGCTCAAGTTCACTATTTACTTTATCGGGTTCCGGCGCTTCATTGGAACTTGCGATAACATGTTGGTTGTCGTGGGGAAACAAAATAAGGTTTCCTTCAGACATCCGAACTGGCTCTCTTTCAGGGAAATGTAACCAAGCCTCTCCCCGACTAATTAAATGAAAGGGCATTTTGCGACTGCCGCTAGTATCTACGGCCCACGCGCCACAAAATTCGCCACTCACATAGACATTTGCAGACAAACCGAGCTGCTTCATCACTGCGCTTAAAGCATCGGGGTTATCTAAAAATACGCTTGGACGATCTGACATAAAATATGGACTTTCTGATGCAAAAGGTATTGAAAGTTGCCACTATAGTACAGCCTCGATTGAGCAACAAGCGGCATTTGCCGTTGAGTATACTATCTGTATTGGAGCAATAACCATGAAAGCACTCATTTTAAAATTAACAGCAGTTTTCGTACTTGCAACTAGCTTAGTTGTTAGCGCATTCGCAGGCACTCCTCACACAAGAGATGACGGCGTAACTGTAATCAACCTAGACGAGTTTAACGGTTACTTTGAAGCGAAAGAAACTGTTGCTGGCCTTAAAGCTGGTAAATACGAATTCGTAGTAACTAACAAAGCTGACAAGTTAGTTGGTTTCCAAATCCAGTCTATCGACGACAAGAAAACTCTAGACATGTTCCCTCTAGAGCCAGGCGAAACTAAAATCGCTAAAGTAACTGTAGGTAAAGACGGCGTTCGTTTCCGCTGCCCAATCAACCCTACTCCTTGGTACGACCTAGACGTAATCAAGTAAGTTACTTACTGTCTGAACCTTTAATTTGCACGGACGCAGATAGCACAAATTCAAAACGTACCTTTTAGCCACTTCATTGAAGTGGCTTTTTTTTGCCTGCAACACTCCTCAACGCTCAGCTTAATTATCACTTCATTCTTTTTCGTTTTAATACTCGTTCCAATCTTTTTATTTGAGTACGCGCTTTTATACATTACGCGCTTTTACACATTTACATGAGGCATAAAAAAGCCGCCCAAACAGAGCGGCTTCGATTAATGCATAATGGCAATTATGATAACTGAGCTTTTAGCGCCTCAGCTTTCATCGGCAGGTGCCTTAACCTCACACCCACGGCATTGTAAATTGCATTACCAATAGCAGGTGCAACGGCAACCACACCCGGCTCACCTAAACCTACTGGCACTTCGTTACTTTCCAGCAATTCTATATCCAGCTCGGGAACATCCTGCATTCGAAGTGGCGTATAAGAACTGAGGTTTGTATCTGCAATGCGGCCCTTTTCAATACGCGTTTGTTCGTGTAGCGCTAAACTCACGCCCCAAAGCATCGAGCCTTCCATTTGTGCGAGCGCACCATCGGGATGAATAACCTTTCCACAATCGGCCACAGCCCAAAGCTTTTTCAGTTCAATTTGCCCAGACTTTTCATCAACTTTAACATGAGCAGCAATACCTACCCATGTCGGCATATTTCTTTCTTGACCATACGTAAGCGCAATCCCCAGCCCTTCACCTTTTGGCAACGTCCTGCCCCATTTAGACTTCTTAGCGACCTTTTCAAGTACCGTTTTAAGCCTTAAAGCGCCGTGCTTATTTTGTGGGATATCGCCCGCTTGCTTTCCTTTGCCATCGAGCAAACCTAGCCTGAATTCAACCGGATCAACACCCGCCTTATGTGCCATCTCATCAACAAAGGATTCCACACCCCAGTTAACCCAGCCCGGACCAACAGAGCGCAACCACCCGGGTAAGAATGTTTCATTGGCTAATGCATTATTCGCGACATTCACTTTGTGATTTGGCAAGCTGTACCAATGATCTGATCCACTTGCTGAAAACATATCAATCTTGCCAGAGTCATCTAATCCTTTAGCTAAAAAGCCCGGTGCCATACTCAGTGTAGGCCAACCTGAAGAAATACGATGTTCTATGCCTAAGTCTTCTGGCTTAGTGCCAATACTGCCTTTGAAATAACTCACAGAGGCCGAGCGAGGCTGTGCAAACTTGGAATCATCTTCTCGAGTGAATACCATTTTTACGGGCATTCCCGCGGCTTTTGCGGTTAACGCAGAAGGAATGGCATAGTCACCAAACAAGCGACGCCCAAAACCGCCGCCAAGGTAATATTGTTTTAGTACCACTTTATCTTCAGGGACTTCCAAGGCTTTAGCAACAGCCGGCAAGGTTAACGATTGCCATTGATTACCTGTGTGAATGTACCATTTGCCATCTTTGAATTCCGTTGTCGCATTCACAGGTTCGAGTTGATAATGAGAAGCCGTTGACGTTGTGTATTCTGCCTCAATAATATGTTGAGCAGCCGTTTGGACTTTTACAACATCGCCTTCATTTAGCAGTATTGCACCCTGTTTTGCATCGCGAACCAAAGCGCGTGCGCTATCTTGGATGTCCTGCTCAGAAACCGTATTGTATTGGCTGAGCTGATACTGAACTTTGACACGATCTGCTGCTTGAATCGCAGCATAATAGTTACTCGCAAGTACCGATACCCACCCGTGCAAATGATCGCTAGGATCGTTCAAAATTTTATAACCGATATAGCCCGCAACCGATTTAGCCTGGCTATCATCAACCGATGTTACCGCGTTGCCATAACGTGTAGGCGGCACAATTGGCCTAGCATAAATCATCCCCGGAATTTCTTTATCAATGCCATAAACCGCTGAGCCATTGACTTTTTCAGGAATATCCAAGGCCTTACTTTCTTTGCCCATATGCTGATAGTTAGCGCTTGATTTTAGAGGAAGCGCAGCAATTTCTTCCGCCGAGAACGTTTTCTCTATCGCGCCTTTTCGAACAATCTCGGCAAAGCTAACTTGTTTAGCGCCGCAAACCACATTGCTGTTAATGACTTTACACTGCGCTGCTGGCACCGACATCAACGCAGCCCCTGCTTCTGCTAATGCCATGCGCCCTGCCGCGCCAGCTTGAGACAACATTTGGAAACTGGTAGACACAGACCAAGAGCCACCTGTCACCATGTAGCCCCACTTCGGATCGGAATCGACATACTTAATACTGATATCGTCCCAATCTGCGCCCAATTCATCAGATACAATACGCGCCAGCGCAGTACCAACATGCTGGCCCATTTCCGCTTTTGCAATATTAACCAACACCTTACCTGTAGTATCGATGCTAAACCAAACCGTCGGCGAAAACTGCTTGGCCGCGAGCGTGTCGCTGGCTCCGTTTGCTCCTGCTAGAGCCGTTGGGGCAAAGGCCATCACTAAAGAGGCATTCACTGTGCCTATCAAAAATCGCCTTCTTGCCGCGTTATCTAGTATAGAAGTGTTATCCGTTTGAGCCATTACGCCATCTCCTCATTCATATCTTCATTAGGATTGAAGTATTGAACTGATTGGCTCTGACCTGCTGCCGATTTAATCGCCTTTTTAATACGCGTATAAGCCATACAGCGACATAAGTTGCCAGTCATGTGTTGCACGATTTCTTCGTCGGTAGGGTTGGGATTATTTTTTAACAAGGTTGCTGCCTGCATGATTTGGCCTGATTGGCAGTAACCGCACTGAGGAACTTGTTCTTCCACCCATGCAGCCTGGAGTGGATGCGCATTATTTAGTCCCTCTATCGTCGTAATGTGTTTTCCCTGCGCCAATTTTAGCGGAAATGAACACGACCTAATGGGGTCATCCCCAAGGTGAACGGTACACGCCCCGCACATGCCAATACCGCACCCAAACTTTGTACCTTTAAATCCAAGTTCATCTCTAATCACCCACAACAACGGGGTATCGGGATCCGACTTGGAACTCACTTGTTTCCCATTTAAATTAAATTCAATCATAAAAATGCCTGTAAATTACTCATAAATGGGTATGACTACTGGATATTAACCAACAACTTACTGGTAATAATTACAACCCATCGCCTGTATCACGTTTATCAACCATCATTGCAATATTGTCAACCAATGCATGGCAACTGCATCTCAATAAAGAAATAAATTGAACATTGGCTTGGTCTACAAAATATTCGCTAAAGAAATGGTTGCCCTATGCCTGAAAATGAAACACAAAACCGCTGGGATCCCGATAATTACATTGCATCCCGCGTTCACCCTAAAATCAGTGAATTATCTGAAAAAATAACGGGAAACCTGCGGTGTTACCGCAGAGTGAATCGCTATGGTATTTATTGCACAATGATGATACCCATTTTGGTATTTCTCATGAGCACATCTGCCCCCAATAACTCACTTTGGCTTCAAGTTCTTATTGTTATAGCCAGTTTAGTCAGTATTAGTTTAAACAGCCTTAAATATTTAGGCCGTTATATTGAAGATGCCAACCGCTATTCAGTGCAAAAAACACTCATTGAAAAAGAATTGTCTTATTATTTAACACGAACACAAGAATACGGTGAAAAAGCTTCACCGCCACATTCAATAAATGAACCCAGTCCTGAGCAGCATTTTTCTCATTTTGTGGCCCGAGTAGAACAAATTATAAACTATTGATGCTAATATTCTTTTCGAAAGAAATAACATCAATTAGAACAATAATTCCGCTTTACGCCGAATATGCATCCTAGTTTTAAATAAAATTCCACCGCTTTAGAGATGAAAAATATTCATTTATAGGTTACACCTAAATATAAGGTAGTGTAGAATTCATCCCAATTTTTGGTTCAACTCAACAAGAAGTTTAGTAAGCAATTGACCAAAAACTGGGAATAAAAATAGCTATAAATTGATCTCAATTTGCAAGGAAAAGCCTAGGTAGCAACACCCCTATTTAAAAATTTTCTTTAAAAAATAGTATTTTATATTGACGTCATGGCATTAAAAAGTAGTAATAACACCCATATCGAAAAAGCTCAGTTGCTGAAAAGAATGCGCCAAGAAGCTGGACTAACCCAACTGGAACTTTCAAACCGTTTAAAGGTCAGTCGAGAAACCGTTTCCGCCATCGAAAACTGTCACCACAGTGCAATGACTGCGCTATCTGATGATTTAAGAGAGAAATGGTGGAAAGTGTGTTCTTCCGGTGCAACCAGTGAAACAAAAATGAGCTTTATTAACTTGGTTACCCGTATATTTAGGATTTAAATGGTATTTGGGCCATTATTTCAGCACATTATTTCTGCGCTTTTAGTTGGCCTCTTCCTCGCTCTGGGCATCGTCACCTTCGGCGATCCCTTCTTATTCGACAGAATATTCTTTGCGTCTCTCATTATTATCGCTATCGCCTTTAAAAAAGATGTTAATTTACTTGGCGTAACCCTCATTATTATTACAGAGCGAGTGTTAGAAGAAGGCGCTTACTTTTTAATAGTTAACTCGTTGCCACTTAAAGGATTAACCTACCTAGCGTGTCTGTATGCGCTATACCTTCGTCGAAACGACTCGCTATTTTATCCCATACTAATCAGCTTATTACTGATTGTTTCAGCAGAAATATACTGGTGGCTAAGTGACTATACGTTTTTAAATATTCACTGGTATGTTTTTCTGATTACGCTGAATTTATTCGTTAGGAAAGCGATATCATCGCGCTGTTTCTGGACGCTTGAATTGATACCAAACAGTCGAGTTCAACCTTTAAAAGTCGACTATTATACTTATCAATTAGCGCTGTTTTTCATTGGTATAAATTTAGTCACACTCGCCGAATATATCGCAAGGCATTTATTCTCATTTGATTCACTTTTTATTTATAAACTTTATCCTTTAATGAATCATATTCTTGCGTTTGTATTTTTGTTTTTATTAGCTGACCAAGCAATAAAAGTCACTCAGTCAAGAAAAATAAAAGTATAATTTGTAACATATTTTTGTAACTCTTCATGATATCCGTAGGCTTTAAATCTACGTTTAACTCCCCTCTCAAACAAAGGATACGAGGATATCATGAAGTTAATTTCTATCTCTGCACTTACACTTACTTTTACACTTTCTACAACTGCAATTGCCACAGGTGGAAAACCCGTTGATCCTGCATTTTATACGGGTGGAAAACCTGTTGATCCGTCTTTATTAAAATAATGATAAATGACGTTATGCATGCCAAATTTAAATTAATTCAAATTGAAATAATAAGTTTTGGTAATTAAGGTATTAATTAAGAATTAGTCGATAAAAAAGCACAGGTACTACTGTGCTTTTTATAATAAGGTTTCAAATAAAACCATTTAGTGTGGCGTTAATGTGATCCGCAGCACAAAGCATATTATGGCGTTCTCGTCGCTATGCAGGATCGAAGGTAACGGTAATGGACTCATAATAAAGGTGGGTCAAGCCTTCGTAACCCGAATCACTGCCAATGAATACCCATACCTTGCCTTGCGGTGACGTAATAATTTCAAAAGACTGCTCAGCGGTTAATACCACCTCTTTTGCTTCGAACTTTCCGCCGTCACAACTCAACCCTTCAACGGCAATATTCCCAATCACTAATGCGTTATTTCCACCTTGAGACTGGCTGCCGATATCAATGTTCATGTAATAATCTGCTTGCTTCGGCTCTAGCTCAGTTGCCCCCGTTTTCATATAAACCGACTCACCAGGGCTACCGCCAATACCAAAGCACACATTGCCTACTTCAGACCAAAAGGTCGATTCAACCGTCTTCACCCGCTTCAAAAGTGGTTGTAAAACTGCGCTCAATCGGGACCACTTCTTCCTCTTTATCAGAGCTAAATTCCAAACTACACGCAGATAAAAAAAGTGGCGCTGTGAGCCATAAATATCGAGTCATACTTCACCTCGTTGTTAACATCGCGGCGCAGCATAATGCACTCTTCAATTACTCATCTGTGAGTAAATGTAATTAAAATGCAATTAATTGATCCCAAGAAAAATAACGGCTGTCAATCAATGGCATCAAGTATTTGCTTGCTCAGGTAAGGTTTCCTCTCGAAAAAACAAACTGTATAAAACAGGTACAAACCCCAGTGTCAGTATCGAACCAACAGCCAATCCTCCCATGATCACAACCGCCATAGGAAACCACATTTGGCCACCAAATAGTGCCATTGGAATTAACCCTAAAATGGTTGTGAGCGTCGTCATTAATATTGGCCTTGCGCGGGCCAAACAAGCATCAATTAAAGCCGACTCAATGCTCTTACCTCCTTCACGCTCAATATCGATACGATCAATCAGCACTATGCCATTATTCACGATGATGCCCACTAGGCTGTATATCCCTAAAATTGCTGTGAAACTGAAAAATGCACCGCTGACACTCAGCCCAATAACGGCACCAATCACAACCAAAGGAATGGTGAGCATAATGACCGCAGGTCGTCGAATAGAATTAAACTGCAAAACCAACAAAACGATTATTCCTACAAGAGCAAACGGCAAGTTTTGCGCAAGTGCAGCATTACCTTTTGCTGAGCTTTCTAGCTCTCCGCCAAACTCGATGCGATACCCTTCAGGTAGGTCAATGTGCTTAATGGCCTGCCATGCTTCATGGTGGAAATCGGTGGCTTGTAAATAGCGATGTTTACCTTCAACTGTAAGTGTTCTGAGCTGATCCACACGCTTAAATTTATCCGGTGCCAAATAGCCCTCAAAATCTGCCACTTGCACTAAAGGCACTGGCTCCCCTTTCACGGAAAGCACAGGTAAAACGCGCAACTGACTTAAGTCATCTCGTGTTGCATCGCCTTGAATAACAATCGGAATGGACTGGTCACCGTCACGAAAATGACTGATGGTGTAACCCTCAAAGTAGCTATTGAGCGCTTGGGCTATAGCTTGACTGGTTACCCCAGCGCGACGCGCTCTATCTTGGTCGATATTAACGCGCAAACGAACCACAGGCTCACCCCAATCTTGGGAAATGCCAACACTGCCATCGATATTTCGCATGCGCTTTTCTACCGCACTGCCAAGTCGATACAAGGTTGAAACATCTGGGCCAATGATGCGGTATTCCACCAACCCAATTTCACCCGCGCCTAACGACATTCGCTTTGAACGCCCCTTTGCTTCAGGCATATGTTCAAGAATAAACGCATCGACTTTATGCATAGTGGGCAGCACATCGTCTCTGCTTTTTGTATTCACGACTAAAAAGGCAACGTTATCTGCTGGATCGGGTGGCGATAACGCCAAGAAAAATCGCGGGCCACCGTATCCCACATAAGCAATAGAACTCAACACATCCGGGTTGGCTTGTTCATTAGCAAGCCAGCTTGTTAACTGGCGCGTAACCTCTTGTGTTTTTTCTACCCCTGTCCCCGCCGGTAAATCCAAATAAATCAAGAATTGATTACGATCAGAATACGGCATCATTTGATTAGGAATGCTGCCAAGCGCCACCACAGAAATAATCAACAACCCAACCATACCGCCAACAAAAATTAACCGGTAATGCAGCAACTTTTTCAAAAAGCGACCGTACCAAGAATAAAGTCCCGCAAGCGCTCCTTGGTGATTGGGCTTTTCTGGTGTGTTTTGGTTCCCCCCTTCCGATCGTAAAAACCACACGCACAAGGTTGGCGTGGCGTACATGGCCAAAAACCATGACGATAACAAAGCCACAATAATCACTTGTGATAAGGAGCGCAGATATTCACCGCTCACATCATCAGCCATCATTAATGGCATAAAGGCAAGAATTGTGGTTAAAGAGGAGGTGAGTAGCGGCACGCCAAGGCTTCGAGCAGAATGAGACGCCGCTTCTTGCGCCGTTGCTCCCTCATCCATTTGGGTTCGCATGTCTTCTGCGATAACAATCCCGTTATCCACCAGCAAGCCTAATGCAATAATAATGGCGGCAATCGACATCCGTTGCAGATCGATACCCCATAAATTCATGATGACGAAGGTTAACAATATGTTTAGCGGCACAATCGCACTGACAATTAGCCCGGTGCGAAGCCCTAAAAACACCACAACCACCACCAACACAACAGCGACGGTTTGGTACAAATTACTCACTGCGCTGTTTACTGACTCGGTAACCAAAGTTGGTTGATAGGTGGCGTAATCCAAAGCTAGGCCAACAGGTAAATCGCTTTGAAGATGCGCTAAAAAAGCGGTAACTTCCTCACCAAACGACTCAATGTTGTAACGAGGCACCATTGATATCCCTAAAATAACCGCGGGCTTATCGTTAAAAAACGCAGCGTATTCTGAAGGCGACACATAGCCACGCGTAATATCGGCAATGTCGCGCAAATAAACGACTTGCTGCGTATCAGCCAACGTCACTTGAATGTTTTTCAATTGCTCAATTGAGAGCAGGTTTCCCGACGGTTCAATGGATATGTTCTTACCGTCCGCGTTAATGCTGCCTCCTGGCAGTACAATATTTTGCGACACCAACTGCTGCATCAGGTCGTTAAACGCCATCCCATATTGAGCGATTCTATCCGCATTAATGACGATATAGATTTGCTCATTCTGCACACCCATGATTTCCACTTTACTGACGCTATTTAACGCACTGATTTGATCTTGCATGTGCAGTGCAACATCGCGCATTTCCTTCATGCTAAATCCATCGCCCGTCATCGCCACAGTGGCAACCGATACACGACCAAAATCATCGTTAACCAAGGGCCCTTGTGTTCCTTCGGGCAACCGCTTGGCAATATCCATCATCTTATTTCTCAAGCTTTGCCAAATAGGTTCAAGCTCAAAGTATTGATCAAATACTTTTACCTGAATCGACACCTTCCCCGTGCTCACCGTGGTTCTTATTTCTTCCACTTCCGGGATTTCTTTTATCTTCTTTTCTAACGGCTTCGCGATGAGATTTTCCACTTGGTCTGAAGGCATGCCGGGAAACGCTGCGGTCACCTGTGCTTCACGAATAGTGATTTCAGGATCTTCTTGTGATGGCATCGTTAAAAAGGTTTGTACACCTGCCAGTATGATGCACAACAACGCCAATATGGTGCTGCGGGAATTCTCTACCGCAAATTTGGTAATGCTGTCCATGGCTTCTCTCCTACTGATGAATGACGGCAGGTAGGTTATAGGTCGGTTGCCATATTTTCACCGGTTGCCCTTCATGCAGAAACGACACGCCAGCAACAATCAAATTATCTCCGGGGCTTAACCCATCTATTACTTGCAGTTTGTTACCACTTACATCTCTTACAGCAACACTGCGCTTTACCACTTTGCCCTCTTCAACAACAAACACCGAAATCCGCTTGCCGCTTTCGCCATTTGCCACTTCATGTAAGCGCGTATCGAGCGCGGTAATGGGGATCAAATAGCCTTTTTCTTGCCCCGAAGAGGATGCCCCAGAAGGCGATAGATTGAACGTTACGCGCGCAGTCATACCGGGGCGAATAGTGCTATCTGATTGCGATAATTTCACTGCAACTTGATAAGCATTACTGGATTTAGCTTCCGAGCCAATTTCGGAAATCGTGGCACTGTATGTTTTGTCTTTAAACGTAGGAAAGACGACACTCACCACATCGCCATAATTCACGCTGTTGATCATGGATTCGGGGATGAGTACGTCAACTTCCAGCTCATTACGGGTTTGCAACTGATAGACCGTTTGACCAGCAGCAACCTCGGAAAAGGGCTCAACATTGCGTGCTGCAATCGTGCCACTAAAAGGCGCGTTTAACTTGGTGTAAGTAAGGTTGTTTTTCGCCGTTTCCAATTTAGAAACGGCCACTTCCACATTGCTCACCGCTTGATTAAACGCCACGAGCGCTTGGTCCACCGAAGATTGCGCCACGTATTTTTTCTCAAGCAAGGTGTTTTGACGAACTAACTCGTCTTTTTTCTCAGCCATCGACGCTCGCGCACTATTAAGCTGAGCTTGTGCCGCTTGAATATCTAAATCGAATTCCTTTTTCCCCAGCGTCGCCAGCGTTTCCCCAAGCTTAACCTTATCGCCAACCTGCACGTTCATTGCTTCGATCAGCCCAGAAACGCGAAAGCTCACATCGCTTTTATTAGCACTTTGTACCGTACCTGAAATGGACCGAGTGGACGCATGAGTCGCACTATCGATTTTCATCACCTTGACGGATTTAACCGGAAGTTGCACTTGCTCTGCCTGCTTGCTACAAGCCCCCATCAGTAGCGCCATTGCGCAAATTAAAAGTCTCTTTTTCATCGGGTACGTGTGCCTTTGTTATTCACTATTTTTAAAGACGAAAACCTGAAGCGTACTCAAGCGCTCTGCTTTTAAAAGTAGTCGTATTTCGCACAAATACCCACTAATCCAAGCATTTAGTGGCTTGAGAAAAAACGCAAGCCACTTTCCTACTAGTCTCCTAAATAATCTTCGTTGTTAGGGTTATGAGCATCCGCCCCAGTCATAACACAAAAAGCCAGACTATTTTCAAGCAGCACCTATCAAGGATAGAAATCACGGCTATGTTGCTGTTAGAATCCCGGCAGTTTTGCGAAATTATACGACCCAAACATCACCGCCTCGATATCCGCACCCAGATATCGCCAAGCGTGCTCAGTCATTCAGCGATAATCGATTGAAGCAGTCGCAAGAGGTATTCGTTAAAACCGGCACCAAACTAACCAACATAGAGTAATCAAATGAAGAAGATAGCAGTCAACTTGTCAGTGGCAGAGTCAGCAGAGCGCTTAAAAAAATCGATTCAAGAAAAAGGTTTTATGATCTTTTGTGACATTGATCATCAAGCCAATGCCAAAAGCGCAGACCTAGATATGCCAGCATCTCGAGTACTTATTTTTGGCAACCCTGTTGCTGGAACCAAGCTGATGCAAAAAGACATCACGATGAGCTTCGACCTCCCCATTCGCATCGCCGTGGTAGAGCATGAAGGCGAAACCTTAGTCATTCATCAAACATCGGACGGTTATTGCAGCCAATACGATGTCGATAACCACCCAGTGCTAGATAAAATCGAACAGCTCTTTGCCGCCTTGTTACTCGACTTAACAAGCTAACAGC
>CAXRCC010000127.1:0-28167 GCA_964228975.1 Paraneptunicella sp. | reverse complement strand
GCCAATGGCTTCCATGAGCTTTCGGATGCAAAAGAGCAGCATCAACGCTTCGCAAAAGACAATCAATTACGAGCTGATATGGGGCTAAATCCGGCAAAAATCGATCAGCGCTTTTTAGACGCTTTACACGCGGGGTTACCTGAGTGTGCAGGTGTGGCTCTTGGTATTGATAGACTGATTATGCTTGCTGTTGGCGCAAAACATATCGATGAGGTCATTGCGTTTCCCACGCCTATCGCCTAGCTAAAAAATTATGCGCCAATTTTGGCTATTCCTTATATCTCAACCATACTTTACCTATCTGTACACCTGATATGAGGCGGGCATTATGGAAGCGCACCAACCCAATGGTGAAGTACAAGAAATAGAGCTGGTAGATCATTTACGACCCGGCTTGTTTGTTGAAGTGGAAATCAAATCAAGCAAAAAGCGATTTCGCTCTCATATTATCGGGTTAAAGGATGATGAATATCTCGTGATGGAATTGCCCGATCCAAAGCGTTACAACGGGCTAAAAGAAGCAATTATCGAACAAGAGAGTTTGATTATACGCACCATTTTTGAAAAAACTTCAGGTGAATGTGCGGCATTTAGCTGCCGTGTGCTTTCTAAGGTGACCTTTCCCGACAAATTACTTTTCGTCAGCTTCCCTCACTCGTTGTGTTGCAAACAACTACGGCGAGAAAAACGTGAATTTGTCAGTGTGAAAGCACACATTTCGTTTCTGAGTTCTGATAATGAAAATATCCATGCAAATGGCACCATAATAGATTTATCTCACGGAGGTTGTTGCCTTCAATTGGGTAAAGATGAGGTAAGCCATGTTAAGCAAGAAAAGGTAGTCGTTACTTTTACTTCTCCTAACACACAAACAGCACAAAAATTAGTCGCCAGTATTCGCTCTCATAAAAAAGAACAAAGCCGCCTGATTCTCGGTCTCGCCTTTTGTGAAGAAAACGAATATTTCGAAACATAAAGTGTCATTGCTGCCTCATTTTGTTAGTTGATTTCCCTTTTTTTATTAAGCTGAAAAGCGCTTATCTGCCTATTCGGTGAATAATTTGCGCAAGATGTTAGGTCTGATTCTATAAGGCCGTTTAGCGCCACTTCCCTTTTTCTCACTCCCTTGTAAGACATCTCTTACAAGACTATAAGAATTCACGTTAATTTGTCGTATTACACTCACCTCAAAATATTGTAACCCTTTGTTTTATATGAACTTGCTTTATTTTTTGTGAACAAGTTCAAAAAATATTCTTCTTTGCCTACCTAGCACCCATTTCAGATTGGCGTAAAGTATATCTCGTAGTCAGGGAGCACGGAGGCAACATGGAAAAGGACGTAAGACTCGCTAACGGATAAGCACATTGTAAATGGATGCTCACTAAGAAACGGATTGATTAAGGACAGACAAAAGGAAGGCAAGGAATTAAGGAAGGCCGACTGTATTCAAAGGAATTGTTAAAGGACTGACTCAGGAAGAAATAAGGGTTAAGGAAGTGGTTAATTATAGCCAGGGATGATTTACTCACTGGAAGAGTAGAAAAACGCAATACAGGGAAACGTATTGCAGCTGACCAAATTGGAATGCGGCTCAGCAACTTGCAGGAAGCGTGGCTTTAAGGAATGTGGCAACGGATGCTAGGCACGGAAACGAAATTGTGGACTAGGTGGAGGCTCGCAGCAAAGCGACTTTACCGAGATAAGGGCTTGAGAAAGCGTGGTTAAAACCATTCTTCCTCAAGCCCTTATTTTTTTGTACCCGCTAAATCACAAGCGCTTGCATTAACGGATTCAACTCTCCGTTTAATACCATTGTCGAAATTTTCTCGATATCTGGTGAGAAATAACGGTCATGATCGTAGAACGGCACATGTGCTCTAATCGTCGTATAAGCAGCTTCGAGCTTTTCAGTACTCTTCAAAGGACGACGGAAGTCCACACCTTGCGCGGCAGCTAATAACTCCACCGCTAAAATTCCACGCGTATTTTCCGACATATCGGTTAAACGACGCGCCGCAAAGGTCGCCATAGAAACATGGTCTTCTTGGTTTGCTGATGTAGGCAAGCTATCAACAGAGCCTGGGTGAGCAAGGGTTTTATTCTCAGAAGCCAATGCAGCGGCCGTTACTTGAGCCAGCATAAAGCCTGAATTTACCCCACCATTTTCAACCAAAAACGGCGGCAATCCACTCAAGTTTTTATCAATAAGCAAAGCAGTACGACGCTCTGACAATGCGCCAATTTCTGAGATGGCTAAAGCGATGTTATCCGCGGCAAAAGCAACAGGTTCAGCATGGAAGTTACCGCCTGAAATAATGTCATCACCAAAAATAAGTGGGTTATCCGTTACGCCATTTGCTTCCACTAACAAGATTTTAGCGGCATGCTTAAGCTGATCGAAACATGCTCCCATGACTTGCGGCTGACAGCGCAATGAGTAAGGGTCTTGTACCTTCTCGCAATCCTCATGAGACTCACCGATCTCAGAGCGGTCAGCTAACAAATCACGATAGCACGCAGCCAAAGCTATTTGTCCTTCTTGACCTCGGGCTTCATGGATTCGAGGATCGAAGGGGGCGCGGCTACCTAGGGCTGCTTCAACACTCAACGCTCCAGCAACGGTACCTGCGATTAACAAGTTTTCTGCTTGGAACAAGCCTGAAAGCGCCAGCGCTGTTGAAGCTTGCGTGCCATTAAGCAGTGCCAGCCCTTCTTTGGGCGCTAACGTAACCGGCTCATACCCAGCAATTTTCAAGCCTTCTGTACCCGTTAACACTTCGCCTTTATAACGCACATGGCCTTCACCAATCAGTGGCAAGCTCATGTGAGCCAAGGGCGCTAAGTCACCACTTGCGCCAACCGAGCCTTTTTCTGGCACACACGGATAAACACCCGCGCTCACCATGCCCATTAACATGTTAATTAACTCAGGGCGCACACCAGAAAAGCCGCGCGATAATGAGTTAATTTTCAGCACCATCATTAAGCGAACCACGTCGTCGCTCATTGGCTTACCCGTGCCTGCTGCATGAGATAGTACAATCGACTTTTGCAACAGCTCCAGCTCTTCAGGTGCAATGCGTGTATTTGCCAACAAGCCAAAGCCAGTGTTAATGCCGTATACCACTTTACCAGCGGCGAGTACGCTCACCACACTCTTATTAGACGCTTCGATAGCCGGGATTGCAGCGGGATCGAGCGTTAATGACGTAGATAGATTATGAACCTGTCGTAAATCGTTTAGCGACAATTTTCCCGGTTGAATATTCAGTGCAAACATCGACTTCTTACTCCTTATCCAACATAGGTAAATCTAGGCCTTGCTCTTTCGCGCAGGTTTTGGCGATGTCATATCCCGCATCAGCATGGCGCATAACGCCTGTTGCAGGGTCATTCCAAAGCACACGCCCTACACGCTTGTCTGCCGCTTCAGTACCGTCACAAACAATCACCACACCGGAATGTTGACTAAAGCCCATGCCAACACCACCACCGTGGTGCAAGCTGACCCATGTTGCGCCTCCAGCAGTGCTCAACAAAGCGTTCAACAATGGCCAATCCGATACAGCATCAGAACCGTCCAGCATTGACTCGGTTTCACGGTTTGGACTGGCAACAGAACCAGAATCCAAATGATCGCGACCAATCACAACGGGCGCGCTTAATTCGCCGTTACGCACCATTTCATTGAAAGCAAGCGCAATACGCGCACGATCTTTCAAACCAATCCAACAAATACGTGCTGGTAATCCTTGGAAATGAATACGTTCGCGAGCCATATCTAGCCAATTGTGAAGATGAGGATTATCAGGGATAAGCTCTTTCACTTTCGCATCTGTTTTATAGATGTCTTCAGGATCACCCGATAACGCAGCCCAGCGGAAAGGACCAACACCTTCACAGAATAGTGGGCGAATATAAGCAGGAACGAATCCCGGGAAGTCAAAGGCATTCTCAACGCCTTCTTCTAATGCCATTTGGCGGATATTGTTACCGTAGTCAAGCGTTGCTGCGCCGCGTGATTGCAAATCCAACATCGCCTGAACTTGCACCGCCATCGACTGCTTCGCCGCTTTAACAACTGCCGCTTCGTCTTTAGCTCGCATATCAGCCGCTTGCTCCATCGTCCAGCCTTGTGGCAAGTAGCCATTTAACGGGTCGTGAGCCGAAGTTTGGTCCGTTACAACGTCAGGCGTGATGTTCTTTTCAACCAGCTCCGCAAAAATATCCGCTGCGTTGCCAAGCAAACCAATTGAAGTGGGCTGATTGTTATCTATTGATTCTTGAAGCATTTGCATCGCTTCGTCTAACGAGTGTGCTTTTTTATCTACATAGCCAGTGCGTAAACGAAAATCGATGCGTGTTTCATCGCACTCCACCGCAATCATAGAAAAGCCAGCCATGGTCGCAGCAAGTGGCTGTGCACCACCCATTCCACCTAAGCCGCCAGTCAGTACCCACTTACCTTTTGCTTCACCGCCAAAGTGTTTGCGTGCCACTGCACCGAATGTTTCGTATGTCCCTTGAACGATGCCTTGGCTACCAATGTAAATCCAGCTGCCAGCCGTCATCTGGCCGTACATCGCCAAGCCTTTCTTATCCAATTCGTTAAAGTGCTCCCAATTCGCCCAATGAGGCACCAAGTTGGAGTTCGCAATCAACACGCGAGGCGCATCGGCATGGGTTTTAAATACGCCAACAGGCTTACCTGATTGAACCAACAAAGATTCATCATTTTCTAGGCGTTGAAGCACTTCTACAATCTTATCGAAACACGCCCAATCACGCGCGGCACGGCCGATACCGCCATAAACCACTAAGTCTTCAGGACGCTCTGCAACGTCTGGGTCTAAGTTGTTCATTAACATACGCATTGCCGCTTCTGTTAACCAACTTTTACAGGTTAACTCTGTGCCTTTAGGTGCACGAATCACTCTTTTAGGATCGTGTCTTAAATTTTTGTCTGTCATCGTATTTTTCCTGTGACGCAAACCTGTGCTTGAGTAAAAACAAGCACAAGCCTGTTAATAAAAACGTTAAAAAGTTAAGTGCCCGCCTAAGCGATATCGGTGGCCGGGATGAGTCAAAATTGCAAAGCTCACAACGGCTTTTTTCGACCACGTTCGACGCTGAACTTGCAAGCAAGGCTGCGATGCATCGATATCTAACAACGCGGCTAATTCGCTTTGCGCTAACACAGCCTCAATTTGGTGATCCGCCTCGGTAAGCGGTGCAATGCGGCTTAAGTAGGTATGAGGAGTGATCAACTCAAAATTTTGTTTTAAGTAATCAGGAATCACCGCAGGGTTAACAAATCGTTGCTCTAACTGCACCGGTAAGCCCTCTTCAAAGTGGACAATTGTGCTATGAAAAACCGCATCTCCGGCGGCCACACCCAACTTCTGTGCCACTTTGCTTGACGCCTGTGTTTGCGACAATTCCAACACATTGGCTTGATAAGCATGGCCACGATCCGCTATTTCATCTGCAATATTGCGGATCTCAATTAAAGAAGATTGGCTTTTAATGCTCGCTACCGTGCTGGCCGCACCTTGATTTCGAGTAATAACACCTTGTTCAGCTAAATCTTGCAGGGCTCTTCTTGCTGTCATTCGGCTCACCCCAAACTGCTCTGCAAGGGCATTTTCTGAAGGCACAACCTCATATTCGGGCCATTCCCCAGACTCAATTTTTTGAAGTAAAAATTGCTTTATAATTTGGTATTTATTTTGAGCCATAACCGTCCATACTTACGCATAATCACTGCTGCTTTATTTAAATTGGCACATTTCACTTGTATATACAAGATAAAATCTTCAGAATAGAATGATTAAATCCCATTATTATTGTAGGACGAATCCCGTGACACACGAGCCAGCCCCCGTACTTTTGGTCAACGCCAATATTGCAACGATGCAAAAAGGCATTTCCGATGAAGATGTTATCTTAAATGCTGCCCTTTTAGTGGAGAATGGGACCATTCAATGGATGGGTACGATGGACGCTTTGTCAGAGATGACAGACCTACCTAAAAACATAGAAAAGCGCAATTGTCACCACCAATGGCTTATGCCCGGATTTATTGATTGCCACACGCATTTAGTGTTCGCTGGCAACCGTTCTAACGAATTCGAAAAGCGCTTAAATGGCGTGTCCTACAAAGAAATTGCTGAACAAGGCGGCGGAATCCTCAATACCGTTAATGCCACGCGCGCTGCCAGCGAAGCCTTATTGTTTGAGTTAGGTATGCGCCGCGCCAAAGCCATGCTCAGAAACGGGGTAACCACCATCGAAATGAAATCGGGCTACGGCTTGGATTACGAAACTGAGCGACGCGTACTGAAGGTTGCGAAACGCTTAGGTGAAGCGTTGCCAATTAACGTGAGTACCACCTATTTAGGCGCACATGCCGTACCGCCTGAATACAAAGGTAAAGCCGATGATTATGTAGAGAAAATCTGCACCGAAATCATGCCAAAGCTAGCCGAAGAAAACCTAATTGATACGGTGGATGTATTTTGTGAAAACATTGGTTTTACACTTGAACAAACTCGCAAGGTTTTCGAAACGGCACAATCACTTGGGCTTGCCATTAAAGGCCATACCGAACAACTTTCGGCAATGGGCGGCAGCGAATTAGCTGCCAATATGGGCGCATTATCTGTGGATCATCTGGAGTATTTACAAGAATCAGACGTAAAAGCCATGGCTCAAAACGGTACCGTTGCCACCCTTTTACCCGGCGCATTCTACTATTTAAAAGAAACCAAATTACCGCCCATTGATTTACTGCGTCAACATCACGTTCCCATGGCAATCGCTACTGATTTTAACCCCGGTTCTTCGCCAGTTGCCTCCTTGCCGCTTATGCTAAACATGGCATGCACTCTGTTTGGTTTAACCGTTGAAGAATCATTACAAGGCGTTACAACTCATGCAGCAAAAGCACTTGGTCTCGCATCGCAAATAGGCTCATTGGAAGTAGGTAAATTAGCGGACATCGTTTGTTGGGATATCTCACACCCAAGAGATTTGGTGTATGAGTACGGCGTTATTCAGCCAGAGTGGATTATGAAAAACGGAAGCCAAGCGTAAACGCCTGGCTTCCAAACACTCAATGAGAAAGTGCTAAACAGTTTTTAAAACACGCGTGTTGGGTCTCCTTGCCAACTATTCAAAACGTAGAGACCCGTTTTCATCACACGCAGCACACAACTTCTGCGTGTAATGAAACTTAGTAGAACTCGTAGCTCACGCTGAAAGTAGCGTTACGCGGCATGATAAAACGGCCATTGGGTGCTTGTGGGTTACGAGGATCCCCTTCTGTTAAAGCGTCTTCATCGGTTAAATTGTTCACGGCAAATTCAAACTTCAAACCCGACTCAGTACGGAAATTCATGCCCAGATTTACCTGTTCATATCCTTCTAATACAACAGTATTTTCGTTGTTACCAAATCGGTCATCCACAGCGATTAAGGTGCCGTATACATTGGCTTCTAAGCCTGCTAATTCAAACTCATAGCTTGGTGTAACTCTAACCTGCCAGCCCGGCTGACGCATGGCCTCATTGCCTTCATTTGTCGCACTTTCCGTGATGTCAGTTTCTTGAATTGTCGCGTTTAACGACACAGAGAATCCACTGTCATTGAAATAGGCAGCATCGATCTCCACACCGTATGCTTCATTGGTCAGTGTTTCAGCAGGTGCGCCCGGGCGGCGAACAAAGGTGTCACCTTTTACTTCGGTGAAAAAGCCCGTTGCATAAATGTTGTAATTCGCACGCGCAAGTTTGTAGCCTAACTCGTATTGAGTCACATCTTTAATTAAATCTTCGCCACTTTCATAAGCAGAGAAGTTATCTCTAAAGTCGTCGAAGAAAGGCATTTTGCTGCCTTCACTGGCACGGAAGAATACCCCCATGTCGCGTTCAAATTGGTAGTTTAAACCTACTGTCCATGCCGTATCAGATTCATCATATTGCACGGCTTTGGTAATGATGCCATCAAGGCCCTCATCAACCGTGTATTCAATTTCATGATCTTCGCTACGAATACCAATGTCGGCCCTTAGCTGGTCCGTTAGCTGATACTCAAACGCAGCGTAAAGCGCGGTTGTTTTGCCATCACCCGTGCTGTTAATGTCGTAATTCCAGTCGCAGCTGTCGGCACTGTCGTTACACTCAATACCCGTTAAATTCTCACCGCCTTGAGCAATCACATGATATGACTGGTTTCCAAGCGACCACCAATCTTCAGCAGAATAATCTGTGGCATATAAACCAACCGTGGCTTGGTATTTGTCCGACTTTTTAGTCAGCGCTAAGTCGTTGGTGAAGGCTTCGATTTCTTTTAGTACAACCCAGCGGCCAATTTGCTGAACTAAGGTGTCTCCGGTGTATTCTGTGCCTGTTACCGCACCAAAGGCACTCGCGCCATTATCCGCTACCGACGCCAAATCTACTGGCGAGCCGTTAGGCACAAGGCCAAAGGTATCTGCGTCACCACTGGTATAAGAGAAGCGATCTACAAACGTCCAACCGTTGCCCAGCTCTAGCTCAATTGAGCCACCTGAAATTGAACCGTCCCAACCTCGGCCATCACCAAAATCAAAAGCTTGTCTTGTGCCTTGCGGACCATATTGAATCGTCGCTTGACGGTTCAATGTACCGATTTGCGTGTACTCATTATCCACGCCATCAACCAATGGTGTTGGCAAATACCAAGCGCCGTGATCATCGGTCACTCGTGTATAGAAATTTAGCTTACCGTTATCCAATTCTTTGGTGATATTGATGGTGAACTGTTGGCCTTTTTCAGAGTTAAAGCCCGCATCTCGAATACCCGAGCTTTGCTGAACATAACCGCCAACCATGTAATATAAATCTTCTGCTAGCTTGCCACTTAATACCGCATCTAAACGTTGAAGGTCATAATCGGATGTTGTGTACTTCAGTAGCCCTTCTGTTGATTCGCCACCTTCTTTTAACATGAAGTTCGTGGTTAAACCCGGCTGACCATTCGAGACCACTGAGTTAGGACCTCCGCGCAAACCATCCATAAAGGCAACCGTTTCATCCACTCTAAATAAGGTTGAGTTCTCCAAGAAAGATAACGTTGGTGGGTGGTAAATGGGCACGCCTTGTAACTGAACCGTTAAGAAAGGCGCATCACCACTTCCAGGAAAGCCTCGTACGAATACGTTTGCACCAGACACCCCGCCTGAGCTTTCTGCCCACACACCGGGAATCGCTTTGAACAAATCCGCCGTGCTTTTAGGGGAAAGCTTTTTGATCATATCCGCATCAAGAGAAGTTGTTGCGTAACTTGAATCGACTTTTCGAACAGCGGTGCCACTTGCCGTCCCTGTAACAATAATTTGCTCGAAGAAATCTTTCTTCTGCTCTCCCGAATCAGGAGTTGATGCTTCTTGAGCCATTACTGTAGATGAACAAGCCAAAGCAACTGCTAAAGTTAAACCACTGACTTTAAAGCTTTTACTAATTTCTGTTTTTGACAAAGAGACAACATTTTGCATTTCGATATTTCCACATTCACACATCGTTATGTAAAACATATGTTAAAATGCAATCGTTTGCAATACATTAATGCAAACGATTGCAAAATAACTTACAAAATCAAAACACAACCGACTCATTGTTAACAAATACAATGAGGTAACGCATGTTTAGACAACAAAAATTTAGAACATCATGTTATGATTTCAACTAATCCAGACGTGATCTTTCAATAACTAGGATCGATACATATAAAATGGTTAAGAAGGTTTCTACCCTATCCGACATGGCAAAACTGGCAGGTGTTTCAGAATCAACCGTGTCTCGTGCTTTGAGTAACAGCAAGCTCATTAGCGTAAAAACACGTGAGCGGATTCAAGCCCTCGCCAAAGAAGCTAATTTCAGCATCAATACCACAGCAAGAAACCTCAGGCTGCAAAAGTCCAATACCATTGCCGTTGTCTTGCTTATCCATTCTGAAAATGATCAGTCCACGACCGACCCTTTTATTTTGCGGCTATTAGGCGTCATTGCCGATGAGCTCACCAAAATGGGTTACGACATGTTGCTTGCGTCTCATACTCAGCCTGATGAACAATCACTAAAAAATTATTTCGACAGCAAGCGTGCAGACGGTGTGATTGTTTTTGGACAAGGCAATGACCCCGCTATTTTTGAAAACCTAACCAATAACAACAAACCTTTTGTTGTATGGGGCACCAAGGATCCAAAAGCGCGATACGTAACCGTTGGCACGGATAATCGTTTAGGTGGGCAGCTAGCGACAGAACATTTAATTGAACAGGGATGTAAAAATATTGTTTATGCTGGGCACATGACCATTGAAACCGAGTTGCGCTATCAAGGCTATCAAGAAGCAATGAGCAAAGCGCTATTATCCCCTGCTCCGCTTATTGATGTGCATTTTACCTATCAAGACGGATACAACGTCGCCACGGCGTTACTGCAAGAAGGTGAATTTAACTTTGATGGCGTTGTTGCCGCCAGTGATACGATTGCCCTTGGCATGCTAAAAGCCTTTAACGATTTTAACGCAACAAAAGATGATACCGAGAAAGCACCAGCGTTTTCTATTGTGGGTTACGACGACATTGAAGTAGCCAAGTTTACTCACCCTTCGTTAACCACTATCAGGCAGAATACCCAAGCAGGCGGAAAACGCTTAGTGGAATTACTGTTTAAACAAATCAACAAAGCCGAAGCCCATTCCTTTGAATTAGAAACGCAACTTATCGAGCGAGACTCAAGCAAGCTGCGTATCGCAAAGTAGTAGAAGGTTACTCCGTCACAGGTTTGTGATACTGCTTGGCAAAGATAACGAGCAGGATGCCACCAAGGATCAGCAAGGATGCAATGACCAATCGCGCAGTTAACAACTCACTTGCAAAAACAACACCGCCTAACGATGCCAATACAGGCACGAATAACTGCACCACTGCAGCTTGCACAGAAGTTAAACCGCGAAGTGCCATATACCAGATGGTGTATCCCGCACCCGAGGTGACGGCGCCAGAAAGCACAGCCAACCAAAACCCGTGGTATGACACTTGTACATCTTTGAAAGAAATAAGCGCCAGCACCGCAACAAGCGGCAACGTGCGCACAAAATTATAAGTGGTATCCGCTAGGGGATCCGCAGAGCCTCTTCCCATAAGAGAATAAAACCCCCACGCCACGCCAGCACAAGACATCAACACAAAGCCCACAGTCGAAGGCATGCTGGCACCGGGCAACATTAAATAAGCAAAGCCGGTAATAGATATGAACACACCAAGCCATTCAATATTGTGAAGGGTTTTTCCTGCCACAACGCCCGTTAGAATCATCGTAATTTGCACAGACGCGAATAAGATCAGCGCCCCAACGCCGGTATCAAGAGTGAGATAAGCATAAGAAAATCCAGCGGCATAAATGAACAACATTAAGGCCGCCAACCAGCTTCCTTTCGATGCATTTGCTTTCGCGTGTTGTCGCGTGGCTACGCGTTTAGATAGGCGTTTAGAAAGCCCCAACAACACAAATAACACCAGCGCACCAGAAATAAGCCTGATGGTAGTGAAGCTCGGCGCATCGACAGCTTCATTGCCAAGCGCTAAACGGCAAAGTACCGAGTTGCCAGCAAAAGCGATTAGCGCCAATATTGTGTATATCGTGATCTTCATAAATAACCTTGTATTTTGCTAACACACTTGAAATCATATCGCCGATAAATTAGCGCAATGATACAACCCTGCGATGCAAAAAAGCGCCCAAAATAAGTACCCTTCAACGATGCCAAACACTAACACAAATAACGCTCCTCAAGGCAACATCCTTGACGTTTTTATCACATTTTTGAAACTCGGATTCACATCATTTGGCGGACCTGCTGCCCATATTGGTTACTTTCATAAAACACTGGTCGAACAAAAAAAGTGGGTAAGCGAAAGCCAATTCGCGCAGCTTTTAGCGGTGTGTCAATTTCTCCCCGGCCCGGCTTCCAGCCAACTAGGCTTTTCTTTAGGGTTAATTCGAGCAGGTTGGTTAGGCGCACTGCTGGCTTTCCTTGCCTTTACCCTGCCTTCTGCCCTCATATTAATTCTCTTTGCCAACTCATTAAGCCTGTTTTCCAACGACATCGGCATCGCTGCCATTCATGGTTTGAAGCTGGTGGCTTGTGTGGTTGTGGCTGACGCGTTACTTGGAATGTCGAAAAACTTATGCCCTGACGCCCCAAGAAAGGGAATTGCATTGGTGGTGATGGCATTGCTGCTTGCCTTTTCCTCACCCTGGGCCCAAATTGGTGCCGTTATTTTAGGTGGTATTGCAGGGGTTTACGTTTGTAAAAGTGTCGCTCAGCAAACCTTAACACCCTTGCCTATTCGCTATGGTAAGAAATTGGGAATGACCGCTTTCATTTGCTTTTTGGCTTTACTACTGACCCTACCATTTGTTTCTAAAGATCACATGCTACCGCAAATTGCCGATGCCTTTTATCAAGCAGGCGCTTTGGTATTTGGCGGTGGGCACGTTGTTCTACCATTACTTGAAGAGTCAACAGTCGGCGCAAACTGGGTAACACAGGAAACCTTCTTTGTTGGGTACGGTGCATCCCAAGCGATTCCAGGCCCCATGTTTGCCTTTTCGGCTTATTTGGGGGCGTTAACACCAACACAACACGCCAGTTGGATAGGCGCAAGTGTGGCTCTTATCTTCATGTTTTTGCCGGGATTTTTACTGGTTATTGCTGCACTGCCGCTTTGGAAACGTGTTGCCGACAATACGCAAGCCTCGAAGGCAATAATGGGGGTCAATGCTGCGGTTGTGGGATTACTCGGTGCGGCGTTCTATGATCCCATTATCACATCGGGCATTACTTCTAATATGGACGTTGCCGTAGCTGTGATTGGCTTGGGATTGATTTCGGTATGGAAGTTATCGCCGCTATACGTGGTGCTTTGGTGTGTGGGTGCGCAAGTTTTATTCGTTCTTTAACTTAATAAAGCTTGCGCCAGCCTCGTATTTTACTAATGAAGATGACGTCCTACTCGTTGTCGTCGTCTTCATCATCGCTGTTTGTATTGGCCTTTTTCGCCGCTTTGCGACGTTCTCTATCGAACTCTTTTGCCGCCTTTCTTGCTTCGCGTTCAGCTTCACGCTTTTCTTTGTCTAGGGCTCGTTGCGCCTCTCGTTCTTCACGCTCTCGCGCTCTTTGAACATCTCTTTGCTCGCGCTCACGCTCACGAATTGCTTTTCTTCGCTCACGATCTAACTCCTTTGCTTCCTTTCTCGCATTCCGCGCAGCTTCGCGCTTTTCTTCATCTAATTCTCGTTGATACTCACGCGCTTCCCTTTCTCGCTCTCGTCGCTCCTCTTCTGCCTCTCGTTCTCGCTCACGTATTTCATTTCGGCGCTCACGCTCTAGCTCTCTGGCTTCCTTCCTTGCTTCTCTGGCCTCCTCATTTTCTTGGTATCCGGCATTTGCTAACGAAACAGGTGCAAATAAGAATATGATTAATATAGAAATTATTGATAGATTGGCTAATGGGGTAAGTAAAGTTTTCACTCGATACACGCCTCTAATCCGACATTGTATTGAGTCTAGCTTAAAGTTTAATGGGGCACAGAAAAAAGTCCCTGCCCCACGGCTACGTTACTGATTTTCGTTACATTAATAATGCTTCAATCATTGCTACGTCAATGTGCCCTGTTTCTGCCACTACCTGATCAGCACGGTGTAGTGAATCAGGACTGCCAACCCCAATAGCAGGCATATGACTTGCCTTAATGGCCTCTAATCCTGCCTGAGAATCTTCTATCCCCACGCATCGTTCAGGGGCAACATTTAGCGCTTTCGCAACGGTTAAGAAGATTTCGGGATCCGGCTTCGTATTCTTGATTATGGCGGCATCCGCTACAAACTCAAATTCGTTTAACAAGCCCAATCGCGTTAACACAAATTCTGCGTTTTTACTCACAGATGCCACGCCTAAAGCAAATCCCGCCGCCTTTAAATCAGCAATTAACCTGTTCACGCCAGGAAAAACATCGTTGGGTGTCATTTCAGCAATTAACGATTGATAATGCGTGTTTTTCTGTTCCGCCAGCGCGTTAATTTCTTGCTCAGAATAATGGTTGTTACTCTTTTCCAAAATCATGGCAAGGGATCGCATTCTGTCTATTCCCTTTAACTGCTCATTCTCCGCCTCGCCAAACGCAACACCCACTTGCTGTGCAATCGCCTGCCACGCGATAAAGTGAAAATGGGCGGTATCGGTGAGCACACCGTCCAAATCAAAAATAACGGCATTTCTTGAACTTACTGACATACTTCAACTCCCCTCGTTGCCAATGAAATAGTTTTCGACTCACCAGGAGCAAGGCTTAGCGTGTGAGATACCGTTTCAATATGGCAATCGATGTGAATGGGCAACGAAGCGGCTCCCCCTGAGCGAAAAACGGTCAATTCTTGTTGACTCAAGGTGATATCGAGCGCGCTCCCTTGATACTGAATAGTTTGTTTGATTTGCTTCCAACCAGCAGGCAGTTTAGGGGTTAAACTCAGTCGGTCGCGGCGTAGCCTTAACCCTAAAAAGCCATACACCACACAGCTCCAAGCGCCTGCCATACAGGCAGTATGCACGCCGTATTCTGTATTGTGGTGAAGGTTATCCAAATCCATGCGCGCGGAATCGCCAAAATACTCACTGGCCTTTTCCATATTGCCGACTTCTGCATACAGTATGCTGTGAATACACGAAGATAATGTAGAGTCGTGGGTGGTCAGCGGCTCGTAATAAGCCAGATTGCCTTGCTTTTGGGCGAGGCTGAAGTCCTCATCTCCTAAGAACATCGCCAAAATTACATCCGCCTGTTTCAGCACTTGGTGTCGATAAATCACCAAAGGATGGTAGTGCAATAGCAAGGGCATTTTGTCTTTTGGTTGACGCGTTAAGTCCCATACTTTTTTCTGAAAAAAGCTGTCATCTTGTGGATGCGCTTGCTTACTTTCGTCAAATGGGAGATACAGCTTATCTGCAATTTGTTGCCACAAAGAAAGCGTTTGTGCATCAATATCCAAGGCTTGTAACGCCTTTGCATCCAGCTCCGAGGCCATTTCCACAGCAAACAACAAATGCTGTTTCGCCATGTAGTTAGTATAAAAGTTATTGTTTACCACTGCGGTGTATTCGTCGGGACCCGTCACGCCATCAATGCAAAAATCGCCATCACGATTAAAGTGCCCAAGCTGCGGCCATAGCTTTGCAGTTTCGACTAACAACGTCATCCCATAGTCTCGCATAAATACCTTATCGCCCGTGGCGCGATAATAGGTTCGAATGGCAAACGCTACCGCTGCATTAATGTGATATTGCGCGGTACTAGCAGGGAAAAAAGCAGAACACTCATCGCCACTGATGGTTCGCCAAGAAAACAGGGCGCCCTCTTCATGGGACATTTGCCGCGCTCGCTGCTGTGCTTGTGCAAGGGTATGGTAGCGATAAAGCAGTAAGCTTTTGGCAATCTCGGGCGCGGTAAAAGCGAAAAAGGGGATCACATAAATTTCTGTATCCCAAAAATAATGCCCATCGTAACCCGGACCAGAAAGCCCTTTAGCTGCAATAGCTGCTTTGCCATTTCGGCCTGCCGATTGATACAGCTGGAACATGCTAAAAATTAAGCCTTGTTGCAAACTCACATCACCGGTTTCTAGTTGCACATCAAGCTCGGCTTGTTGCCAAAACGCACTGAGCGCATCCACATGTTCTGCTTTTAGCGTGTCGTAATCTATCGATGTAAGCTCTGATGCGGCGGCTTGTTGCGCTAACTCTACAGCACTTGGGTCGTCGCCGGCATGAAACAATGCATAACGCGTAAACGTCAGGCTTTCACCTTGGTTTAATTGGCACTTCGCTTCTTCTCCAATCCGCGTAGCACGTACACTCTCGCCAACCGTTAACGTATCTAAGCAAGTGACATTAACGTGGGTGTTCACACCTTTAACTTGGTATTCAGTTTTTGACGTCCCCTCGCTCGCATGGTGGCTTGTGCGCGTTAACGTATCCACTATCGAAAGCTCGCCTGCTCGCGGATCATCCGGCTCGCTCACTGCACCGTATTTATCATCCAACGCAGGAATAAGATTCAGGTTTATCTGGCCCACTACAGCAGTTGCTTTTACACGAAGACACACTAAATGAGGGTGAGTGGCACTCACAAAACGCTCGAAAGTGAGTTGGCACTGGTCACCTTGTTGTGTTTCTACCACCTTCTTTCGGTGCAGTAACCCTGTGCGCATGTCAAGGCTGCGGCGGTGTTCAACCACCTGCTTCTCATCCAATACATTGAGTATGACGGCTTTGGTATTAGGAACTTGCAACAGTTGATCGTTATGGGTGGCAAAAGCATAAGCACTTTCACCGTAAGGAATGGGGGACTGGCTGTAAAAACCGTTTAAATAAACGCCTTCACAAGAAAGAAACCGCTTTCCCTTCTGCGTAAAATGCCACCCTTCTTCGGGCGTCCCTCGTACCCCTATTAACCCATTTCCTTGAGAGAATAAGGTTTCAGATAGTCGTACGTTGCTAACTTGAAACAGGTCTTCTTGTAAAACCCATGGCGATGAAACATCACCGTCACTGACTTTTAAATTCACTCAATTACACTCAATATGAATCACACTTAATTAAGTAATACTTGATTGAAAGCAACTTTGCAATCGTTTGCATAAATTTTATGAACATGACAGAATCAAACAATCCTGCGTAACTTTGAACTCTTGAGGCCTTATGGAAAGCATCGAAATTTCGCACCACAGCAAGCCAGAAAACGCGCAAAGACTCCGCGTTATCGCCATGCTAATCAGTACTTATGTGCTATTTGCGATCCTGTTAAATAGCGTTGGAAGTGTCATACTGCAATCTATTGCGAGCTTTGACGTTAGCAAAACCAACGCCAGTATTTTAGAAGGCTTCAAAGACATCCCTATCGCCATTGTGTCGTTTTTAGTGGCCGCCTATTTACCGAGATTGGGCTTTAAACGCGCAATGTTGCTAGGAACTTTTCTTGTCACACTTGGCAGCTTACTCATGCCATTGCTGAATAGCTTTTTCATGACAAAAATGCTGTTTTTACTCGTTGGTGTCAGTTTTGCGCTCATCAAAATTTCAGTGTATTCGCTGATTGGAAAAGTGTCTGACTCACCTCAATCGCATGCATCGAATATGAATATTATCGAAGGCTGTTTTATGGTAGGCGTATTGGCTGGATACTGGCTTTTTTCCGCATTTATCGACCCAAATCAGCCCGAGTCTCGCACTTGGCTTGATGTTTATTGGGTCATCGCCGGGCTAGGCGCCGCTAACCTTGTTTTCATTGCCACAAGCGCGATTCCTGAACAGCCAAATACGGTGAATGACCAAAACTCTGATTCACTCAAAGCACAACAAGAATCAGCTTCTACTGCCCGGAATGACTCACAAGCACAAGGGCAAAATCAGTTTGCTGAAATGCTAAAACTGGCATGGCTGCCTTTTGTCGTGATGTTTATTCTATGTGCGTTTTTCTATGTGCTGGTGGAACAAGGTATTGGCACTTGGCTGCCCACTTTTAATAGCGAGGTGCTCAACCTTGCCAATCATATTAGCGTTCAAGTCACGAGTATTTTTGCTGCTTGTTTAGCTGCCGGGCGTTTACTGGCAGGTTATGTTTTAAGAAAAATGCACTGGTTCCACTTTTTAATGACAAGCATCGTGCTGATTGCGCTGTTGATCATTGTTGCTATGCCGCTCGCTAATGTTGCCACCAGCGATGCGCCTATACAGTCTTGGGGTGAAGTACCTATTGCCGCATTTGTCTTGCCATTAGTTGGCCTATTTATGGCCCCTATTTACCCTGCTATTAATTCCGTTGTGCTTAGTGCATTGCCCGAAGAAAAACACGCCTCAATGACAGGGTTGATTGTGGTGTTTTCAGCCTTAGGCGGTACATTCGGTAGCTTAGTCACCGGGACTATTTTTCAATATTTTGACGGACAAACAGCCTTCTATTTCATGCTAGTGCCGCTTGTTATTTTGGCTGGAGCCCTGTTCTTTTATCAAAGAACCTTGCCTGAATCTAAAGTCGCTTAATATAAATTGAAAACGGATAACGCGGCGACATCAGCACACAGTCGCGCGAAAGTAGAAAATGGACGAGAGTAAATAGCGAGAGTGAGTAGACAATTGCGGATAGCTCGCTTGCCACTCACATCTCACTCTTGTTCACGTTCTTGTTCTTGTTCTTGTTCTTGTTAATAACTTTACGCGCCCTGCACGTATAGCACCATCTCGCTACTTTACGTTTGTCGCGATAGTGTCGTTATGCCCCACTAAGTAACGACGCAGATGAAACCCAATATCTGAACGCGCCGCAAAACCTGCCTCTTTAGCGGCTTTTTCAAATACGGCTTCAGGTAAGTCTGGGTCAATAGCAAACTCTTTCATTCCAGAATAAAAACCGATAGAGAAATTATCGTAATCACTTCCAAAACGCGTAACAAAAATCGCATTGGGTTTACGCTGTGTTCTTAAAAAGTAATCGTTTTCCATATGACGCTCCTCAAGCAGAGCTTCATGCTTTCCAGCCGCCGCTCGGAACATTTCAATATGGAATAGCCCAGCTGCATCCGATTTTTTCTTAAATTGGTCCCAATTCATGTCGGTTTCTGCAACAAAATCATGCTGAAAATCTGCCAATGCGTGATAACGGTGCGGACGAGGTAAGGTTTCAGTTGCTGGCAATACCAACATTAAGTCCCAGTGATCTCCTTGGCTATGGCGCATAATCACCATTTTGCCTTTGTTTTTGCGTTTCTGATGACTCACTTCATCAATCAATGAGGGAAGGTTACCGGGTGCGGCGCGTAATAGCGTGACTTGATAAAGGTTTTCAGCGAAGGCGGGAGCCTGAGCAATTAAAACCAATGCTGCGAGAAAGGAATACACTAATTTCATTATTTTTATACTCTTGGTTCAAACTCACCGACACACTACGTCGGACAATAATCTGCGCAAGAGTAGCACGCATAAAAAAACTGTGCACGAAGGCACAGCTTTTCAATTCAGTGTAGGGTACAAGCAAAATGCGCTTTATTTCTTTTCTTTTTCCGCTTCTAGCTTGTGCTCCAAATAGTGGATATTGGTTCCACCATTTCGGAAGTTTTGGTCAGACATGATGCGTTTTTGCAGTGGAATGTTCGTTTTAATTCCATCAACAACAAGTTCATCTAACGCATGACGCATACGAGCAATAGCAACATCGCGGCTTTCACCGTAAGTGATAAGCTTACCAATCATGGAGTCGTAATGCGGCGGAACAGCGTAACCAGAGTAAATATGAGAATCCCAACGCACACCTAACCCCCCTGCTGGGTGGAAATGTGTAATCTTACCCGGCGATGGAATGAAGCTATCTGGATCTTCTGCGTTGATACGACACTCAAGAGCATGACCACTGATACGGATTTCAGATTGCTCAATGGAAAGCGGCAAACCCGCAGCAACACGAAGCTGCTCCTTAATCAAGTCAACGCCTGTAATCATTTCTGTTACTGGGTGCTCTACCTGAATACGAGTATTCATTTCGATGAAATAGAATTCACCGTTTTCATACAAGAATTCAAACGTTCCGGCACCGCGATAGCCAATCTCAACACACGCATTACAGCAACGCTCGCCAATACGCGCACGCATTTCTGGCGTAATACCTGGCGCTGGCGCTTCTTCCACCACTTTTTGGTGACGGCGCTGCATAGAACAATCACGCTCTGCAAGATGAATTGCATTGCCTTGACCGTCTGAAAGCACTTGAATTTCAACGTGACGAGGGTTTTCAAGGAATTTCTCCATGTAAACCACATCGTTGTTGAATGCCGCTTTCGCTTCCGCTTTTGTGGTTGCGATCGATTCAAGTAAGTCTTTTTCTTCACGTACCACACGCATACCGCGACCACCGCCACCACCGGCAGCTTTAATGATGATCGGGTAACCAATGCGTTTTGCAATCGTCTTGTTCGCTTCTGCATCCGGTCCTAATGGGCCATCGGAACCAGGCACGCAAGGTACGCCTGCTTTACGCATTGCTTCGATTGCTGAAACCTTATCACCCATGAGGTTGATGGTTTCTGCTCTTGGTCCAATAAAGATGAAGCCACTTTTTTCCACCTGTTCAGCAAATGCTGCGTTTTCAGAAAGAAAACCGTAACCAGGGTGAATGGCAATAGAGTTAGTCACTTCCGCTGCCGCAATAATGGCCGGAATATTCAAGTAACTCTCATTGGCTGGCGCTTTACCGATACAGATGGATTCATCTGCCAGTAAAACGTGTTTTAAGTCTCTATCCGCAGATGAGTGCACTGCAACGGTTTTAATGCCGAGCTCTTTACAAGCGCGCAATATCCGTAGGGCAATTTCACCTCGGTTGGCAATTAGAACTTTATCAAGCATGGATTCACCCGCTTATTCGATAACAAAAAGAGGTTGATCGAACTCAACAGGGTCTTGGTTATTCACCAACACTTCTACCACTGTACCTGCTTTATCAGATTCAATTTGGTTCATCATTTTCATTGCTTCAACGATACACAATGTATCGCCAACATTAACTTGGTCACCCACTTGAACAAACTCTTTCGCACCTGGAGAAGAAGAGCGGTAGAAAGTCCCTACCATTGGAGAGCGAACGATGTGACCCGCTGGCTCTGCGGCAGGAGCTTCGGCTGCTGGCGCGGCTGCCGTTGGTGCTGCAACAGGCGCTGCGACGGGAGCGGCTTGAATTTGCGCAGGCGCTGCTTGAGCAACAACAGGCGCAGAACTGTAGCGGTTAATACGTACAGACTCTTCACCTTCAGTAATTTCTAATTCAGCGATGCCAGACTCTTCTACTAACTCGATGAGCTTTTTGATTTTTCTAATATCCATAGATTATTCACTCACTTAAAATTTTTATAATGGAAACTAAGATGCCGCAGACAATTGTTTAACTGCTGCTTGCAAAGCAAATTCATACCCTTGCGCCCCTAAACCACAAATCACACCTTGCGCCACATCGGACATATAGGAGTGCTGACGGAAAGGTTCGCGGGCGTGTACATTGGATAAATGCACTTCAATGAAAGGAATGTTCACACTCAGTAAGGCGTCACGAATGGCCACACTCGTATGAGTAAAAGCACCGGGATTATAATGATGAAATCAGTATTGCCCATTGCGCTATGAATTCGATCGATAATGTGGTGCTCTGCATTACTTTGAAGATGAGAAAGCGTCACACCTGCGTTTTGTGCTAATTGCGTCAACTCAGAAACGATGTCGTCGAGGGTTTGCGAACCGTAAATCTCAGGCTCTCGCTTACCTAACATGTTTAAATTGGGACCATTGAGTAGAAGAATGTTCATAAAACTCCGCGAAATTAGCAAACTTTGCAGAGATATTGCATCAAAAAGAGACTTTCTTGTTTTTTGCCTCGAATATGCTTCAAAAAAGCACGCAATATCCCGTAAAAACCTATTATAGAAACATCTTTATAAATTACAGCAAAATACTGGTCTTATCTGCGATGATGAGACCAAAGTTCAACTATTTCATAGATAAAATGCAAGTGCAAATGATAAATAGGAAAATATTTCTCTCCTTATTCCCTCCCTGCTCGGCATCATTAAACTACCGCAACCCGCACTTTCTAGGCTAAACTGACGACATTGCTAAGCAAAATGCTGACTTTCAGCCGATTTAGCCCAATTATGTTGAAAAAGCGCGAAGATGAACGCGACTTATCTCTTTTTCAACGAAATTTATTAGATAAAAGCGCGCTCTACTTGCGCACTATAAATTGCAGAACCTCAAAACTCGGAGATTTTCGTGGCAGTATTTCATATTCAACATCCGCTTATTGAACATAAGATCAGCTTGATGCGTGAAAAGGATGTGAGCACCAAAAGTTTTAGAGAGCTTGCCAATGAAGTTGGCAACCTACTTACATACGAAGCAACTCGTAGCCTCCCCACTGAAGAAGTTGAAGTTGACGGCTGGCAAGGCACCCCAATTAAAGTCAAACGCATTCAAGGCAAAACCGTAACATTAGTTCCAATCCTGCGTGCGGGTTTAGGTATGCTTGATGGCGTTATGAATTTGATTCCAACTGCCAAAATCAGTGTGGTGGGTTTATATCGTGATGAGAAGACGCTACAGCCCGTTGCCTACTTCGATAAAATCATCAAAGATGTGCAACAACGTACTGCGCTTGTTATTGACCCCATGCTAGCAACAGGCGGCACAATGAATGCAACGGTCCAGTTACTAAAAGAAAAAGGCTGCCAGAACATTATCTGCTTGGTGCTTGTGGCTTGCCCCGAGGGGATAAAAGCGGTAACAGAGGCTCACCCTGATGTTGATATTTATACTGCCGCTATCGACGATCACTTAAATGAGCAAGGCTACATCATTCCGGGCGTTGGTGACGCCGGAGACAAAATATTCGGTACGCGATAAACGCAACCAGAAGCAAAAACGACGAAGGGGCTCAAATGAGCCCCTTTTCTTTGTTTTCTGTTTCTGTTTCTGTTTCTGTTTCTGTTTCTGTTTCTGTTTCTGTTTCTGTTTCTTTAATCGTGTTTCTTTTTCCAGTTTATGGAAGTCTGCTTTTATTGATTAGCTAGACACTAGGATTAATCAACTAATGCATTATTAACATGTGCAGCAAACTTTTCAGCGTCCATAAAACCCGTCACACGCGCTTTATCAATCTCTTTGCCTTCCTTATTGAAGAACATGATAGTTGGCAAGCCCAGTACATCGAACGCTTCTTGGAACTCTATACTTTCTGGCGTGTTATCCGTTAAATCGATCTGCAATAACAATGTATTACTTAACGCCTTTTGCACTTCAGGATCCGGGAAAGTGTATTTTTCGAACTCTTTACAGGCAACACACCAATCGGCATATAAGTCGATCATCACAAACTTGCCTTCATCATTGGCTGCTTTCACCGTCTTTTTGAAGTCGTTCAAATCTTTCACAATGCCAAACTCAGCATGTACTGTACTTGTTGAATGTGCAGTTGGTGCTGATGCCTGTTGCGGGAACAACACCTTGTAGCCATACATTGCAGAAGAGAACAAACCAAGGAAGATAACGAGAGAGCGAATTCCCTTCCAGAACGTGGCTGCACTGCCTGCATTCATCACGTAGAAGTAAGAGAACATAGCCAAACCTAATACTGCCCATGCTAGCTCAGTCCAGATGTTATCGACCATACGTTCAACGAATACCAAGGCAACAACGAGCATCATGAAGCCGAATGTTGTTTTCACAATATTCATCCAGCCACCCGCTTTTGGTAGCAATTTCCCGCCTGTTACGGCAAACGCGATAAGTGGAATCCCCATACCTAAACTCAACGCATACAGTGCCGAGAAGCCAAGGACCAAATCACCACTTTGGGCAATGTAAAGCAAGATTCCCGTTAATGGCGCGGTGGTACAAGGTGACGCCACTAAACCAGAAATCGCTCCCATCATGAATACGCCCGCTGCACTGCCGCCTTTCTGCTTGTTGCTAATTTCGTTTAGCTTAACCTGCCAGCTAGAAGGCAGTTGCAACTCGTACGCACCAAACATCGCAAGGGCTAATACGGCAAAAATAAATATGAGGGCATATAAAATGGCGGGATGTTGAAGTGCAGCCTGGAACTGAACCCCTGCGCTGGCCACAACTAAGCCAAGTAAGGAATAAGTTAAGGCCATGCCTTGAATATAAATGAAAGAAAGCGTGAATGTTTGGCTTGTTTTCGCATCTTTTCCTTGCCCAATCACGATACCAGAAATGATGGGATACATAGGGAAAACACAAGGCGTAAACGCCAATCCTACGCCTAAGGCCAAGAATATTAACAGCGTAACCGCTAGGTTATCACCTTCAGATAACAAACTTGATAATTCAAATTGCTGAGAGATAGACGGCTTTTCTTCCGCTTGCGCCGTGTTTACGCCGCCTTTTTGCGTACCCGCGTTAACACCGTCGGTTTGATAGCCTTCATCACCGTTAGATTCAACCGCTGATAGATAAACCACTTTTGTTGTTGGCGGATAGCAAAGACCAGCTTTTGCACAGCCCTGATAGCGAATTTTAACCACGCCATCGTCGATGGATTCATAAATGGGAAACTTAAGGTCTGCACGGTGAAAGAAAACGTCTGAAATACCGAAATATTCGTCTTCTACCTGCTCAGCTTCAGGGAAGGTGGGATCACCAACACGGGCATTTTTAATGACGGTTTTGAATTGCTTTTTATACAGGTAATAACCATCAGCGATATCCCAACTTAAAGTGAGTTCATCGCCGTTTTGAATGAAATCAAAACGAAAAGCATCATCGACGGGTAAGAATTGAGGTTCCTGTGAAAACAAGTCCGCGCCGAAGCCACCTTGCTGAGCAGACGCCTGAAATGTCAGCGTGCTCAACATCACTAAAAAGAAACTTGTAATTAATCGAGTCATTTCGTTCATTTAATAATACTTCTCATCCAATCTGCATAATCAGTGCTTACATCTTCTACAGCTAAGACAACCCATTCTGGCGTGTCATAAGAATGCTCTGATCGAATTACGTTATAAAGTTGGTTCGTATTGCTCTTTCGTGTTTTGAACACGAGTTGGCACTCGTTGTCTTCCTGAATTTCGCCCTCCCATGAATAAAGAGAAGTCACATTAGGAATAACGTTAACGCAAGCTGCAAGTTGGCTTTCAATGGCCAGTTTAGCAAGCTTCTTGGCTTCTTCGATGCCAGAGCAAGTGCATAAAACAACGCATAAGTCTGTCATAACAGCTCCTATTGACCTGTTCGATAGCAAGAGAATTTCATAACGTCAAATAATAAGCGATTAGGCCGAAGCCTGACAGAAGTTTTACTGTGATACCACATGCGAATAAATCCTCCCTGAACCGGATGTTTCGATTTGAAATGAACACAAGGAAATAGGTTATCACAGATATTCTATCGGCAAAATTTTTTCCAACATTAGTTTTAGTAAACTGCTAACACTCAACAAAATTCATGAATTGATACATAATGTCACACTGAAAATTCGCCAAGCGTCTCCATATCACTGTTTCCATTAAGATAAAGAGTATTTATTTTGGGTAAGTTGTTTTTACTATTCGCCGCCATGCCAATTATTGAAATCGCGCTCCTACTTGAAGTGGGCGATATTATTGGGGGTTGGAACACCGTTGCTGTTGTCATTATCACCGCATTTTTAGGAGCCACATTAGTTCGTCAGCAAGGGCTGCAAACCTTTATGAGCGCTCAAACTAAAATGCAACAAGGCCAAATCCCCAATAATGAAGTGGCAGAAGGATTATTACTGCTCGTTGCTGGCGTATTACTCGTAACGCCAGGATTTGTTACCGATGCTATCGGCTTTTTGTTTACGCTCCCTCTAACACGTCCTATTTTTGCCAAATGGGTAACCAAAGCGGTACTGAGTAAATTCAAAGTTCAAAGCAACTTTCAATTCCATCAACAGCAACAAGGACGCCCCTTCGACAATTCGCATTTCGATCCTAACGCTTTTCATCAAAACCGCTCATATCAACACGACGATGGCACCATCGAGGGTGAATATACGGATAAATCCGATATTGATGGTCAAGAGCAAATTCAGGATACCTCCAACAAAAAACAAGGCCCCGACACCCACCAATAGAGAGTTTGCGTTATTAAAGCGTAATGCTGCTAATTAACAGATTTAAAAACGATTTTTCTTGTATCTGAAAAACAGAAGCAAAAAAGAGCAGTTTTTTTTGAAAATAACACTTGATATCACTCACATAGCCCCCAGATAGGCTGACAACAAATTTTTAGTCGATGTGTTTCACGTCGGCATCAAAGTAACTTTATTTATTTAAATAAATTGCATATTTCAGGAGATTGAAAAAATGGCAATTCGTCCTTTACACGATCGCGTTATCGTCAAGCGCCAAGAGCAAGAAACTAAATCTGCTGGCGGTATCGTTTTGACTGGTTCAGCCGCTGAAAAATCTACTCGTGGTGAAGTTATTGCAGTAGGCAATGGCCGTATCCTAGAAAACGGTGAAGTTCGCGCGCTAGACGTAAAAGTTGGCGACGTCGTTGTATTTAACGACGGTTATGGCGTTAAAACCGAAAAGCTAGACGGTGAAGAAGTACTCATCATGGGTGAAAACGACATCCTAGCGATCGTTGAATAAGTCATATTTTTTCAGTTTTAAAAGAATTTAGAGGAATTTAAAGAATGGCAGCAAAAGAAGTTCGTTTTGGCGACGACGCTCGCGCAAAAATGCTTAACGGTGTTAACGTTCTAGCTAACGCAGTAAAAGTAACACTAGGTCCTAAAGGCCGTAACGTTGTTTTAGATAAGTCTTTCGGCGCACCTACCATCACTAAAGACGGTGTATCTGTAGCGAAAGAAATCGAGCTTGAAGACAAGTTCGAGAACATGGGCGCACAAATGGTTAAAGAAGTTGCGTCTAAAGCTAACGACGAAGCGGGCGACGGCACAACAACAGCAACCGTGCTTGCACAAGCGGTTGTAACAGAAGGCTTGAAATCTGTTGCTGCGGGCATGAACCCAATGGACCTTAAGCGCGGTATCGATAAAGCCGTTGCTGCAGCGGTAGTAGAGTTGAAGTCGCTTTCTACTGAGTGTAAAGACAGCAAGTCTATCGCTCAGGTTGGTACTATCTCTGCTAACTCTGACGAAGAAATCGGTAACATCATTGCAGAAGCAATGGACAAAGTAGGCCAAGAAGGCGTTATCACTGTAGAAGAAGGCCAAGCGCTAGAAAACGAACTAGACGTAGTAGAAGGTATGCAGTTCGATCGCGGTTACCTTTCTCCTTACTTCATCAACAACCAAGACAACGGCACAGTTGAACTAGAAAGCCCGTTCATCCTATTGGTTGACAAAAAAATCTCTAACATCCGTGAATTGCTACCAACGTTAGAAGGCGTTGCTAAAGCGTCTAAGCCGCTTTTGATCATCGCAGAAGACATCGAAGGAGAAGCACTAGCAACATTGGTTGTTAACAACATGCGCGGCATCGTTAAAGTAGCTGGCGTTAAAGCACCAGGTTTTGGCGACCGTCGTAAAGCAATGTTACAAGACATCGCAACACTGACTGGCGGTACAGTAATCTCTGAAGAGATTGGTCTTGAACTTGAAAAAGTACAATTAGAAGACCTAGGTACAGCTAAGCGTATCGTTATCAGCAAAGACAACACAACGGTTGTTGACGGTGCTGGCGACCAAGACGCGATCGAAGGTCGTTGCACACAAATCCGTGGTCAAATTGAAGAGTCTTCTTCTGACTACGATCAAGAAAAACTTCAAGAGCGCCTAGCGAAGCTTTCTGGCGGTGTTGCTGTCATCAAAGTTGGTGCTGCAACAGAAGTAGAAATGAAAGAGAAGAAAGACCGCGTAGAAGATGCGCTTCACGCAACACGCGCTGCGGTTGAAGAAGGCGTAGTCCCTGGTGGTGGTGTAGCTTTGGTTCGCTGTGCAGCGAAACTTGGCGAGCTAACAGGTGACAACGAAGACCAAACACACGGTGTTAAATTGGCACTACGTGCAATGGAAGCGCCTTTGCGTCAAATCTCTGAGAATGCTGGCGCAGAAGGTTCTGTTGTGACTAACCAAGTTAAAGCGAACGACGGTAACTACGGTTACAACGCTGGCAACGACACTTACGGCGACATGCTAGAGATGGGTATCCTTGACCCAACTAAAGTAACGCGCTCTGCACTTCAGTTCGCTGCATCAATCGCAAGCTTGATGATCACCACTGAAGCTATGGTTGCTGATGCACCTAAGAAAGACGAAGGCGCTCCTGCGATGCCTGATATGGGCGGCATGGGCGGAATGGGTGGCATGGGCGGCATGATGTAATTCAGCCTATGAGCTCTTCGCTTTTTCACTAAAGCGAGCCATAAAAATAGAAAAGCGCTGTTGTTTCCAACAGCGCTTTTTTTGTGCCCTTATCTTTGTCAGTTTCAACCTCCCAAAACATACCACTAACTTCTCCCTCTAGCAGCGCTCACAGCTTTTGCATTGGTTATTATAATTGCCATATATA
>CAXRCC010000126.1:0-5044 GCA_964228975.1 Paraneptunicella sp. | reverse complement strand
CAGCGAATTGCTAATGAATATGCAGGCGAATTTCCAACGACATTGGAAGAGGTCGTGGATTTGCCGGGTATTGGTCGCTCGACAGCAGGGGCGGTGCTATCGCTTTCGTTAGGGCAAGCGCACGCTATTTTGGATGGTAATGTGAAACGCGTATTGGCGCGATTTCATGGTGTGGAAGGCTGGCCGGGAACCAAACCCGTTGAGGTTGCACTTTGGGAGCACGCTGAAACCAATACGCCGCAAAGCCGAGTTGCTGATTATAACCAAGCAATGATGGATATGGGCGCGACATTATGCACGCGCAGTAAACCAAAATGTGAATCATGTCCGGTTGCTGAAGATTGTTTTGCGAAAGCTAACGATAGGCAAGCAGACTTTCCCGGCAAAAAGCCTAAAAAAGCCATACCGGTTAAACGCACTGTGATGCTGTTGCCTGTTTGGGAAAGTGAAGTCTTGATGTACCAAAGGCCACCCTCGGGAATTTGGGGGGGATTGTGGAGTTTTGTAGAGGCTGAGTCTGAAAGTCATCTGCCTGATGTTCTTCGTGAATACAGTGTTGAGCATTATGATTTGGTTTCATTGCCTGCTTTTCGACATACATTCAGTCACTTCCATCTGGATATCGAACCAAAGTTACTGCAATTAAAGGAAAAGCCACTCGGTCATGTTGGTGATGTGAACGTTGGATGGATAAATTTCAGGTCGTTACCGAATCTTGGCTTATCTGCTCCAGCGTCAAAACTCCTAACACAATTAGCAGAGTTATAGGCGAAAATGAAATATTTACCTTTATTGTTCATTGGCTTTAGTGCAGTGGCTTCCGAGCAGGTTTTGGTTCCTGCGGGCGAATTTGTCATGGGTTGCTCTAAAAATGATCCTGAGTGTGATATTGATGAAGGGCCAGAAGGTGGCGTAAAAGTATACGTGCCAGCCTTTAAAATAGATAAGCAAGAAGTATCTGTTGGTGAATATCGTCAATGTGTAGAAGCTGGCAAGTGTGGCAAACCCTTCGATTACAAGCGAACGCACTATTGTAATTACGATGCTCCAGGAAGAGACAACTACCCACAAAATTGCATTAACTGGCGTAATGCCCTGGATTACTGTGAGTGGAAAGGGGGCCGTTTAGCGTATGAAGCCGAGTGGGAAAAAGCAGCAAGGGCTGGCTCCACCGCACCTTATCCATGGGGGTATGAACACGCAACGTGTGATACTGCTGTTTATGATCCAGGAACAGGTAACAAGCCAGACACAGAAACAGACGGCTGTTGGCGCGATTTAACGTGGCCTCGTAATAGTCATGAGCCTAATGCTTGGGGATTATACGACATGGTAGGCGGAACGAGCGAATGGGTAATGAACTGGTATGAGAAAGATGCCTACGCAGACGTTTATGCAAAAGGTGATATCAAAGGACCAGCGAAAGGCACTAAAAAAGCAATAAAAGGTGGCTCTTGGGATGAGAAGCAATGGGCGCAACGTGTGTCGAACCGTTTTGCTAAACCCATAACGGGCAACCCTGACCTTTATGGCTCAAATGGGATCCGCTGCGTTACACCTGTTCAATAAAGTAAAATATATCTCTCCTTAAATATCTATCAGCCCAGAAATAAAGTCATTAACACTTTGCTTATTCTGGGCTTTACTCTTCTAAATAATAATGAAATTCTCTTCTTGTTAATTTAAACAAGGCAAAAATAATATTTACTTCTATCGAGTAAAGAAACTATCATGGCTTGGCTTTTTGATATGCCGTAAGCCTTTAATTGTCTGGCTTAAAGCGAAAATAAAAAATAATTACCGGATTTGGTAGTATATTTCTTGAACGAGCAATTTGGGCTGTAAGTTAAGCAATAATTGCAGAATATAAGTGTGGCTGATTGGGCAATCAGAAACGTTATTTTTATAAGTAAAAAACTTACCAAGTTGCTTTATCTTGTCCAGTTGGACAAAAGAATTATCGATAAGAATGGAGGCATTTCGATGATACGAGCGTCAATTAAACGAAATAACGAGAATGCAATGCGACAAATTCAAGCTGCCGTCTGTTGGGAAAAAGGCGAAAAGTTGAAAGTTTCCACTGTGCATTTAGAAAATATTCTAGATAACCAAGTTCTCGTTGAAATCCTCGCATGCGCGGTTAGCCCATTTGATGCTGCTCAGGCTAAGCACGGTCATAAACTCAACACATTTCCGATGATTCCCGGACACGAAGCCGTAGGACGGGTTGTTCAAGTCGGAAAAGACGTACACTCCGTGGCCGTAGGAGATACGGTGATTCCCCTGAGCATTCCGCAGTGTAATCAATGCAAAGCGTGTTTATCTGATAAAACTAACCTTTGTCATGCACTTCGCATTACTCGTAGCCAAGAATTCATTCCTGATTATCCCCCGCGCTTGTTAGCTGATGAGCAGCCTTTGTGCTCCTTTATGGGAATTGCTGGTTTTTCCTCGCATATTGCGATGCCAGAAATTGCCGTCACCAAAGTGACTTCATCTGCCTCGCCAGAAGAGCTAGCAATATATTGTAGCGCGGTGGTGAGTGGTGTTGGTGCTGTCTTTCAAAACAGCGCATTAACGGGTCAAGAGCAGATCGCCGTATTGGGTGCTAACCCAACAGGATTAGGCGTTGTACAAGCCGCACGGCTTAAAGGCATTAAAGATATTATTGTTATCGAAGCATCTGAAAAAAAGCGTAAAGTGGCATTGCAAATGGGCGCATCAATTGCGTTTGATCCTGACGCGTTGGGGCGCTCGTTAATTCCGAGTATTCGAGAAGTCTCCAAAGGTGGGGTCGATATTGCCTTTGAATGCACTGCTGAGCGAAACGCGGCAGCCCTTGCCATTGAAAGTACGTGTGAAGGCTGGGGAGAAACCATTCTTGTGGAAACCCATCAACCTTTGCACCCTTCAAGTTGGACATTACCAAGAGTGTGTTCAGGGAAAAGTATTAGAAGTTGCGTATTTGGTGGGCTTCAAGGTCGTTCAGATATGCAAGATTACGTTGCGCTTTTGGAGTCAGGTGAGATAGAGGTTAAATCGATGATTGATAATGTCATCACATTACATGAAGTGAATGAATATCTTAATAAAGCCCATCATCCCGATTACTTGCGTAGCGTGATCTGTTTCTAGGTCGCGCTAAGTGTTTCCCTTCGTTATAATTCCGCGAGTTAATTAGGGTTTTCATTTAGTAAAGGCGTCTTCGACATGGTTGTGCCGCATTGTGCGACAGTTTTAGTGATTGACTCTGGCATTGGTGGCATGTCGATAGTGAGACAAATGAGGACGCTATCGAAAGAGATCGACGTGCTTTATATCGCGGACAACGCTTACTTTCCTTACGGAAACCTTTCTCATGACGTCATTTTGTCTCGACTGACCTGCCTTATTGAAACCGTGCAAAACGCCCACCGCATAGATGCGGTAGTGATTGGATGTAATACCGCAACAGTATTAATGATTGATCAGCTGCGAGATGCATTTCCCTTGCCTTTTGTAGGTATTGTGCCCGCTATTAAAACGGCTGCTGAAATTTCCAAAACACGTAAATTCACCTTATTGGCGACAGATAACACATCACAGAGTCAGTATCTTGACGATTTAATCGCTCGCTTTGCAGGTGATTGTGAAGTGTTAAAAGTTGGTTGCCCGGGGCTTGCCGACATTGCCGAAGGCAAGATTTACGGAGAACCTGTAAGCCAGCCTCTGATTGAAGGTATTTTTCAGCGCTTGAGTGAAACCAGCAAAACTCATTTAAATGAATCGGATGTTATTTTACTTGGTTGTACTCACTACGCGTTCGTATTAGCTGAATTGCGCAAGCATTTTCATGATGGGCAACATGTTATTGAACCCTCAATGCCTGTTGCAAAAAGGTTAATGTGGGTTTTAGGTAACCAAACAGCATCCACTTCAACCGCTAACCTAGTGGCAAAAAGTGAGGGTAAACTCGCGTTTCAACAACAAGCTAATCGTTTCTATTTTACTGCCGCCACAAAAACGAATACTGCATTTACCCATTTCTTGAGCATACATGGATTTGATGGTGTAAACGTGCTTGCTCATCTTTCCTAATATAATAAACTGCACATAAATTTAGATAGTTATTGAGTGAGCACCATGTCACGCAAGATTCAGTGTCATTTTTACGATAAAGAAGCGGAAGGTTTGGATTTCCAAATGTACCCAGGTGATTTGGGAAAACGTATTTACGACAACATTTCTAAAGAAGCCTGGTCTGAATGGCAAAAGCGTCAAACCATGCTCATTAATGAGCACAAGCTCAACATGATGGATCCGGATGCAAGAAAATTCTTAGAAGAAAGAATGGAAGCTTACCTTTTTGAAAGAAAAGAGCCTGAAATTGAAGGCTACACGCCTCCTGAAAAGTAAGAAGGCGAAGCTGGCTTAAGCAGGCAAGAAGCGGAAATGCCGTTGTAAAAAACAACAAATGGTTCATAAAATCTGCTTCTTTGCTTAAATCATAAGCAAAGTAATAAAACTTCAAAAAAAACTGTTGACTTAAGTGCCCAATCCTCGTTTAATACGCCCCGCACCGCAAGATACTTAAGCAAACAAGAATCATGTGATGCAGCACTTCTAGTGCCCAGATAGCTCAGTCGGTAGAGCAGGGGATTGAAAATCCCCGTGTCGGTGGTTCGATTCCGCCTCTGGGCACCATCTTTTCAAGATGAAAAAGCTATCAAAATCAATAACTTACCTAAAATACCCCTTTCTTAAAATTGTTTGAAAAATAACCTTATAAGATCAAAGTTCCGAAAAAGTTCCGAATGCGGATTACAGTGTTTCCGAAGTTAGTTCTGTTACGTTGATACCATCGGCTGTAATCGGGTTGAGCTTTTGCGCGGAATCCGGCCTTATTGGTGCAAATCTCAGGTATTTTTCTGTCATTGCCAATGTTGCATGGCCCATAAGCATTTGAAGCTCTTTTATATTTCCATCGTTTTGCATAAAGTTAACTGCAAAAGTACGTCTTAAAACATGCGTAAGCTGTCCGTCTGGTAGTTCAATATTCGCTTCA
>CAXRCC010000125.1:0-16550 GCA_964228975.1 Paraneptunicella sp. | reverse complement strand
GACAAAAATCCGCCAACGCCTTTACCCGGCTTGCTATTGTAAATATGGTTGAGTTCTTGGGCGAGCTGCTCAATTTCAGGCGCAACTTCGCAGGTATCTTGTCGCGGTAAAACAACTAACTGTTGTTCCTTTGCCGCAATTCGGTGCACAATAACATTGTGGATAATAAGAGACATAATCTAGTTTAATCCTTATACAAACGAACAAATACTCCGCCCTCATCACGATGGAGCTGGAGTTAATTTGCTGATATATTCCCCATTCAATTTTTTAGGGAGTGGCTATGCCGCAACAGTCTAAATATTCTGATCAACAATTTGAAGACTTGATGACAAGCATTGTTGAAGTCCTTGAACGAGAAAACGCCGATCGTGACCTATCATTAATGGTGCTTGGTAACATCCTAACTCGCATCTTCCAACACCAAGTCCATGAAAAAGACAGAAAAGAAATGGCTGAGCGCTTTACACAAGTGCTTTTAAAGAGTATTCAGTAACCTATTAAAAGAAAAACTAATAACGATATGATTATTACCGAAACTCCCAAACGCCAACTCGTCAGTAAGCTTGTGGCTTGGGGACATTGGTTTACATTAGCAAATACCATTATTGCGATTGCTATTTCAGGTGTGTATTTATTCAGCTCTCGCATTCCAGATACAGGGCTGGGCATCACCTATTTGTTCACCAATTGGTTTAGTCATATCGGTTTTCTTACCTTTATTGCCTTTATTATTTTAATTCTTCCCCTGTGTTATTTTGTACCGAATAGCCGCTTTATTCGGGGGTACGGTTCTTTTACCGCTGCGGTTGCCTTGGCAATGCTAGCGCTCGATGCCTTGCTATACACACGCTACGGGCTACATCTTTCTTTTCAAAGTGCTGAGTTTATTCGAAGTCATGCCAACATAGCGGTTGCTGAGTTGAGCGCGCGGCAATGGGGCTTTTTTACGTTGTCTTTCATTGGTTGGTTATTGCTACAACTGGTCATTGCGAATGCTTTGTGGAAGCGTATTGAGCGACTGCAAAAACTAAAATGGGGCTTACCGATTGGGGCGACCTTTACCGGCTTATTCGTATTTAGTCATGCCACACACATTTGGGCAGATGCGGAGCTATATCACCCCGTCATTCAACAGGATGACATGTTCCCGTTATCTTATCCTGCTACGGCAAAAACATTAATGTCGAAGTACGGCTTGTTGAATATTGACTCTTATCATCAGCGAAAACAGCTCGCACTAAACGTGAATAAACGGGATATTGCTTATCCTACTGAGCCTTTGTATTGCGTGGTGAATACCAAGAAAAAGGTGGCTTTGTGGTTTGTGACAGATGAAGCACTGCCAGCGTTAAACAGCTCGCTTGCGCTTAAGCCATTACCCAAGCACTTTGATTTGAGTTTAAATACGCAAAATGCCGTGAGAAGTATCCTCTTCGGTTTACCTGATTTGTATCATTGGCAGTTAAGAAATCACCGCCCGATTTTAACGGATTTACCGAAAAAACTGGGTGTACCTGTTCACCTTTACGCCGAAAATGCGAGCTTAATAGAAAACATCAAGGGACAAAGTGCTGACTCTTGGGACACCTTTATCAAAGCCTATGAAGTGCAAACATCTGGCTTATTTGTTGGTATCGTTAACCAAGCACAACTCGCCCAATTGCAACCCCTGGTTAACAATAAAGATCGAATTTTAATCAGTCAGTTACGCGCCAATTCCCCTGTTCAAACCGTATCCAATTTCAATATTCATCCTTCTTATAATCTCAGCCATCATGAAGATATTGCCACAACTGCACTATCTGAATTAGGTTGTGATGCAGAAGCCAAACTCCACTCAACAGGGCAAAAACTGCAAAGCCCAAATCGACACTGGCTCGTAACCAGTCAAAACGATAAAGTGTTGATTTTGCATCAAGAAATGAAAATAGAGGTCGATACAAGTGGTAATTTTTATATTTACAACTTGGATGGCACACCAAACCATTCGGTAGAATTAAATACCGGATTACTGGGTCAAGCGATAAAGTTACTCAGCCGTTTCTCAGAATCCGAGTAAAAAAATGGTAAAAGGGCCACAAAAAGGGTAATCTTTGCGCCCGGTGGTTTTGGGAATTTTTGAACTCTATTTTTATGCTTAGGCAAACCTATTTTTATATTGGATTAATATTAAGCTTGTTGTTGAGCTTTAATGCCTTTGCAGAAAAGGAGATAGCAGTAGTCTATCCCGATGCACCAGCGCCATTTAATGAGATTTACAAAGACATTATTGAAGGCGTTGAAGAAGCCTACGACGGCTCAATTGAAACCTTCTCCCTCAAGAAAAAAGACAACCCTGAGAAAGCCGTTAATTGGGTAAAAACCACGCAACCTAGTGCCGTTATTGCCTTAGGGATTAAAGGGTATCGCACCGCCAAAATCCTGAATAATGAACTTCCCGTATTAATGGGAGCCTTGCCCATTCGTCCTAATGGATTATCAGGCATCAGCTTAGTCCCGGCCCCTTCAAAGCTTTTTGACTCTTTACAAACACTTGCGCCTTCGGTTCGTAAAATTCACGTGGTTTATAGCCACCGTAGCGCATGGACAATTCCCTTAGCCGAAGCAGAGGCCAAACGACTCGGATACGGCCTACACAGCATACAAGTATCAACGGTTAAAGAGGCGTTAACCGCCTATGACACGTTATTCAAAAACTTCGACGAAGCACACGACGCGTTGTGGATCCCGCTCGATCCCATTTCCGGTCACGAGCAAGTAATCGTTCCTAACCTGTTAGAACGTTCTTGGGAACAAAACCTTATTTTATTTTCCAGTAAACCGGCCCACGTCAAGCGAGGCGCGCTATTTAGCCTCTACCCTGACCATAAAGCACTTGGAAAATCGCTGGTTGAAATGCTAGCAACAGAAAAGAATTTAGCTGAGAAACCCATTGTTAAACCCATGATTAATACTCAGCTGGCAGTGAATCTTAGGACAGCCGCGCATTTAGGCTTTGAGTACAAAAACCAACAGAAAAGTCAGTTTCATCTGACCTTTCCAGAGTAGTATGCGTTATGAATAGTGCTTATCGATCAAAAATAGCCAAAATGGACATACGGAAGTTTAATGCGAATGCCAGCATCAGACGCCGATTACTCAGCTATATCGTTGCGGGTGTTATTGTCCTGCTCGTCACCTTTAGTGTGGTCACGAGTTTATTAACCACCACACAAACCTCTGCAAAGCTGGTTAAAAACGCCAAACAGGTTGCGAGTGCATTGGCACAACAATCTACCCTCGCCCTACTTACAGCAAGCAGCGCCAACGCAGAAAGTGCAATGGACCAAGTTTTAGAGTTCCCCGATGTAGATGGCGCAGGCTTAGTTAGCCGAGACGGTGATTTTTACGTTTGGCGCGGTGAGCCACAAGGCAACAGCTATTTTTCCAAAATTCTGTGGGATAAAACCACTGATCTCACCCTCTTCGATGAAGACGAAGACCATTGGTATATCGCCTCTGCCATCATCCTGTATAACGCCGATATGGAAGAAACGGGCGATGCCATTGATGAAAAGCTGGGCTACGCCATTGTTAGCTTCAGTAAAGGTAGCCTTTATGAAATTAACAGAGACATTATTCTTACCATCGCGGTAACGGGTACTGTCGCGCTAATCGGCTTGATTTTGATCATCGGTAGCGCCATCAAAAACCAACTTGCGCCGCTCAAAGCGCTCACAGAAATCATGGTTTATAACCATCAAACGGGCGAACACAACGTCGCAACGGTAAGAGGCTCAAGAGAAATTGAGCAGATGGCAGATTCGTTTAATGCCATGATGCAAACCTTGGATGAACAAGACGAAAAGTTGCGCCATCATCGAGACCAGCTAGAAGCTGAAGTGAAAATCCGCACACGAGAGTTAGTAGAAGCAAGAGACGCTGCTCTTTCATCAAGCCGCCATAAATCTGAATTTTTAGCAAATATGACGCACGAGTTGCGTACGCCTATTCAGTCCATCATCGGATACGTCGATTTATCTCGAGAAGAAATTGAGAACGAAGGCATTTTCCATGTCTGTGAGGATTTAGACAAAATTACCCGTAATGCTGAACGCCTATTGGGCATGATTAATTCTGTATTGGATTTATCAAAAATCGAGGCGGGTCGCTTAGAACTCAATATTAACTCTGTTTATTTATACGATTTAATTCGCAACGTTGAAGAAGCAACAGCTCCTTTAATTCCAAGCAATAATAATCAATTTCATTTATTGAATCATTGCGAAAATATTTTATTAAGAATCGATAATGAAAAGATGTTGCAAGTATTAATTAATCTAATCAGTAATGCCTGTAAATTCACCAATAATGGAAAAATTCAACTTGAAGTGAAAGAAGAAGCGCACCAGCTTATTTTTGCTGTTAGCGATACCGGAATCGGTATTAAAGAAGCTGAGCTGAAAAAGATCTTTAAGAAGTTTATGCAAGTTGATGCTGGTGAAAATAGGCGCTTCGGCGGCACGGGATTAGGTCTCGCTATATCAAAACAATTTTGTGAATTAATGCGTGCAAAAATAGAAGTAACAAGCGAATATGGCGAGGGAACGACATTTACCGTCTCCTTACCGAAATAAAATAATAAATGTATAAAAAATTTAATGTGCAGAAATTTATTTCCACTGCTACATTAAATTGAATATTAAAGAAAAATAATAATAAGTTTTTAAATAAACAGCAAAACCAACATCAAGTTGATTTAGGTGCCATTTATGCAACAAATCGCTTGAGTAAATTCAGCATTTCATTAGACTGAATGTCATTGTTTTTGCTGCATTATTAAGCAGTATAAGAAGAAGGACGGCAAGTCCCATACGCTGCGTGTTGAATGGTGAAGCCAAAAGGAAACACTATGAAAAGAAACATACTCGTATCCAGCGTGCTAATTGCTTTGGGTTTAAATCACACTGCGCTCTACGCAGATGTATATGAAAGTAACTACCAAAGTGATTTGGAAGACGAATTCATGGACTACTACGGTGGTGAAGAGTTCGTCAGTATTGCAACAGGAACACAAAAATCGGTCAGTAAAGCGCCTGCGGTAGCCTCTGTTATTACAGCGGATCAAATCCGCTTAATGGGTGCAACAGATATCGATGAGATTCTTGAAAATGTTCCCGGGTTACATGTTACTCGCCGTTCAAACAGCAACTCTCCTATTTATGTCATTAGGGGTATTTTTACCCGTTTTAACCCACAAGTATTAATGCTGATAAACGGCATTCCGATTACCAATATTTTTGTTGGAAATCGCGGCCAAATTTGGGGTGGTATGCCCGTAGAGGCCATTTCTCGTATTGAGGTAATTAGAGGACCAGGATCCGCCGTTTATGGCGCTGATGCCTTCTCCGGTACCATTAATATTATTACCAAAACCCCTGATGAAATTGGCTCCACAGAGTTTGGAGCACGTTATGGCAGTTTTAATACATGGGATACTTGGTTCGCGACCTCGGGAAAACTAGGGGAATATAGCGCATCGATGGTTTATGAATACCATGACACTGATGGTCATAATGAAATCATTGACGCAGATGCTCAAACTCGATTGGATTCCCTTTTAGGCACCAATGCCTCTTTAGCACCCGGCCCTATGGTTAACTTTCGAACTCACCATGATCTAAGACTCGAATTACATGGTGAAAACTTAACAATGCGCGCAGGCATACAAGAGCGTGAAGTAGGAACGGGCGCAGGCATAGTTGAAGCTTTAAGCCCTAGCACTGTAGGGGCAAGCACACGCATCAATGCGGATGTCACCTATGCCGTTCCCAATATGCCCGAAAACGCATCATTGACGCTATCGGGTAACTATTTTAGTGCAACCCAAGAATACGATTCAGATCTTATTTTATATCCTGCCGGAACCGATCTCGGCGGTGGGGTTTATCCGGATGGCGTTGTGGGCAACCCTGAAGTGTTTGAAAGACATTATCGCGGTGCAGCAGTTTACAGTTACGACGGTTACAAAGACCACGAGATAAGGCTAGGAACAGGTTACAACTTTAACGAAATTTACAAAGTTCAGGAATCCAAAAACTTTGCATTAGGACCTAATGGTGAAGTGCTGCTTCCTGGAAGCCCAATTGTGGACGTTTCAGATACGCCTTTCGTATTTTTGCCGGAACGCGCGCGTGAAAGCTATTACTTCTACGGTCAGGATATCTGGCAGATTTCAAATGATTGGGAAATGACCACGGGTGTTCGATACGATAAATACAACGATTTTGGCTCAACTGCCAACCCGCGTTTAGCGCTTGTTTGGTCTACCTCTTTAAAGTTAACCACTAAATTTTTGTACGGAAAAGCGTTTAGGGCTCCCTCTTTTGCTAATTTGTACAATATCAACAACCCCGCTGCGCTAGGAAACCCGGACCTCAATCCAGAAAAAATTGAAACGACTGAAATCGCCTTTGATTACCGTCCCTCCAGTAGCTTTAATGCCGCTTTAAGTTTGTTCCACTACGAGTGGAAAGACATTATTCGATTCCAAAGAGACCCGGGTGAAATAGCCACTGTTGCGCAAAACACAGGAAAAAACTCTGGAGAAGGCTTTGAGCTAGAGTTCAACTGGAAAGCAAGTAGCCAACTTGACCTGCAAGGGAACTTCTCTTATCAAGACTCGAAAAATGACGAGACCGATTTAGTCGTTGATATGGTACCAAGATGGCAAAGCCACTTACTGATTAACTACCAGATGTCTGATACGTGGAATATGAACTGGAGCATTAATCATATTGCCAACAGAGACAGAGATATCAGTGATAATCGCCAAGAAATTGAGGATTATACCCTATTTAATTTCACCCTAAGGTGGCACGATATTAACGATCAATTTAGCACCGCGTTAATCGTCAAAAACATTTTTAACAAGGATGCTAGGGAACCAACACCGAGCAATAACGGCGTAGCCAATATACCGGGAGACCTGCCGTTACCACGAAGAAATATTTCTTTGGAGGTTAGGTACAAATTCTAGTGTTAAGAATATGAGCAGTAAAAAAAAAGATTTTTCATATAGTGAAAAAGTTTCGACCTCTATTACCAAAGAAATAGCGTCGCCAGATAATCCATTCGTTTCCGTCAAACAGCTGATACACGGTTACGACCTCACTTCTCTCGTGCAAGAGCGCAGCTTTCTTGATACCGTTTTTCTATTAATTACAGGACATTTAGCAACTAAAGAACAGGAAAAGTTGCTCAATGCACTGGCCGTCGCTTTATGTAACCTTGGACCCAGAGCCTACCCTTGCAGAGCAGCAATGGTTGCAGGCGTTTCCAAGTCCAATGCGGGGAATTTGCTTCCTATCGGTTTATCTATTGCGAGTGGCGCTGACGGTGGCAGCAAAGAAGTAGAAGAGTCTCATCACTTTATCGCGACACATATTAACGATGATCCCAGCGCACTAGCGAATGAATTAACGAGTCATTTGGAAAAAGAATCTGATGAATTCGTCGTAACAGCCGGGTTTTCGAGTCAGTTTAAACATCCGCACGAATTATATATTTCTCTTGCGAATACACTGCTCGAGCAACATCAATGTCACACTTTAGAATGGGCACTGTTATTTAGCCAAGCAATATCCCACACAGGTGCAAGCATTAACCCCTGTGGTTTAGCTGCGGCCGTGCTGTTCGATTTAGGTATCCCAGCCAGAGAGTCCGGTGTGTTGTATCAGTTTTTGATCGCCCCGGGTATTTTAGCTCATGGCTTAGAACAAACACACAAACCCATTACTTCCATTCCCTTTTTAAGCGACGACAAATATGAGTTTAATTAACGACCTAAAACTATGGCAGTCATCAAGGCTTAAAATTTCAAGTGAAACTGGCTTTTGGAAAGGGGGAAATGATACTTGGTTTTCAACGCTATCAATGAAAGATCAAGTTATCGGTAAGCTATCTTACATTCAAATTTTAGTACTTAATGCAACTGGCAAGCTCCCCTCAAAAGACTTTGCCTCCTGGCTCGAAATCAACTTAATCGGTTTAAGTTACCCCGATTCTCGAATTTGGTGTAACCAAATTGCGGCTTATAGTGCGTGTGCTTCCAATACCCCCTCTAGCGCTGTTGCAGCCGCAATTTTAGGCGCTGACTCTAGAGCTTACGGTGGGAGTCAAACGTCAGAATCCGGCATGAATCAACTAAACGAAGCGTTTATTCGACGCCAAAACGGTGATTCATGGGACACCATTTGCCAATCTGTACCAAACCGGAATGGAAAGCCTATGTTTATTGGGTTTGCTCGACCGGTAGATAAAGACGACGAAAGGATTCAGCCTTACGAAACATCACGAAAATCACTTAATTTGGTTAAAGGGCAATATCTAACATTCGCCTTTGAATTAAGCCAACACCTGACTGAGCACTATTCTCTTGCTGTTAATTCCGGCGGGTACGCTAATGCAATGTTTCTAGATCATGGGTTTACAGGTACAGAAGCTGCGAGAGTCAAGTCCTACGCGATATCGGCTGGTGCCATAGCCAGTTACCGAGACAATATTAAGAGAACGACCTCCTTTCTGCCTCAGCACTGTGACGATATTCACTATACCGGGCATGCGCCAAGAGAACTGCCTTAGCAAACATCAAAGGCATAAGAAAGCAGAAGGGTTTTAGAAGTAATCTCGTGTTTAAGACGCTATATCGAGAGCAAACAACAGAGGTAAAAAAGGCCAAAGCATCATAAGTTTGGCCTTTATCATTAAACGACTACCTACCCCCCCGGTGTCGCAGCTTCACCGTTAACGGCAATGCCCTTCACTCGGTCACTCATTGGAGGCACTTCTTCTTTATCGATTCTAATGTCGATAAGCGTCGGTTCCTCTTTTGCAAACAAGCTATCGAAATCAATGGCTTCCATTTCTTCGTTTGAACTAACGACAATGCCTTCTAAGCCCATGGACTCAGCCATTTTTGCAAAGTTGACTTCACCTAGCTCAAACCCAACCTCCTCTGCATTACCAAGACGTTGACCATGCATTACCATGCCAAGCACGCTGTCATTCAACACCATGAAAACAACCGGTAATTTGAGCTGTTTCGCAACCGTGATCTCTTGTGCGCTCATCAAGTAACTTCCGTCACCTGTGATACAAACATGCGGCGCTTTATTCGCGCTTCCCGCTGCCGACCCAACGGTTGCTCCTACCGCCCAAGCCATCGCGCCTAACCCCATCGCGAGATGGTATTTGCCGTCGTGCTCAGGGCGTTGAAAGTATTGAATCGACCAAGACCAAGCGTTGCCAGCATCAACAAATACACGCGCTTCATCGGGCATTGCGCGGCTTAGGTACGCAAATAACCACTGAGGTTTAATGGGCTGTGAGCGTTCAAAGCACTTTTGCTCTTCAATTAAAGAAGTACAACAGCCATTAATATTTCTTACCGCATTGGCATTGCCCCTTTTCACATTCCAACGTTTATGTGTGCGAGACACCTTATCGTTAAGGATCTGAAAAACCGAGGGCAAGTGACCACACACGTGAAGCTTTGCCATGTGAGAACGCGTGAAGTGCTCAACTTTCGAATCAACATGAATCAACTTATCGTTGAGCAGCTTCTGATTCCACCCCGATGTACCAAGTTCACCTAATGCAGCTCCAATGGCGATAACGAGATCAATGTCATCGCCGTTTTTTAACACCTCTTTCGCACTTTCGTGCCCAGAAAAGCCAAAAACACCGCGATACAGTGAATGCGTTTCATCCACCCAACGTTTGCCCATAGGGCCTGTGATAATGGGCGCATTAAGCAACTCAGCAAAGCGCATGATCTCTTCAGAAGCCCCTTTGCATCCGTCCCCCAAAAACAGCACCACATTCTCGACTTCTTTAAGCTCTGCAACGAGCTTTTCGATGGCACCGTGATCTGTTAGGTTAAAACGGTTGTTCAATGAGCTGTAATCGATCGTAGAGGGCTTGGTTGCCGCCGTTCGAAGTACATCAGAAGGTACGCTGATGTGAACCGGGCCAGCAGGTTCATTACACGCAGCCATCACAGCAGAAATCAACTTGGTTTCTAGCTGCTCATGGTGACTCACCAACGTACTGTATTTACAACAATGCCTAAACATGGAAACCGTATCAATCGCAGAGCAAGACGAGTCTTGCAGTGCTTTTTTCCCAAATTTAGGTAACGGTGTTTGCGCTGTTATCACCAGCATTGGAATGTTATCAGCGTACGCTGAGGCCACACCAGTGATAAGATTCGTTGCACCGGGACCGGTTGTGGCACAACAAACACCAATTTTGTCAGTTTCTCTCGCATAACCATCAGCCATAAACGCTGCGCCGGCTTCATGCCTTGCAACGACCGCTTTCGCCCCACCGAAACGTTCGCTAATTGCTAATGCGTTGTATAAAGGTTCGATAGCTCCACCAGGAACACCAAACACATACTCGACCTCCATTTGATTGATGTAATCAACAATGAGATCGGCAAACGAAAATACATCCATGTCAACGTGTTCCTCCCCACCAGGACTCGCCATAGACATAAAATTACCGCCTTCAACAGTTTTTAGTTTTTATCGGTGCAGTAATTTACACAATGTTAAGCAAATTGAACAGCAAACACGAGATTTTACTGGATTATTCCTAAGTTATTACTAAAATGGGAGGTTTTCATTTTCGCTGACTTCGAGGGTAGAATATTTCTCTTCTATAGCCACAATGTCAAGTGGACGGCTAATGTAATAGCCCTGAAGGAAGTCTACACCCATGTCTTTAAGTGCCTGTAATAATTCTAGGTTTTCAACAAACTCTGCGACTGTCGTTTTGTTTAATGCTTTTGCTACACCACATATTGATTTAACGACTGCATAATCAATAGGATTATCCAGCATATCCTTAACAAACGAACCATCAATCTTCACAGAGTTAGCTGGCAACTGCTTAAGGTAATTAAAAGTACTAAAGCCAGTACCAAAATCATCTATTGAGAATTCACACCCAAGCTCCATGAGCTGAGTGATCATATCTCTTGTTGCCACTAAGTTAGTTAAACTTGCACTTTCTGTGACTTCGAAAATAATTTGTTCAGGACGAACATCGTAGTAAGAAAGCTTTTCTTTAATCAACGGCAATAAGCGTTGATCACTGAAAGCTTGAGCGGAAAGGTTAATTGCAACCTTCTTCAATACAGGGTGTTTGTGGATCATATAAATGGCTTTAGAAATCACTTGATGATCCAGTAAAGTCATGTCTTCCGCGCGCTCTAGCGCTGGAATAAACTCCCCTGGCATGATTAATTTGCCATCAATATCCAAGCGAACCAATGCTTCATAATAATGAACATGGCGGAACTCTGCATTGATAACGGGTTGGAAATGCAAAACAAGCTGATCGTTAATGATGGCTTCTTGCATTGCACGCACCCAATGGACTGCAACTTGGAAATCTTCACTGTCCCTATCTTCTTTGCGGAACAAATGAACGAGGTCTCGGCCACGACGTTTCGCAACATATAAAGCAATATCTGCTTGTTGCAAATAAACGGCAGGGTCCGTTACTTCTCCTTTAATCTCAGTTACACCTATACTACAACTGATTTTATAAACACGATCATCATATTTAAAATGACCGCTTTTTAGCGTGTCACATATCTCTTGAGCGAAATATGTGGCCTCGCAACTATTCGTATTAGGGAGTAAAAGCGCAAACTCATCCCCACCAACACGACATAGAATATCGGCTTCTCTTTTTTTACGTTTAAGAGACTGAGCCACCTCTTTAAGGATTAAGTCCCCTTGGTAATGTCCTTGGGTATCATTAATAACCTTAAAGTGATCTAAATCTAAATACAGCAAAGAATGCGTTTGACCACTCACTTTCGCATTTTCCGTTAATTCGGTTAATTGCGAATCAAAAGAGTGACGATTGTATAGATCCGTTAACGTATCGTGAGAAGCTAAGTGATTTAATCTGATTTGAGCTAGCTTACGCTCGTCGATATTGTCCAATGTCGCGGTAATACCGATAATGGATTCATCTTTTTCCAGCACATTAAACTGTGCTTCCATCCATAAAGACTGACCGTTTTTACAACGTACTTGGAATTCAACCTTGCGGTACTGAATAATGCCAGCAGTAATATCCGCTAAAATGTCTTTAATGCGCGGGTGTTCTGCATCCGAATTAACAATTGAGCGTTCAAAAAACCATAGGTTGCGACCAATCGTATCGGCATACGTATATTCAGTAACGCTCTTCCAAGCTTCATTAACAAAGCGAATTTGCCCTTCTAAATCCAGCTCCATAACCACGGTAGAAAGGTGGTCTAACAAGCGCTGATGTTCTTCTAGCAAATGTTGATATTGTTCTTTACTGCGCTTTATTGCGATGACTTTTTCTTCAAATTGCGAGTTACTGATCAAGTAACTTTCCCGATGCGCCGCGATACTCATCACTTTACGCAACTGCTCCGCTTTGAACGGTTTTTGAATGAAGTCGACAGCACCCGCCATCATGAGTTCTTCCGCAAGATCGCTACCGCCATGGGCAGTCATGATAACAACCGCTTGACGAGGTGATTTTTGCATAATGTGACGCAGTACTTCACCGCCGCTCATTTCCGGCAACTGCACATCAAGCAATACGATATCGTATTTACCTGGCTGGTACGCGTTAACCGCAGCTAATCCCGTATGAACCGCTTCAACTTCGTAATTGGGTTTTAAAATACGGCTAGCCAGTTCGGCAATATGAAGATCGTCTTCAACGATCAACACAGAAAGATCTGACGCAACGGAGACTTGGTCTTGACCAAAATGACTTAGCAGTTCTGGGAGTAAATGAAGTTGCTCATCACCGACAACTTTATTAATCGCAAACGCACTGGCAGTGGACTCTGCAATATGCTCACAATAGGTTGTGGTTAATAAAAGAAAAGGAGTATGACTTGGACACGCAAATAAGTTAGCGCGAACCATGCGAGCTAAGCGCCAGCCATCTAAACTACCAATATCGATATCGGAAAGAATAGCGCAATAACTGACTTGCTTCAGTTCTTTAATTGCATCATTACTATTCTTAACCCAAACGATAGAAGAACATTGCTCTTCTAATATTGATTTGATTTCTTGGGCTTTAACATTGTCGCTGGTCACCAGCAAAACCGAAAGCTTACGTGCCATCCACTACCTACAAATTCTATTTTGCACTACGGTCCGTTGAGCAATTTATGTCCAACTTTCCTGAATTGACTTAGAGAAGGAATTTAACTCTTTCTGAGAGGACAAACAACTTACCAGACCAATAAATTACAATTTCATTGATGTAAATCGTATTTCGGGCACAAAAAAGTGTCAGAAAGTAACACTATTCAAGCTCATTGGAATGAATTCATCTCCATTAAGATTCAATGAGTATTAAGTGTTACTTCAGAAAGACGAGAAAATGTTCTATAACCTTGGCTAATTGTGGCACATTTTACCGTCCCATCGAGCAAAATACACTCCCGAACGCCAGCCTGTTCACCGGCTTTCATATCGGACAGTTTGTCACCGATCATGAAAGATTCAGACAATTGAATATCCAGCTCTTCGGTTGCTTGCAGTAACATACCCGGTTCGGGCTTTCTGCATTCGCACTGTTTTAGGTACTTTCCTTTACCTGAAGTGGGATGATGAGGACAGTAGTACACTTTTGCTATATCGATACCTTGCTCGGAAAACTGACCTAGCATCCAGTCAGTCAATTTCAGGAAGTCATCTTCAGTGTAATAGCCACGAGCGATACCTGATTGGTTAGTCACAACAACCAATTGATACCCAAGAAGAGAAAAGCGTTTACAGGCATCGAAGACGCCCTCAATAAACTCGAATTTTTCAGGACGGTAAGTGTAACCGTGATCACGGTTAATCACCCCGTCCCTATCTAAAAATACAACTTTGCACTTAGCCATACAAACAGCAAATTAAACGCGTACGCCGCCGTCTAGCTCTAATGTACGACCTGTGAAGTAGTCATTTTCAAAGATGTATTTTGCGGCATGACCCAATTCTTCTGTTTGTGCCAAACGACGAAGCGGCACAGTCGACAAGAATTTTTCCAGCATTTCAGGACGCATTTGCGCCACCATCGCCGTGTCAACTAAACCCGGTGCGATACAGGCTGCGCGGATACCAAATCGTGCTAATTCGCGTCCCCAGCTTACCGTCATTGTGGCAACAGCAGACTTAGATGCAGAGTAGTTAGTTTGACCCATATTGCCCGCACGAGACACAGACGAGATGTTAATGATAACGCCTTTGCTTCCTGTATCAACCATACGCGCAGCCGCTTCACGACCACAAAGGAAAGTGCCAGTTACGTTAACATCGAGTACAGATTGGAATTGCTGCTTCGACATTTTGTCGACGACTTTGCCTTCTTTTACTTTCAACAACATGCCATCACGCATGATGCCAGCACAGTTAATCAAACCGTTCAATTTACCGTAGTGCGCAATGATCTGATCAAACGCGCTTTCAACTGCGGCTTCATCTGTTACATTCAATGCATAGCCTTGAGCATCAATACCTTTTTCAGATAAGGCTGCCGCTGCGGCTTTTACCGCGTCTTCTTGCATATCGAGCAACACAATATTGGCGCCTGATTCTGCCAAGCTTTCCGCCATCGCAAAACCCAAACCTTGAGCTGCGCCTGTAATGGCAATAACGCTATCTTTTAATTCCATTGCATTCCCCTGCTTATTTCTGCTCTGATTTCAATAGCTCAAAAATGCTAGAGAAGTCTTTCTTGCCTGAACCTTGGTTACTCAACATGGTGTATAGGCTATTTGCTAGCGTGCCCATAGGCGTTGCGCTGGCACTGTCCATCGCAGTTTGTTGAGCCAAACCAAGATCTTTTTTCATTAGGTCGACCATAAAGCCGCCTTGATAATCGTTAGATGATGGCACATTTTCCATCACATCTGGGCAAGGATTATAAAGCTCTAACGTCCAATTTCTACCTGAACTTTGCATCATGATTTCAGATAACACCTTTGGATCAAGGCCGTTGTTGATACCCATATTCAGTGCTTCTGAGGTTCCTACCATCAGGATAGATAAAAGCATGTTGTTACAGATTTTCGCAACTTGACCTGCGCCCACATCACCAGCATGGAAGATATGCTTGCCCATAGCGTCAAGTACTGGCTTCGCGGCATCAAAGCTTGCTTGGCTCCCCCCCACGATAAAGGTAAGTGTACCTGCAACCGCACCGCCAACACCGCCTGAAACCGGCGCATCAACAAATTGAATACCTTTTTCGTTAAGCGCCTTACCCACTTCAATAGCAGACGCTGCATCAATCGTACTGGAATCAATCACCAATGCGTTATCGTTTAGCAAGTTGATTAACCCGTTTTCACCAAGGTATAGACTCTTAACGTGCTTACCTGCGGGTAGCATGCTAACCACTACATCTGCACCTTCGGCTGCGTCTTGTGCGCTATTTGCGGCATATGCGCCAGCAGAAGCAATGTCATCAAGGGCCGCTTGAACAAGATCAAACGCGCGAACTTGGAAACCTTGTTTCACAAGATTCTTGGCCATAGGGCCGCCCATATTACCTAAACCAATAAATGCTACCGTTTTCATTCACTTTCCCCTAAGACTTCGCTAACAACGGATGCTCGCCATCCCACTGCGGTGCAAAAAAAGAGTTAATCAATTCTGATGGTACCGATTCAGCCGATGCATACTGCCACTTTGGCTGCATGTCTTTGTCGATTAACAAAGCGCGTACGCCTTCTTGGAACTCACCGACAGTCGTACAACGATACGCCATCGCTAACTCCATTTGAAAGCACTCTGCTAATGACAAACCCGCACCACGTTGTAGCTGCTCATAAACCAAATGCATGGTAATAGGCGAGCCCGCTTTTAAATTCTTCTGCGCTTTTGCCAGCCACTTATCGTTTTCCGATGGCATAGATAGGATGTAATCGATAGCAGGTTGCAGCCCGTCGCACTCGCCGAGTTTTTGCATCGCATCAACGTGCAGTTTAAATTGTGCTGCTGGCATAAGATCATCGTTAGCCGCTTGTTTCACTTGGCACAATTCATTCAACTTGCTAACCGCGTCAGCTTGCTGCCAGTCGATTTTCTGTAACTCAGACACAAACGCATCCAGGTTTTCTGCACTATTAAAGTAATCAGCAAGCCCCAATTCAATCGCGTCGGAAGCATTAATGAGCGCGCCAGTTAATCCACAGAACATGCCGCAACCCTTAGGCATTTTGTTCAAGAAATAACTGCCACCCACATCAGGGAACAAACCGATGGTAATTTCAGGCATTGCTAAACGAGATGTTTCCGTCACGATACGGTGGCTTGCGCCCATCAATAGGCCCATTCCGCCGCCCATAACAATACCGCTTCCCCAAACAATGAAAGGTTTTGGGAATTCATGAATGAAATTGTCGAGTGTGTATTCTTCGCGGAAGAACGCCGCAGCCATTGCAGGAACCTGATCAGCATCAGGATTGTCTTTCATCGACTTGTATAAAGAAACGACAT
>CAXRCC010000124.1:0-12706 GCA_964228975.1 Paraneptunicella sp. | reverse complement strand
GCATCACTCCTTCACCCACGATGGTTAACGTTATGTCTTTAGGTAAATTGGCTTTGGCAAATGCCTCAATCAGCCCTAAATGATTTTTAATTTCTACCAGCCGCCCCACCGTGATCCAGCGACGCCCTTTACTTTTGGGCTTATCCGCTTTGGCACTAAAAAAGGCGGTATCAATACAATTTGGGATAATAGTAAAGGGGTTGACGCTAAGCGCATTGAGAGCCTGAGATAGATGTTGGCTCACCGCAATACGCGCCGAGGCATTATCAAAGCAAGCTTTTGCTTGGTAAATTTGGAATGGGTTATAACGCCCCTCAGCAAACCCAGACAAATGCTCTGTGACAACGTAGGGAATGCGATAGGTTGATTTTAACCAACGAGCAACATCTCCACCCGGAAACATATGGACATGGGTCACATCAGGTTGCCAAGTACGAAGAAGCTTTTGAGCTAAACGCTTTTGTCCCCACAATCGAATTCGATGGGTCAGTTTAGGTAACTTTGGCAATGCAGGAAATAAAAACTGCGTGACTGTGACGCCCTGAACACGATGCTGTTTAAACCCCAAGCTTGAAAAGCCTGTTTTAAGAATTTGAGGTATGGGGACTGCCACAACATTTAAAACCTGACTTTCGCACCCAAATTGCTCGGCAGCTTTGATCTGTTCCTCAATAAAAACGCCTGCAGATGGGAAATATGCATTTTTGTAATTAAAGGGAACGACGAGTACTTTCACCCAAATATCCTAATTTTGTCATGGTATTAACGAGCAAAGCAGTTTAAACAGATTTAGTTCGACCCGTTAAACTTTTCCATCGTCACATCAGTCGAGGCATTCACGCCGTCTCGTTGAAGCACTTTTTTAACAGTTAACAAGGCGATTTTAATATCAAACAGCAGCGACAAACCTTCAACGTATTCAAGGTCTAACTTAAACTTCTGTTTCCACGATAACTTATTCCTGCCATTGACTTGCGCCCAACCCGTAACTCCGGGCTTAACATCGTGGCGATGTTTTTCTGCCTCTGAGTACAAGGGCAAATACTCCATCAACAAGGGGCGTGGACCAATAAAAGACATATCCCCTTTTAAGATGTTAATCATTTGGGGGATTTCATCCAGACTAGCGCCTCGCACAAGCTGGCCGATTTTCGATACTCTCATGTGGTCCGGCAGCAACTGCCCACTTGCATCCCTTTCATTGCTCATGGTTCGGAATTTGATCAGGTTAAACGGGCGACCTTTATAACCGGGGCGCATTTGAACGAAAAACGGGTTACCCTTTAGGCTGATAGCGAGTGCAAAAGCGGTTAATAACGCTAACCAGCTAAATAAAATCAAAATACATACAGCGAGCAGTTTATCGAGCAAACTCTTAAAAAAGCGGGAATACAAAGACATAAATTAAAACTTAACTAATTACAAAATAGACTGGTATAAGCCTTCAAGATTGTTGAATTCAACTCGCCAATCAAACTTTTCAGTTACGGATTGTTTTCCTGACTCCCCCATGTTCAGCGCAGCTTGTTCATTTTCCATAAGAAAACGAATTTCTTGTGCTAACTGTTTAGCATTTTCAGGAGTAACATAACGACCGCAATTAGCTTCATCAACAATACTCATCCACAGCGGAAATGCACTGCATATTACAGGCAAGCCCGATGCCATGTATTCAAACATCTTTACCGGAAGGGCATCTTCATAGTCCCCTGTTGCGCTCAATACGACCATACCTACACGGCTTTGTGACATCAACTCTGCTACTTGGTCTCGACTGCACCAGCCATGATAATCAACCTGTTTCCACGCAGGATGTGATTGGCAAAATTCTTCTAACTCTCCATTACTGAAGCGACCAGCCAAATTCAGGCGCACATCAGGCAGTTCAACCAGCGCATCAAGCATAACGCCAATGCCGCGATCGAGCGTAATGCCACCTACATAGAAAATCGACTTGGGTCGTTCCAAATAATCTTTTGAATCTGAGCAATCGAACTCACTCGCAAGTGGGTAGTTGCGAACTTCAACAACATTGGAAGTGTAACCTAAATAACGAGAAACGAGTTTTGGTGTGACCGATACCAAACCTTTAAATAGCTTGGCACAAACCCATTCCCACACTTTAATGAAAGGTAAAATACAATAGGCCGCCCATTTAGGTAACCAGTACTTTCTGAATACTTGGCCTTGCAAATCTTCATGGATATCAAACACAACTTTTCTCCCTCGCATTGCAGGGATAAAGAAAAAAGGTGTTAACTCTGGATCGTGCAACTGATAGAGATCAGCATTTAAAGACAAAGCAAGTTGCTTGGCTAATGTGGCAGACTTTGTAAACCGAGAAAGTCGGCCTTTAGGCTTGCCGACGTCTCGAATGGTAACGCCCTGTTTCACTTCATCGCCCTTTCCATCGGCGACAATCAAAGTAACTTTATAATCGGCTTGCGCTAATGACACGCATTGTTTTACAAAAACACGCGTGTCATAGCGAGCATGAACAGTCGTTACATGACAGATATGCTTCCCTGTCTTCACTAACTTCTCCAAACCCCTTTAAAATCAAGAATTGTTTTGCTGCTCAATTGACTTACATCCAATTGAACAAACTCTTTATGATCGACGAGTAACACTAAGATATCGGCTTGCTCAAGCGCGTTATCTAGCTTCACCAGTTCAACATTTTTCAACTGCGCAACACCTTCTGTTGACTCAATGTTTGGCTCAACAACCAATGTGTTATCAATATCAGCAGCAAATTGCTCAACGATGTCCAATGCAGGGCTTTCTCTTAAGTCATCGATATTCGCTTTAAATGCGACACCCAAGAAAGCAACTTTCACTTTGTTTGGCGGCACTTGAAGCTCAATGGCTTTGTCCTGCAATGCTTTGCGAACTTTATTGATAGTCCACTCTGGCTTGAACGAGTTGACTTCTCTGGCCGTTGTAATCAGCTTTGCCAATTCCGGCGTTTTTGAAACGATAAACCACGGGTCAACAGCAATACAATGCCCCCCAACACCGGGTCCTGGCTGCAAAATATTAACGCGAGGATGTCGATTCGCGATGGAGATAAGCTCCCATACATCAATACCTAACTCATCACAAATAATGGAAAGCTCATTCGCAAACGCAATGTTGGTATCTCTAAATGCGTTTTCAGTCAGCTTTGCCATTTCAGCTGTATCGGTGTCGGTTAGTACGCATTCCCCTTGCACGAAGATTTCATACAAGGACTTTGCTTTCTCCGCGCATACTTTAGAAATACCACCGATAACTCGGTCATTTTGGACAAGCTCACGCATGACATGACCGGGTAGTACACGTTCTGGACAATGCGCTAAGTAAATGTCTTGGTCAGTGGAATTTGCGTCTGTAGGCATCTTAAGATCTGGGCGTAATTCCGAGATCCATTCTGCCATTTGCTTAGTCGCACCGACTGGCGAGGTTGATTCTAAAACGAGCACATCACCTTTTTTTAATACGGGGGCAATGGCTTTACAAGCCGCTTCGATGTACTTCAAATCCGGCTTTTTATCTTCCTTAAACGGTGTTGGCACCGCCACTAAAAAGGCATCCGCTTCTTCTGGAGTCAGGCTAGCTTTCAGGTAGCCTTCTGTTACAGCGGCTCTTACAACAACATCAAGATCTGGCTCTACGATGTGAATATTACCAGCATTGATGGTTTGAACTGCTTTTTCATTAACATCCACACCGATAACTTGCTTCTTTCTTGAGGCAAACATCGCTGCAGTAGGCAAACCGATATAACCTAAACCAATAACAGATATTTTATTAAACAATTGATTGCACCTAATCTTTTAGTGAATTTAAAACATCAACAATGCGTTTAGCACTCTTACCGTCCCCATAGGGATTATGGGATTCGGCCATACGAGCATAACTGTCTTCATCGTTTAGTAAATTAGACAAATTGCTAATAATTTTATCCTTATCAGTTCCTACCAACAGAACGGTGCCGGCATCAACTGCTTCAGGACGCTCGGTAGTATCTCTCATTACCAATACGGGCTTACCTAATGAAGGGGCTTCTTCTTGAATACCACCAGAGTCAGTTAAAATAACTTTGCTCTTATTCATTAAGAAAACAAAAGGCAGATAATCTTGTGGCGTAATCAACTTAACATTGTTACAACCAGATAAGATTCGCGTAACAGGCTCTTGAACATTCGGGTTTAAATGGACGGGATAAATAAAATCGACATCTGGATATTGAACCGCTAATTCTTTAATTGCGGTGCAAATATTTTCAAATCCAGAGCCAAAGCTTTCTCTTCTGTGCCCAGTAATTAACACAAACTCTCTGTTTAAATCTAAACCAAATTCAGACTCTAAGTCATGAGTGAGTTTTTCATTAATTTCTGTTTTATTCTGTACTAAATGACTGACTTCCAAAAGCGCATCAATAACAGTATTACCCGTTACCCAAATATTATCGTCACTCACACCTTCATTGAGTAAGTTTTGTCGAGAAGACTCAGTGGGTGCGAAATGAAAATCGGCAATGGTACCCGTTAGCTTTCTATTTGCTTCTTCAGGCCAAGGCGAATAAATATTGCCTGTTCTTAAGCCAGCTTCTACATGGCCCACTTTAACCTTAGCGTAATAGCACGCTAAGCTGGTTGCAAAGGTTGTAGTTGTGTCACCATGAACCAGCACAACGTCTGGTTTTTCCTGTGCTAGCACGTCTCGAAGCCCCAACAAAATACGAGTTGTTACATCGTATAAATCTTGTTGTTTAGTCATGATATCCAAATCATGATCTGGCTTAATTTCAAATAGCTCTAACACTTGATCCAACATCTCGCGATGCTGTGCAGTTACGCACACCTTGGAATCGATATTCTCCGACTCATCTAAAGCTTTTACGACCATTGCCATTTTGATGGCTTCCGGTCGTGTTCCGAATACAGTAAGTACTTTTAACACAGCTACAGACCTCTTATTTACTTGATAACGCGCTAACGCTATAACGAACCAATCGCCGCAATTGCTACACCAGACTGATACAAGATCTGTGTAACTGAGGACCATAGTGTCAGGTTATCAATTGGATTAGCATCTAAAGGAACTACAATTGTATCGCCTGGCTTCAAAGCTGAGCCTTCAGAGTCAAACCAAAAGCCTTGCTCAGGTCGAATAACAGAGCCATTTGCTTGGATAACAAACACATTTTCAGCGTCACCCAAACCTTTAACTCCACCACTACTGCTTAAATAGTCTTCAATATTCAAACCCGGCTTATAACGGTGAGAAGTTGGCAAAAAGACCTCTCCCACCACCGAAACGGTCTGCGCTCTTGGAGGAATGATGAGGATATCCCCACGCACCAACTCCACATCAGCATCAACCCCTCCACCTAATAATGAAGGTAAGTCGATAACCATACGGCCAACCGCTTCCGTTTTGGTTAAATCTCTTAACACTCGCTGCAATTCTTGATAGTCAACGTTGCTCGTCCCGTCTGTGACGTTATGAGTTAAGCGTTTTGCTGCAACTTGCTTACGAAGATCATCAGCCAAGTCTAATAGGTTTTCTTTTTCCTTAAGCTTTAGCGATTCACGTGTAAATACTGCACCTTCTGCATGTGCGTACTGCGTTAAACCACCTGCTTTTTCAATTAAGCTCGATAGCAATTCACCACGTTTTACGGTGTAAGTGCCAGGAAAACGAACCTCACCTTTAATTTCGACTTGGGCAAAATCATTTGCCTCAGGCTTTGTAAAGATAGCAACTTTATCTTTACCTGTGAGTTTAAAATCTTTTGCCATGCTAATGTGAACATCAAATTGCTCTACGCCATTTTCTGTTTCACGGGACACTTTGATTGTTGGTGACGCTAAATCTGTGACGCCTCCTGCAGCATCCAAAGCGCCTTCTAACGTGCCACCTGTACTTAATGGATAGGTACCTGGATAACGAACATTTCCTGATACTTCAATGAAAGGAAGAACATTACCTATCCGATTCGCATCTAATACTAATTTATAAGCAGGCCAAAGCAGATAATGCCTAGAGCTTGTGTCCCATCTATAAATTTTATACTTCTCGATAAGGTCTGAGAAACTTTCATTTTCTAGCTCAAAAAGACTCGGTAAGTTTTTCTCCAACTCGGTTTTATCATCACTTTCACTTTCAAGTTGAATATTTGTATAGAGTTCCCAGAAGAATTGATCTTCAATTTGCTTCTCTACTCGCTCTTTAATGAGTTCGTATTTAGAGTCTTCGCTTGTTAATTCATCGAAACTTAACAATTGCTTAGACTTAGTGTTCGTTGAGAATACAAATAGTTTGTCATTTGGGCTTAAGCGAATATCGGCTCTTTCACCATTTAAAAGTTTGGAAGGGCTGAATTGAATGGCTTTAACGTTGCCTTTCGACTTGCGAATAATCAAACCATAATTAATATCAGAATGTTCAGTGAAAAAGCTAATTTCGGTTTCAATTACCGATAGTAGCGTAATACCTTGATACCACTCATAAAACCCTGGGCGTGATACTTCACCCAAAATTTGGATTGCATCTTGCAAACGCTCTGCCGCTTTCGGCACTTTAACTTCTGCAATGTTCACAACAGATAAACGCTTTCCGTCTATCTTATTAAGGTCGATATTTTGAATTAACTTTGTGCCATTTTTAAAGCGGTACAAACTCACTTTGCTTAGGTAAGCCTCATTGGAGGGACCACCCACCATAGACATCAAATCATCAAGATTTTCTTTTGGCAGGACTTCATAAATAGCAGGACGGTTAACCGCACCATCAACACGAACTTGCTTACCTACCGAAGGAATGAAAACAACATCACCGGATTGAAGGATCACGTCGTCTTTCGTATCGCCCTTAAGCAATAAATCGTATAAATCGAGGTGTTTAACCACTTTACCCGCACGTTTAAGCTGAACATTTCGAAGCGAGCCATTCTCTTTAATACCACCACTAGCAAACAAGGCGTGCGTAATAGTAGACAATGAGCTAACGGTATACGAACCCGGAACATAAGCATCACCCAACACGAAAATTTGAATTGCACCGAGTTCTCCGAATGCAATGTGTGCCGTTACACCTATGTTTTGCTCTTCAATTCTATTTTTAATGAAGACTTTCGCTTCTGAATATGAAAGGCCTGCTACATTAATTGGAGCAAGACCTGGCACAACAATTTGACCTTGGCGATTAACTTCTAACTCGTACTCTTGGCTTTCTTTACCGTATAAATTCACGAGTAACTTATCACCAAGACCTAAAAGATAGTTAGCCGGGACAGGCGCTTTGGCAAGAGGAGCAAACGTTGTAGGTTGTCCCTCAAATAAGTCATAACCGAATGGCTTTAACTCTTTTTCCTCTTCTTCCTTTTGCTTTTGATATTCAGCATATTCCTCTTCTGACATATCCCTTGGGTCTCTTTCACCGTCTGTCTGTTTTCCAGAACGAGGCAAAATAAAAGGAGCAGCCGGGTTTTCAGCGGGTTGACTTGCACCTTTGCCTAAACCAAGTGTTGTTAGGTCCATGCCATACTTTTTTGCAAGTGCTTCTTGTTGCTCTTTTGACAGCTTCTTAAATAACTCTAATTGTTCTTCAGAAGGCTGGAAGTTTTGTTGAGCTAAAACACTTGATGTTGTAAAACACAACAGAAATAAACTAAATATCAATCCAATTTTTGTTTTCATTTCCAGTAAAACTCGCTTGTTAAATTACTGAATGCCGATGATTCTTTTTTACCACTAGCAAAGGGGCGTGATTCTACAACATCACTTAGTTTAATGCACCGACAATAGATGTATAAATTTGTTCTTTGGGTAATCAATCGGTCAAATATAAAATATTGAGCTAAAGGAAATCCTTGCCTCTAGCGTAAAGAGAACGAGCTATCTCATTCAACGTTTACTTCGCCGCTTAAACTTGCTTTTGCCTGAGCCGCCCGGTATAACCACACACTTATGTTAATTTATTGTGTATTTTTTGAGGCACAATACCCGAGCAGTTCTCGCTCTTGCATCAAATATAAAAATAATAAAATGACACAATTCATTCACCTTTTGAGGCCGATTTATGACCGCCATTAGCGTTAATAGTTCCGATAATTTATTCGGACATCCGAAGGGACTTTATGTCTGCTTTGCGACCGAGTTATGGGAGCGATTCTCTTTCTATGGAATGAAGTACTTACTTCTTCTTTATCTTACAAAATACCATTTATTCAGTGACGGCGCTGGCTTAGAGATTTTAGGCTCTTATGCTGGTTTAGTTTACGCATTACCTGTCATCGGCGGTGTGTTAGCCGACCGTTATTTAGGAATGAGAAAAGCCGTATTATTCGGCGGCATACTGCTGTGTTTGGGCCACTTGTTAATGGCATATGAAGGCCATCAAGCGATTCAGTACGATGCAGGCACCATCTTGCAATCTGCTATCACTTTGAATGACGGCTCTGTGATTGCAGCGGGTACCACATTAACTGAAACCATTAAAATTCAAGACTTAGCAGCACTTAATGTTTTCTACTTTGCACTTGCACTAATTGTTACGGGCGTAGGTTTCTTAAAGCCTAATATTTCAACAATTGTGGGTCAGTTATATCCTGAAGGCGACCCTCGTCGCGATTCGGGTTTTACTATTTTCTACATGGGTATCAACGTAGGCTCTTTCTTCGCAACACTGATTTGCGGTTATCTAGGCGAGACTTACGGTTGGGGCTATGGCTTCGGTGCAGCTGGTATTGGTATGCTACTTGGCCTAATTACCTTCATCAAAGGCCAAAAATACCTAAACGGTTTAGCAGAGCCTTCTAACCCTGAAGTACTAAAAGAAAAATTCGCAGGTATTATCAAAAAAGAACACCTCATTTACCTAGCGTCAATTGCAAGCTTGAGTGTCATTTGGCTAATGGTTCAACACGAGCCTTTTGTTTTCATGGCGCAGCAAACCCTGTTAGTGATTGCCGGCATTGGCTTACTTGCTTACTCCTTATTAAAAGGAACTAAGGAAGAATTCCACAGAATGATCGTGTTAGTCATCCTAATTGCCTCGACTATCATTTTCTGGGCACTTTTCGAGCAAAGTGCTGGCTCAATGACACTATACGCTGACCGTGTTGTTGATAGAGAGTTCATGGGCATTGAGTTCACTGCATCTCAATTTGGTAGCTTAAATGCAGGCTTTATCATGTTGTTATCTCTGCCATTAGCCGCACTTTGGGTATGGTTAGAGAAGTTTAAGATGAACCCAAACACCCCCGTTAAATTCGGTTTAGGTATCATCCAAGTAGGTTTAGGCTTCGGTGCGCTTGTTATGGGTGTTCAATACCCTAACGAAGCGGGTCAAATTAGCATGTGGTGGCTGGTATTAGCTTACTTGCTTCACACAACAGGAGAGCTTTGTTTATCGCCTGTTGGCTTATCCGCAGTAACCAAGCTTGCTGTTCACCGAGTGGTAGGTATGGCTATGGGTACGTGGTTCTTAGCGACTGCACTTGCTGAAACTGTAGCAATGCGCCTAGGTAAAATGGCCGCTATCGACACTTCATCTGCCGATACAAATGACATTGCCTCCATCGTTGCGACTTACACTGAACTGTTTGAGTTCTTAATGTGGGTAGGTATTGGTGTTGGTATCTTTATGATTGTTATTTCTCCACTCTTGAAAAAGGGTATGCACGGAATTAAATAACGTAAAATCGAATGTCTTTCGAAAAGCCTGCTTGATTGCGGGCTTTTTTGTATCTACCCAATAAGCCTGTTTGCTATACTTGGCACTTTTATATTACTGTGCCAAACGATGAAGCTTTATTTTACTGCTAGACAACTCCCCAATTTAGACTCACTACCTCTTCAGGAGCGCTTAGCCACTATTGCAGACGCCCAGAAGCGTCTTACTTTGCCAGAAAAGCTTTTTTTAAATCTGATCAAACTGGCCATACTCACTAGTATTTTTGTGCTGTTTACAGGCCAATTTGAGCCCTTCACCGTCGTTATTGGTGTAATTTTATCGATTGCGCTTTACCCTTTATTACTTCGCCCACTGCACTTAACAATACTGTCTAAGTATTTGAAAACGAAATAGCCCTCTGGGTATAGGCCTCGTAAAGCGTGAATGGATTAATCAGGCCTACATGTCGAGTAAAGCAAGTGCGAAACACAAAAAAAGCCAAGTGCATCATGCAATTGGCTTTTTAATTTAATAACGAGTTTTTAAACACATTGAGTATTTGCTAACTCAACGGTATTACCATTAATGCTATTCTTCGTTGATTCCGTCTAAGTAAGCATCGAACTCGCTATCTAGCTCTTCATCTTCTTCACTTTGCTCTTGCTCTTCACCGTTATTGACTTTATCCGCAACACGTTGCAGATAAGCATCTTTAACAAATGCATAAGGATCTAAAGAGTTATAGAGCTGATCTTCTTGCGCAACGAGGTCTGCACGAGCTTCAAGCAGCTTCACCCCTGATTGCAAAACATTAAAGTAGATGTTCAAATCCGCAAGAGGGAAATAAGCATTATCAACAATGGTGCCAGTTGCGCTACGGATATCATTTGGCCCCAGTGCAGGTAACATCAAGTACGGACCCGTGCCGACACCCCAAGTACCAAGCACTTCACCAAACTCTTCTGGGCGTCTATCAATTCCCATTTCTTTGGCCACGTCAATCGTGCCAAGCAAACCAATTGTGGTGTTTATAACAAAACGCCCGGTGCTCACAGCCATTCCCTGCATTTCACCTTGTAGCAAGTTGTTGACTGCACTTGAAGGTTCTTCAAGGTTTAATGCCGCATTATGCACTCCCCGGCGCACAAAAGTCGGTACATTTTCACGGTAAGAAACCGCGACAGGACGCAGAATATACTTATCTAGAATATCCCAGTTAAAAGACCACATCGTTCGGTTAAATGACTCTAGAGGGTCTCTTGGGTCAGAGGTATCAACTTCACTACCTTCAGCCTTATCAAAATTAGCGTTTTGTGCTTGTTCCGATGCGCTTTTAGAAGATGCACATCCACCTAACACAAGACAGCCAGCAACGATAATGCTACGCCACATCATTTATGGTAACTCCTTATTAATATTAATTGAGACCTCGTTGAGTTGAGACCTAGTCAAGGGAATTGTTACCTCACCCTCCAAATCCCCGGGTTGTATTTCTACATTCTCGTCTTGTGAAATACGCACTACAACTTGAGCCTTTTCTAAGCTGGACAAGTTTAGATTAGGTAGCATTGCGTTTTTGTCAGAAAGCGTAATAACTTGTGGCAATTCTGTTAATGGTTGTTTCACCACAGCAGCTGGCATTTTCATATCTGATTCTGCCCCCCTTGCGAACACAATTAGATGCGCGTTTTGCGGTATAGCCCCCGCCAATTCAGGCGCAATGGCAATACTTACTCGAAGTTGAGTTTCTTCAATATCAAGTTCAGCTAACTTCCCTTTCACCATTTGTTGTAATGGGTCGTCCGGACTTAGGCTTTTACTCAATTCCTGCCAAGCAGTTCTGGCCAGCTCTTTATCGCCACTTCGTGTTGCCGCAATAGCCAACAACCCAAGCGCATCGGTTTCTCTGGGATGAATAGAGACCGCTTTTAACAACAATCGCTTTGCTTTCTCTAAATCCTCTTCCTGATTAGTGAGCAGCAAAGTTTGACCATAACTAACAAGTGTTCCAATTCTTTCTGGTTCAATAGCTAAGGACTTTTCAAACGCTTCAATCGCATAATCAATACTTTGTACAGAGGTAAAGATTCGCCCTAAAAGCAACCAGCCAACCGCATCTTCAGGACGAGTCGCCAACCTTGTTCTAAGACCGAGCAAAAAATCTTGTATATCTTGCTGCGTAAGGTTCTCATCACTTTTAACGACAATTTTTTCGCCCAGTTCACTCAGCCGTGCGCTCGCTCTTTGCCAATCTTGAATACTGCTAATTTCGTTACTCTTCCAATAACTCCAGCCAGATATCACAACACTTGCTATGACTAATCCAAGCAGCAACGGATGACTTTTGCCTCTGCTTTTAACAGCGGCTTTTCCACTATCTTCTACTTCATTAAGCAGAGACAGTTTTAATTCTTCTTCCGCTTGGCTTCTTTGTTCTGGAGTTAAGATGCCTTCAGCCAAATCGCGCTGTAATTCGTCTACTCGCTCTTTAACAAGCATGACATTAAGTCTTTCTCGATCGAGTTCTTCCTGACGAGATTTAAAAATCCAAGGCCAAAAAATGGCAACTAATGCAACGATAGAGAGCGCTATTGCGCCTACCCAAAATAATGTCACTTGTACTTATCCAATAATTTATCTGCTTTCTTAAGTTCTTGAGAAGATGGTGCCGTTTCTTCAGTGGTCGTTACATCACTATTGACCTCACCACTTAACTCCCTTTTTTTACCCAAAAACATAAAACCGAAAGCTACCACTACAAACCCTACTGGTAACAACCATAACCAAATCGTGACTGGTGTTACTGGCGGCTGATAGTGAACAAACTCACCGTAGCGCGCCTTCATATAATCAATAACCTCTTGTTTGCTCTTACCCGACTCTACCAATTCAAATGTTTTGCGCTTCAAGTCCAAAGCAATCATTGCATTGGAATCTCCGATTGTTTGGTTTTGACACATTGGGCATCGAAGCTCTTCTTTTAATTCGAGGAACAACTTCTGCTTTTGTGGATCATTTGACTGATACGTTGTTTCAGTCG
>CAXRCC010000123.1:0-32289 GCA_964228975.1 Paraneptunicella sp. | reverse complement strand
ATACGAGATGCTCTCTCGTGACTGGAGTTCAGACGTGTGCTCTTCCGATCTAGACTTGTTACACCTGTCGTTAAACTCACACTAAGGCGTAAACACTAAAACCAAAGCACTAAAGCTAGCATTCGCAGGTGATGTAGCCGCTTTTATACCGCCGCAGGTTCCTCATCTGTGGCTATTTGGTTACTCTGAATAAAAGCATGCGCTAACGCCTGCGCTTTTTCGGGCAAAGTAAAGGTTGAATAACGCGACACCACACAGTACAACACCAAACTCAACAAGGTTTTAAATGCGTCCTGCTCGGTGTGATCGTGCAGTTTCACAATCATTTGCCAAACTGTCGTGCTAAACGGCAGCTCTAACCCTGGCATACCGTTTACATCAAACACTTTTAATTCACCGTTTCGGTCGAACCGGCAATCCAAACGAGTAAATTCGTTAATTCCCGCCGCTTGGCAAGCTGGAATCGCGGCTTTAGCGATTTTTTGCAGCACTTCGGGCTCTTCAACCACCCGTAACCATTTACCGTCATTCCAATCTCGCATTCGAACGGCATGGTCCAATACTGCCCCCGGATCGTCGTAAATTTTGGTGTCGTAGTATGTTGGCAAGAAAGTGGGCGTATCGCCTGTCATGAATACCGACACCGTGATGTCTTGACCCGGCAAATACTCTTCAACCATCACAGGAAAACCAAACTGCTCCCCTACCTTGACCACTTGCTGTTGCAATTGCTCAAGGTTATGCACCACGTTGTTTTGGGTGATCCCTTTACTTGTAGAAAGCGAATTGGGTTTAACGAACAATGGGAAAGCGAGCGCTTTTGCGTGGATGCGCTGGGCTAAGAAATCGATATCTGCTGCCTCAACAGCAATGAAGCCAGGAATGGACGCGCCAAATGCATCGAGTAACTGCTGACATTGATCCTTGTGCATCACATTTTTAAGCGCTTTGGCTTGATTACCAATGATGGGTAAACCGTAAGATTCGATAAGATCCGCTAACCAAACTGGTTCTTCAGTGTCGTTATCGGCATGGACTTGATAGGCATTTGGCCACAACAAGCATGGATCGTTGCTCGCGTTTTTAGCAAAAGATGAAAACAAAGTGTCCGCTTCGGTACGACTTTTCACTTCATGAACAGAAACGGTTATCCCTAATTGTGTTAATGCGTTAATGGCATCTTGTTGGCTTGGTGCATCAGTTGTCCATCCCATCGACCAAAAGCCCGTACTGTTAATAATGGCAATTTTCATAAGCTCAATATTCCATTTCATTGATGTTATTCGCTTAGAAGTTGCCCATTCACAGTGTGAACAAATCAATTTAGATTTGCCTTAAAAGCCTAGCAAATTCAATGCGATAAAGAGGGTGGCATCATATTGGATTTCTTGAAAAATGCGAGTCATTATTTGGTCTAATTGGAAAAATATCCCTTTTCATGTAGCGGTTTTATATTTTACCCAAACAAAACCCGACCGAAGTCGGGTTCACTTACGGAACAACACACTTTTTAAAACTTATTCGTAACCGAAGGTAAGCGTGACACCACTGTATGCAGAATAACCGCGAATACTGATGTACCAGTTACCTGCACTGGGGTTACTATGCGTACACTCTTCATTGTTACCCGAGGTGTACGGACGACAATCGTAGGTTGATGTCACAGGCAATGCATTGAAGCGCGTGTACAAATCCGCATCACCCGAGCCGCCGCTCATGGTGGCTGTTAGCAAGGATGCCCCCGTTGGCACGGTTAAGGTGAAATCAGTCCAACTGCTGCGCGCACCCGACAAATTAGTATGCGTTTCTTCATACGGATCCACATCACCGCCGCCACCATTGCCACCACCATTATTCGGATCGCCCGCACAACCGAAGGTGTTCAAATAGTTGTGAGCGTCTAACGCTTTCACAATACCGTTACCGTAGAAGTTGTCTCGCCCTGCTGCACCACGATCTTGTGCGGTGTCGTTAATCGCCTTACGAATATTTTCGTTGGTACAATTCGTGTGGAAAGACCACACTAGCGCTGCCACACCCGATACATGCGGTGTCGCCATTGATGTCCCATTCCAAGCAGCATATGAGTTGCCCGGTAACGTTGAATTCACCGAGACTCCCGGCGCTGCAATTTCAACTTGGCTGTTATACTGCGAAAAGGAAGCCACATTGCTACTTGAATCGACCGCCGCAACCGACATAACGGCATCGTAAGACGCAGGATAAGACAATGAACTATTGCCATCGTTACCTGCCGCCGCAATCAGCATCATGCCGCGATCTACAAAGCCTTGCATTGAGTTCGCTTCTGATGCCGACGAGCCCGAGCCCCCTAAGGACATGCTAACAATATTCGCTCCGGCATCTTCACACTGTTGTATCCCCGCAATTAAATCCGATGCGGATGTCCAGTTGCCAGAATCGTTGAAGATTTTCACGATATGCAAATCCATATCAGGATGCACACCCACCACGCCAACGGTGTTATCTAACCCTGCGATCGTGCCTGCAACGTGCGTTCCGTGACCATGACCATCGTTATTCCAGCTACCCACTAAACTGTTGTTCGCTTGGCCTGTCACATCGGTTGGCAAATCTTCATGACCCAAGTCGTAACCCGTATCAATGATACAAACCTTGCGATTGGTTTTGTTGCTTTGGACTAACTGATCTGCCTGTACCATGCCAATACCAAAGGGGGCAGATTGCGCTAAAATATAACGACGAGGGTCAGCAGAAATGCGCTCTACACGACTGTCGCGCATAAGCTCGTTGTAGGCTTTTTTACTTAAGTTTGCTGAAACGATGCGCTGCTTATCAATCGAACGACGAAACTTTCCGCCGACTCGCTCAACCAGGCTCACCGCCGCTTTTGCATTTAACACACCTTCATGCACTAACGCCTGAGATTGGCCTTCCCTAGCGGTCCCCATGCTCACATCGCCCTTTTTAAAAACGATCATGTATTGCTGGGTATCACTCATGGCGGATAAACCTCTGTCTACCCGCTGCGTCATTGTTGAACCGCTGTTTGCAGCCATAACGCTTGTTGCCACAAGTGTAAGAGCAGATACGCCCAATCCAAGTTGTTTGAAATTCATGTTTAATTCTCGTATTAAGTTTCTAATGTTTTTTATTGTTTTGTTTTAGGTAGCTTTAGTTGCCGCCTAAATTAGGTATATACGGGAATGCCGGAGCCGCAAGAAAAGTGAGGTAACTTAATTCTTTACCTGATTTTCATATTTTAAAAAGAAACATTAACACACTGATTAAATGAGCTTTAATTTGAATATGAGAATGAATAACGCCGCTCAAAACACGAAGGAATTCACATATAGAAAAACGTATTGCAAAGATTTATTTACAAGAATTGACGTCTCAAACAAAAGTTAAATTCAAAACGAATGAAATATAAAATCCACTCTATAAAAGAGGTTAATTTTAATTACCTAATAACTAGGAAGAACCAATACACCTCCCCTGTTTAAAGTCGACATTTCAGATAAAAAGCTAGCTAAAAGTGAATAATTAATAGGTAAAACAACTCCCGTTACATTTTTATCAAACGCCGTCATTTTTACGCCTTTAGGTTAATAACCGGGCAATAAAAAATGCCACCCGCACTCAGTTAAAAGCCATCAAAAACAATCGAAACCAGCAAACAAAAAACACAAACCCATTAAATATCAACACCTTAAATTATATAAGAAAGTAAAAATAAAAATATTTTAACCACTAATAAAGCGTTGTTTTATTAGTTTACGAAGAAGGAAACGCTCGCCTTATATATTTAAGTTTTATGACAGTTTTGTTAACTTGAAACCAGACTCTTGCTGAAAAACCCCAATAAAACCGTATAATTCAGGTTGATTCATACTCATCGATTTCCCTTGAAGTGATGAAATTAACGTTCAATTAAAAACGGAGAGATATGCGTTCATTACTCTGCATTTTGACACTTTGCGTTCCATTTTGGTCTCAACAGGCATGCAGTGCAGAACACAATGCGTTTTTCAACGGTGTATTAAGATACGAATCGGACAGCGAACACCCTACTTTAAACGATAGAGAGCGCCTGCGTTATATCGCCAGTGCAGGAATAACCTCTTCTTGGAACAACACATGGGAAACACATGTTCGTTTAAGAACAGGGGTAAAAGACAGGCAAAACAGCGCCGCTCACACCGTTTATCGCATTACTGACCAATCATTGGGTCAACGAGATGTTTTCATCGACAGAGCTTACATGGTTGGTCGATTCGATAACATCACACTCAGCGCCGGCAAAATTCCTTGGTTAAGCGAACAAATCACCGACATTTTTTGGGATAGAGATCTCAACCCAATGGGGGTGGCCTTTGATATTACCCTTGCCCCAACCCACCAGCTTCACCTTGCTTATTTAAAACCTCTAGATGGCAGCAGCGCTACCGTGGGTCACCTAAGCTTGGCTCAGTGGCAAGCGCGTTATCAATGGCGCGATGTTGAATTTGGCTTAATGCCTTGGTATGTCAATTACAGCGGCGATACTGCCACTTATGCCGTTAACGACACTCACTTAGATAACCAATTTATTCGCTTATCAAGCTACGTAAAATGGGGACAATGGCGCTTAGGCGCTGATATAGGCAAAAGCATCAAAGGCCAAGCCCATTTTCCTTCAAACGATTTTCAAGACCAAAACGCAAGCTATGCTGTTGAACTTCGTCATGGGCAATTAAAGGAGCCCAAAGCCATACTCACCCAGTTTCGGGCTTTTCATGTGGAGCGTTACGGTGTGATTAGCGAATTTGCCCAAGATGGCACAGCGCGATTTGCCACAAGTAACCTTCGAGGATGGGAAGTGCGTTTGCGTCGTCAAATGACAGAAAACTGGTGGTTAGGCGTGCGTTATACCGATGCGACGACAATAATTGGGCCGCAAGAAGCTGGGAAGCGCCTTAGGCTAGAGGCACAATTTCGCTTTTAACCCTGCCATATTTGCCCAAAACCAAATTCCGCAATAAAAACAATAAGAAAAAAGCAATCGTGGTAATCGCCATTTCCATTTGATCTCACCTTCATTCGGGTAATATTTTTTACTAATATACCTCTGAGCCACATAAAACATTGCTAGCATTTTGCTTTTGCCTAGCACCTAACAAATGTTTGTCTGCTAAACGAGACCGCGTAAACTTATGCTTCAGCGTCCTTTTAAGCAGGCCACTAATTCGAGAGATGGAACTGTGAAAAAGTCGATACCACTATTTGCTGCTTGCGCATTTACCTGTGGCTCAACACTGGCCAACACTTCAGCGCATAATGGCTTCCTTAATGTGCTTTTACGCTACGAAAACGACACTGAACACTTACAACTTCGCGATAGAGAGCGTATCCGAAGCATTATTCGAGCAGGTGTTACCTCAACGTGGAGCGATACGTGGCAAACACAAGTACGCTTAAGTTCCGGGTTAAAAAATCAACAAAACGTTCCCGCTATTACCCTTCACCGCTTTAACGATCAACGTATTCCCGACCGCGATGTGTATATCGATCGCGCATTCGCCACAGGTAAATTCAACGACATTACCCTGAAGCTTGGCAAAATGCCTTGGGGCAGTAAGCAAGTCACCGATATTTTTTGGGACAGAGATCTCAACCCCATTGGCGCCAGTGTCGATTGGAAAGTGAACAAAGCGCACAGCTTGCATGTATCTCATTTAAAACCGCTAGATGGCAGCAGCGATACCACGGGTACGTTGAATATTGTGCAGTGGCAATATCAATTCAAAATGGATGATTGGTCTTTTGGCATCATGCCGTGGTGGGCAAAGTTTGATTCCGACCCACAAGCACAATACGCCACGCGCGACACACAATTCGATAACCAATTTATGCGTGTTTCAGCCTTTGCTAAGTATGGCCAATGGCAGCTTGGTGCCGATGTGGGCAAAAGTATTGAAAGCGACAGTGAAATATTTGCGACGGGCGATGTTTCCAATGAGTTTAAAGGCGAAGACACCAGCATCGCGGTAGAACTTCGTCATGGCTCACTGAAACACGAAGGTGACACGCTAACACAATTTAAAGCGTTTCATGTTGAGCGCTTTGGCGTCATTCGCGAGTTTGCACAAAACGCCGTGGCGCGTTACACCACTGCTAATGTTAAAGGATGGGATGCTCGAGTCAGACACCGCATTAGCAAAAACATTTGGCTTGGTGTGCGCTATTCCGATACGGAAACCTTAAAAGGCGATGCCGAACAAGGAAAGCGTTTTAGAATTGAAACTCAGCTGTCGTTTTAGGTGTTACTCACCCGTTATGCTGCGATAACGCCTTGTCAATACACCGAGCCTTTTACACTGCTATTCGCGTGTTAACTGGCTCGGCGCATAACACGCAGTATGACTTTATAAAACGTATCAAATTAAACAGGCCGCATTATCTTATTCACTTATTTTTTGCCCATTTATTTTTTGCTGACCTCTTTTTTATCCGCTTGTCGCTCTAGCCGACTTTCGCTTACGCATCACGCTAACCAGCCTTTATCGATTCACCGCGCAGCCCGCATGTTAGGCTGCACGTTATTGATGGCATTAACGGGGTGCGCCACCTTGGGTCAATCGCCAAATGAGACCGACCTCGCCCGCTATGCTCACTCAACGCAATTCGACCATGAGCGCCAACGGTTTGTTTCGCCTAATCAGCAAGACATCGAGTCATTTGGCGACACCTTGTTTAGTGCTCAGCATGTTTTGCGAGCGTTAACGCAATCAAAAAATACCTCGCCCCACACGGCCCTTCCACAGCAACCGCTCACCAAAGAGGCCCTGCAACGTTTTTATCAAAACAAAGCAGAAACCCAATTTATTTGGCTTGGACACAGTACCGTGCTGTTGTCTATTAACAGCAATATTATTTTGATTGACCCTATTTTCAATCATGCAGGACCGGTTTGGTTTATCGGGCAACGCTTTCAAAAGTCAGCGTTAACCCTTAAGGATTTACCCTATATTGACTGGGTGTTGATTAGCCATGATCACTATGATCATTTAGAGATGAGCACGATTGAAGCCCTTGCTGAATCCAGCACGCAGTTTTTAGTGCCGCTGGGCGTAGGCCGACATTTGCAAAAATGGGGCGTTAAGCCTCAGCAAATTCATGAAAAAGATTGGTGGGAAAGCATTGAAATTGGCACTGCGTACACAACCGAGAAAAGCTTACCAAACGAGTCAGCAGCAACACTGCGTATTACGCTAACACCGGCACACCACTATTCCGGACGCGCCCGCTTTATGCAAAACGATACGCTGTGGGCGTCCTTTGTGATAGAAGGAATATCACATCGTATTTTCTTCAGTGGTGATAGTGGATATGGTCCGCACTTTGCTGCAATTGGCAACACGTTCGGCCCATTTGACCTTGTGTTTATCGAAAATGGACAATATTTAGATATTGCCAAGCCAGTTCATTTACTGCCAGAAGCCACACTACAAGCCGCGCAAGCGTTGTCTGCTACTCACCTTGTGCCCATTCATTGGGGCGCTTACGCCTTATCGCTTCATCCGTGGTGTGAGCCGCCAACACGCTTGATGGCTTTAGCGCAACAACAACCCAGCGCACCAAACCTGTTGCTGCCGATGCAGGGTGAAAGCATTCGTTTGTCAGGCCCAAACTCACTCATACGCAGCCATAACGATATGGCATTGAATCATTCTCCACTGAAAAATATGCTACCGAGCGATACACTACCGAACAACGCGCTACCAAACAAAACGCCACTAACGGCGTTTTCCTCATTCTTGCAGCATCAATGTGATTGATCGCAATAACCGGCGGGAGTTTGTTCGCAACTGATGGCTTGGTTTTGGCACAAACTCTTGAGTACTTCACGCGTTTGGGTGTGGTGTTTATCCACCATAATCGCTTTAAAGTGCTTACGCAGCCAACATAGGCCGCCGTCTCTATCTTGGCGCTTATGCCAAACCATAGCGACTTGCTGAGAAGGAATATCAATGGGCATTTTGGTTGCCGATAAACGCCCTGCAATAATCGCATCCGCCACCGCGCCAGAAGGCACCACCGCAATTAAGTCACTGTTTTTAATAATCTCTTCCACCGAGCTAAAGTGATTTGTGGTCATTGCAATGCGCCTTGATAGGCCATGCTGCATCAATACTTGGTCGGAAAATCCGGTCGTTTCTCCTGAAAGGGTTACCAGCAAATGTTCCGCACTGGCAAACTCTTCAATGCTTAAATCAGCATGAGCTAAAGGGTGATCGTTTCGCATCACGCAAACATACAGCGAGGAAAACAAGTACTCACTGCGAAAGGTTTCGGAAATGGCGTTGTACACGCCCGCAACCATATCCACTTCGGCGTTTTCTAATAACCCTTCAAAGCCTTGAATCGTATACGGAATGGCATGAATGTTAATGCCGTTTGCCTCTTCTTCAATGACTTTACGCAATCCCGGCCAAGTCATCGACACGGTTAAATCGGCCACGGCAATACGAAACGTGCGTTGTGAGGTGGTGCAGTCAAATTCTTTTGTGTCGACCGCGTCTGATAAAGAGCTCAACGGATCGCGAATTTGATTCCATAAATTTTGCGCATGCCCTGTTGGGCGAATGTTGCGTCCCTCTTTCACAAACAGCTCGTCTTTCCATGCGGTTCGCATTCGGCTAAGTGCATTCGATACAGCGGGTTGTGTCATCGACAACCGCTCTGCAGCCCGTGTAATGGAACGTTCTGTCATGATGGCATCAAATACCATGAGCAAATTGAGATCTTGTGGGCGCATTGTTTTACCTATGTATTGATAACGGCTTAATACATCATTTCACGTGATGAGTTGCATATCAAAGTATAATTTAATTTATTTAAAATAACGCTTCATACTTGCCGCCAATTCGGTTTAGGAGCAATGAATTAATGAAGTCAACTATCCCTTTTTCTGGTTTGATATTAGTGCTGTTTGTATTGGGTGTGGCGGCATGCTCTCCACAACCGCAGCAAAACGAGCCACCGATGGCGCCCGTCGTTTCAGTGGCACAAGTGGTCAGTGAAAGATTAACAGAGTGGGATGAATTTACAGGTCGATTGCAAGCGCCACAAACCGTGGAAATTCGACCTCGCGTGTCGGGCTATATCGACATGGTTGCCTTTGAAGAAGGCGCAATGGTGAAACCTGGCGAGCCCCTCTTTTTTATCGATAATAGGCCTTTCAAAGCAGAAGTGAAGCGCTTAAAAGCAGAGTTACTCGATGCAGAAAGTGTATTATCGCTCGCCAAAAAAGAATATGTTCGTGCACAAGATCTTATTAAGCGCCGCGCGATTTCTGATGAGATTTTAGATCAGCGCTTTACCCAACAGCAACGTGCTCATGCGCGCGTTAGCTCGGTAAAAGCCGCCCTTGAGCTTGCCAAACTACAGCTTAGCTACACTCGCGTAACCTCCCCTATTGCAGGACGCGTGTCCAATGCGCTTATCACGCGAGGCAACTATATTACAGAAGGCCAAAGCCTGTTAACCACGGTGGTTTCTACACAAGAAGTTCACGCCTACTTTGATGCCGATGAACAAACCTATTTGAAGTACACCAAACTCGCGGAACAAGGCACACGCCCTAGCGCACGAGACATCCAACACCCAGTCTTGATGGCACTTGCTAACGACGAAGGCTTTCCTCATCAGGGCGTTATTGATTTTGTTGATAATCGCGTGAACCAAACCACAGGTACGATTCGCGGCAGAGCGGTATTCAACAACGACAAAGGCCAACTAATACCCGGACTTTTCACGCGTATTCGCTTGGTGGGAAGCGCTGCGTATCAAGGCATTTTAATTGACGATCGCGCCATTGGCACCGATTTGAACAATAAATATGTACTTATCTTGGATGACAATAACCAAGTGAATTATCGCGCGGTTGAGCTAGGCGAAAAGTTGCAAGGTTTAAGAATCATCAAGAGCGGCTTAGCGGCAGGCGACAAAATTGTCGTAAATGGACTGCAAAAAGTGCGTCCGGGCACGCTCGTTTCTCCCAAGCAAGTTAGCATGACCAGTGAACAAAACTTAAAAGCGCTGCAAGCAAGGCAAGCACGCTTAGACGAAGTCATGGATAATGCTGTGTTGGCAAAAGCTGCTCGTACACCTGTGTCAGTAGGTGGTTAATATGGGGTTTTCGCAGTATTTCGTAAAACGCCCGATTCTTGCGGGTGTGTTATCTATTCTTATTTTTATCGCAGGTGCGCTGGCGGTTTGGCAATTGCCTATTACCGAGTATCCCGAAGTGGTGCCGCCTACGGTGGTGGTTAATGCCAGCTACCCCGGCGCCAACCCAAAAGTCATCGCTGAAACCGTTGCCGGGCCGTTAGAACAGGAAATAAAAGGCACAGAGAACATGCTTTACATGTCTTCTCAAGCCACTTCCGATGGCCGAATGACGCTGACTGTGACCTTTGCCATTGGCACAGACGTAGATAAAGCCCAAACCTTGGTGCAAAACCGTGTTGATCGCGCTTTGCCGCGCTTACCACAAGAAGTGCAGCGCATTGGTATCGTCACGCAAAAATCGTCGCCCGATTTAACCATGGTGGTGCATTTAACCTCACCGAACGATCAATACGATATGTTGTATTTGTCGAACTATGCCAACCTGTACGTAAAAGATGAACTGGCAGGCATTGCAGGTGTGGGTGATGTCCAGCTGTTTGGCGCTGGTGAGTACAGCATGCGCGTATGGCTGGACCCAGACAAAGTCGCCGGGCTGGGGTTAACCACGAGTGATATTGTCAATGCCATTCGCGAACAAAACCAGCAAGCCGCTGCGGGCAGTTTAGGTGCTCAACCCACGGGCAGCAGTGATTTTCAATTACTCATCAACGTAAAAGGCCGACTTACCACAGAAGAAGAGTTTGGCAACATCGTGATTAAAGTGGGTGAACAAGGCCAAATCACTCGCTTAAAAGACGTCGCGGACGTCAAGTTAGGCTCCGACTTTTATGCCTTGCGCTCATTACTCGACAACCAATCTGCCGTTGCTGTACCCGTGTTTCAAAGCCCCGGCTCCAACGCGATTCAAATATCCGATGATGTCCGCGCCAAGATGGCCGAACTAAAGCAATACTTCCCAGAAGGCGTAGACTACTCCATTGTTTACGACCCTACGGTATTCGTGCGCGGCTCCATTAAAGCCGTTGTTGAAACCTTGTTTGAAGCGGTGTTACTGGTGGTTATTGTGGTCGTGCTGTTTTTACAAACGTGGCGCGCGTCAATTATTCCACTTGCCGCAGTACCGGTGTCATTAGTGGGCACCTTTGCCATCATGCACCTAATGGGCTTTTCGTTAAACGCCTTATCCTTATTCGGATTGGTTCTTGCCATTGGTATTGTGGTGGACGATGCTATCGTGGTGGTTGAAAATGTGGAACGCAATATTCAAGAAGGCCTTGAGCCCATTGAAGCCACGCAAAAAGCCATGAAAGAGGTCACAGGTCCTATTGTCGCAACCACATTAGTATTGGCTGCCGTCTTTATTCCAACGGCATTTATGTCTGGCTTAACGGGGCAGTTTTACAAACAATTTGCCTTAACCATTACCATTTCTACGTTTATTTCTGCCTTTAACTCATTAACCCTAAGCCCTGCCCTTTCCGCACTGTTATTGAAAAAGCACGGCGAAAGTAAAGATTGGCTTTCGGTGTTAATGGATAAACTGTTTTCAACATGGTTATTTCAGCCGTTTAACCGACTCTTTAATTGGGCAGAGGCGCAATACGGTTTCGTCGTGAAAAAAGCCGTGCGTTTTACGGGGATTATCTTGGTGATTTACGCAGGTTTAATGGCATTAACCTACAACCAATTCACCACCACACCAACAGGTTACGTCCCCGGGCAAGACAAACAGTATTTGGTGTCGTTTGCCCAGTTGCCAGATGCTTCATCGCTTGATCGCACAGAAGCGGTTATCCGTGAAATGTCTCGCATTGCGCTGGAACACCCCGGTGTTGAATCTGCCGTTGCCTTTCCCGGATTAAATATTAATGGCTTCACCAATAGCCCTTCTAGCGGCATTGTGTTTGTTACGTTAAAAGATTTTGATGAGCGCAAAAATGCCGCCCTATCCGCCCAGGCCATAGCAGGAGAATTAGGGCAGCAGTTCAACACTCTTGAAGAAGCCTTTATTGCGATCTTCCCACCGCCACCGGTACAAGGTTTAGGCACCATTGGCGGATTTAAATTACAAATCCTAGACAGAGCCAACTTGGGTTATGAAGCCCTGTATTCGGTCACACAAGAGGTTATTCAAAAAGCCTATGCCCGACCTGAACTCACGGGGATCTTCTCCAGTTATCAAGTGAATGTGCCGCAGCTGGATGTTGAAATCGATCGGGAAAAAGCCAAATCTCAAGGCGTATCAATCAACGATATTTTTCAAACCATGCAGGTATATTTAGGCTCTTTATATGTGAATGACTTCAATCAATTTGGGCGTACGTATCAAGTTAACGTCCAAGCGCAAGAAGCCTTTCGCCAAGAACCGGATCAAATCACACAATTAAAGGTACGAAATGTATTAGGAGAAATGATTCCGCTTGGTTCGTTTATCAAAGTATCGTACAGCGCAGGCCCTGATCGCGTCATGCATTACAACGGTTACACCACCGCTGAAATTAATGGTGCTCCGGCATCGGGTTATAGCTCAGGAGAAGCGCAAGCCGCCATTGAGCAAATCTTGCAAGAAACCTTGCCCATTGGCATGAGCTACGAATGGACTGAATTAACTTATCAGCAAATCTTAGCAGGCAATACAGCCCTGTTTGTGTTCCCGCTTGTGGTGGTATTGGTTTTCCTTGTGCTCGCTGCGCAATATGAAAGCTTGAATCTGCCGCTTGCTATCATCCTTATTGTGCCTATGACCCTACTTTCCGCGATGACTGGCGTCATTATCTCGGGCGGCGATAACAATATATTCACGCAAATTGGCTTTATTGTACTGGTGGGATTAGCAACGAAAAACGCCATCCTTATTGTGGAGTTCGCCAAGGAGATGCAAGACAAAGGTTATGCGTTAATGGACGCGTTGATGGAAGCGACGCGCTTGCGTTTACGCCCCATTCTGATGACCTCTTTCGCCTTCATCATGGGTGTGGTGCCCATGGCATTCTCTAGCGGAGCTGGTGCAGAAATGCGCGAAGCGATGGGGATTGCCGTGTTCTCCGGCATGATTGGTGTCACCTTCTTTGGCTTGCTGCTAACACCGGTGTTCTATCACCTTGTGAGACGCAAGCACGAAACGACTCCCTAAACCAAGATCGGTAACGCGATCGGCATGTAAGCAAAAGGCCGAGGTAGTCACACCTCGGCCTTTTTATTTTATCGCGTTAACGCTGCAAATAAGCGCTTATTCAGCCGCGCCTTCTGGCTTCATATGCGGGAATAAAATTACGTCTTTAATGGTTGAAGAATCAGAGAACAACATCACCAAACGGTCAATGCCAATTCCCTCACCCGCCGTTGGTGGCAAACCGTGCTCCAACGCGCGAATGTAATCTTCATCAACGGGCATCGCTTCATCATCGCCCGCGTCTTTTTCTTCAACTTGCTTGTTAAAGCGCGCAGCTTGGTCAGCGGCATCATTAAGCTCCGAGAAGCCATTTGCCAACTCACGACCGCCCACGAAAAACTCAAAACGATCGGTAATGAATGGGTTTTCATCATTGCGACGCGCCAGCGGGGACACTTCCCACGGATACGCAGTAATGAATGTCGGTTGGATCAGGTTTTCTTCTGCAACCGCTTCGAAGATTTCGCACAAGTACTTGCCCGGTCCCCAAATACCATCCACTTCAGGCTCTTTAATATGTAACGTCTTCGCTAACGCTTTTAAGCCTTCTAGGTTGTTTTCTGCATCGTTAATCACATTAGCGTCTGCCTCTGGGTAGTGATGCAAAATCGCCTCTGCCATAGTCATACGCGTAAAAGATTGACTGAAGTCGTATTCAATCGATTCGACTACTTCACCTTCGGCATTTTTCACGGTATTCACGATAGTCGTTGTACCCAACACATCTTGCGCCAACGTACGTAACATGTCTTCGGTTAAGTCCATTAAATCATGGTAGTCGGCGTAGGCTTGATACCACTCAATCATGGTGAATTCAGGGTTATGACGTGTAGATAAACCTTCGTTACGGAAGTTGCGGTTAATTTCGAATACGCGCTCAAAGCCCCCTACGACCAAACGCTTCAAATACAGCTCTGGTGCAATACGCAAGTACATGTCGATGTCCATTGCGTTATGGTGCGTCACAAAAGGTTTGGCGGTTGCGCCACCAGGAATCACCTGCAACATCGGCGTTTCCACTTCCATGAAGTCTTTGTTTGCAAGATAACGACGAATACCGTCTACAATCTTGCTGCGCATCACGAAGGTATCGCGCGTTTCTTGGTTAATGATCAAATCAACATAACGCTGACGATATTTGGTTTCTTGGTCTGCTAAACCGTGGAACTTTTCAGGTAGCGGACGCAGCGCCTTAGTCAGCAACTCGTATTCCGCCATATCAACGTATAAGTCGCCTTTACCCGACTTATGAAGTTCGCCCGTTACGCCGATGATGTCACCCATATCAAGGTTGCCGTAACGTGCTTTTAAATCTTTTTGAACGTCTTTTGATGCGTAGGCTTGAATTCGGCCTTTCATGTCTTGTAATACAAGGAAAGGACCACGTTTTGCCATGATGCGTCCAGCGACGCTTACGCGTTTAGATTTTTCTACCAGCTGTTCTTTATCAAACTCGCCGAATTCGGCTTGTAAGTCTGCGCTGTAATGTTCGCGACGAAACGTGTTTGGATGTCCGTTGGCTTTACACTCTTTACGGATATCTTCCAGCTTAGCACGGCGTTCAGCGATCAATTTATTTTCATCTACTTGCTGGGTCATGGTTTTTCCTGCATTAAAGTCCAGATTTCAAACTGGCTTGTATGAATTTGTCTAAGTCACCGTCTAAGACGGCTTGCGTATTTCGGGTTTCAACCCCGGTGCGCAAATCTTTGATACGAGAGTCATCCAAAACATAAGAACGAATTTGGCTCCCCCAACCGATATCCGACTTACTGTCTTCCATCGCTTGTTTTTCGTCCAACTGTTTTTGCATTTCAAGTTCATAAAGCTTGGCTTTTAGCTGCTTCATGGCTTGATCTTTGTTTTTATGTTGCGAGCGTTCGTTTTGACATTGCACCACCGTATTGGTGGGTAAGTGCGTAATACGCACGGCAGAGTCGGTACGGTTTACGTGCTGACCACCTGCACCCGAGGCGCGATACGTGTCAATGCGAAGGTCCGCGGGATTGATATCAATTTCGATATCGTCATCCACTTCAGGGTAAACGAATGCAGAGGCAAACGAGGTGTGACGTCGGTTACCCGAGTCAAACGGCGATTTGCGTACCAGTCGATGTACGCCTGTTTCGGTGCGTAACCACCCGAAAGCATATTCGCCTCCAAAACGAATAGTAGCAGATTTTATGCCCGCCACCTCTCCGTCGGAGACTTCGATAAGTTCTACTTTGAAATCGTGTTCTTCACCCCAACGCAAAAACATTCTCAGCAACATGTTTGCCCAGTCTTGCGCTTCTGTTCCGCCCGAGCCAGATTGAATATCCATGTAACAATCATTGCCATCATTGGGACCTGAGAACATTCTACGGAACTCAAGTTCTTCAAGCTTTTCGAGCAAGGTGGCAAGTTCTTCTTGGGCCTCATTAAATGTGTCTTCGTCTTCTGCTTCAACCGCAAGCTCAACCAGCCCTTCAACATCTTCAGTGCCTTGCTCTAAAGATTGGATGGTTTTGACGACATTTTCTAAGGACACTTTTTCTTTACCAAGCGCTTGCGCCTTTTCTGGCTCATTCCACACATCCGGCGACTCAAGCTCTCGACTAACCTCTTCCAGCTTTTCAACTTTCAGATCGTAGTCAAAGGTACCCCCTAAGCAGCGAAGTACGCTCCCGAATGTCAGCTAAACTATTATTGATTGGGTTGATTTCGAACATAGAACCTTCGATCGTTTTCTTTAAGTACTTAATTTTTAGCGTGCGGGATTCTACCGGAAAAGCCCCTTTATTAACAGACAATAGGTGTCGCAATCCATACGGTTTATTAATTCGATATACCCTCATGGCAGATTGGGACAATTAAATTCCTGCCCCGCACCAATTCGAACATTTTTTAATCATTAGTTGCTGTTTTTTCTCACATTATTTTCAAAGCCACAACAGTAGGCCCTTAAGCACAACAAAAATATCCTTCGCCCTTGTACGGAAAATTTCGAAATATTTATCCTTTAAGCGTTCCAACATCCGGAAAATTCATACGGAAAATTTCATTCCTTAACAGGCAATCATGTAAAAGTAAAAGCTATGTTATAAATGTTAGCGTTAATACACTGGCCAATGAGCTTAACTCCAATGGCGACGACATAACTGACCGTAACGAACCCGGCCCCCAAGATTTAACATTTTATTAACTTCACACGCCATCACCTTGGCATCATGAGTCACTATTTTCACTCTGCGATGACTTAGTGTTTATACCCAGCACGAAACACACAACCCTACGTTATAGCAGTTCAAAATCTGGCACTCATTTGTGGCGATACGCCAAGTCTGTTGAATTCGCTCTAACGCCAAATGAGGAAACAACATGCTTAATCGTCGTTACAGTGTTAGCAAAATTGCATTGGCGTTAACCACAGCGCTCAGCTCGACCTTGGCTCTGCCCGCACTCGCCCAACAAAGCACAACAGAAAACGCAGCACCGGATAAAGATAGCGGGCTTGAGGTGATCATGGTCACCGCACAAAAGCGGGTCCAAAATGTAAAAGAGGTGCCAATTTCCATCTCTGCCATCGACAAAAACAAGCTGCTTGAAAACAACATTAGCGACTCTGAAGAGCTTTCTGCTTACATTGCAAACTTCACCATTAGCGAAACCTCTCAGGGATTTAACGTGTTTATGCGCGGGTTAGGCTCTGGTCCGAACCAAGGCTTTGAACAAACCGTGGGCACCTATGTGGATGGGGTATATCGCGGGCGCGCCCATTTAATGCGCAGCGCCTTTTTGGATTTAGAACGGGTTGAAGTTTTACGCGGTCCACAAAGTGCCCTATTCGGTAAAAACACCACCGCAGGTGCACTCAATTTAACCAACGCCAAGCCAACGCAAGATTTTGAAGGTTACGTCAACGCCAGTTACGATTTCGATTTTAATACACGCACCATTGAAGCGGCGATGTCGAATGGCTTAACCGACACGCTCAGTGCCCGCATTGCCGTAAAACTGGAAGATACCGATGGCTATTTAGATAACACGTTAAGTGGGCAAGAAGAAGTGGCGAACGAGACCACGGTGGCAAGGCTCACCTTAGCATGGCAGCCCACCAGCGATACCAAAGTCACCTTCATGGCACAGCACGACGAAAACGATGCAGACGGTTTTACCAACAGCCAAGCCTTTGTTGAACCGGCCATTATCGCCAGCGGTGCTCCGATTTTAGGGCTACTTCAAGATGTTCGCATTGATGACAACACCCACAAAGCCAATCCATTACTGGGCGAAACTGAACGTGCCGATTTTGAAGCCGATCACCTCACACTCAATGTCGAAATGGATTTCGACGACTTCGTGTTCACTTCAATTACAGGTTGGCAAGATTATACGTTAGAACAAGCCGACGATGGCGACCACAGTGCCGTTCCCCTTGTGTTCCGCTTGCGCGGCGATGAAACCTTTGACCAGCTCAGCCAAGAGTTCAGGATCACCTCTAATCTTGATGGCAATTTCAACTACATTGCCGGCGTGTATTATCAAGATACCTCGCTTGATTACGAAGAAGATTATTTGGTTTATCCGTTGAATGTGGTGGGCGATCGTTATTTTAATGTGGAATCGGAAACCTGGGCCGTGTTCGCCCAATTGGATTACGCTTTTTCTGACAAATGGCAGGCCACACTTGGGCTGCGTTACTCATCAGAAGATAAAGAGGGAACCCGCTCCTTGTTTGCGGTGGATCCGGCCTCCGGTCAACGCATTGTTGATTTACCCTTGGTACAAGCGCCCATTATCGCCGATGCCTTTCCCCAAGGCTTACCCGGCCCGGTTTATGCGCAAGTGGTGCTCGGTAGCCAAAATTTCTTAGAACATGACATCAACGGTAGCCGCTCCGAGGACGAATTTACCCCCTCTTTAAACGTCAAATACAAAATGCAAGACGCCATGATTTACGCCTCGGTTTCTACGGGGACCAAAGCGGGCGGCTTCGATGCCCGAGCAAACACGCCCAATGACTTCGAATTTGAAGATGAAGAAGTCACGGCATTTGAAGTGGGCGCCAAACTCACCCTGTTAAACGGCGATGCCGATGTGAATATTGCTGCCTTCTCCATGGACTTTGAGGACTTACAAACTTCCGTATTTGACGGCAATACTGGCTTTTTTGTGGAAAACGGCAGCGAAGCGTCCTCAATCGGTGTGGAAGTGGATGGTCGTTGGAGCGTTAACGACCACTGGCTGCTAAGCGCTAGCCTAGGTTGGTTAGACTTTGAATGGGATGAATTCTCAGGCGCAAAGTGCTTTGCTAGCGTCACCTTAGTGCCCGACAACATCGAAGCAAACGGTGTATCTTGTAATTTAGCAGGCAAAACCAACGCGTTTGCTCCTGAACTTAGCGGTAGCCTAAACATTGAGTATTTCACTGAAGTTTTCGATAGTTACGAACTGAAAGCCAACCTCGATGTCATTTACAAATCGGACTATTACACCAACTCCGACCTTAACCCCTTCACCGAGCAAGAGGCATACACCAAGCTCAATGCGCGCGTGGCATTACTCGATAGCGCCGGAGAATGGCAAATCGCCCTACTCGCTAAAAACTTAACCGACAAAACCACCATTAATTACTCAACAGACATGCCGTTGATTGGTGCAGGTTTTTACGGGGTGTGGGTAGAACCCGGACGCAGTGTGTCGCTGCAATTTCAGTATAACTTCTAATTCAGTTCTGCTATGTTCGGAGACGTTAGTTCTTTGGTCCCAACCATTAACCTCTCCGAACATTGCTTTTTGTTATGCCCAAAATCGCTTTAGATACACTTCGCTCCTTACTGAATCACCTTATCGTTCAAGGCCTCTCAAAAGAGCACATATTGGCCCACCTTGGCTTATCGGAATCGCAGTTGAGTCAGTCTGGCGAACTGGTTGATATCAAGCTTTATGAATCGCTATACGCCTTCGCTGAACGCCATTTAAATAGCAAAACCATTGGCTTTGATCTGGGCAAGGGCATTGAGGCGGACCGATGGGGCACCTTGGGTTACATTGCTTTTACTGCCCCTTCCATCAAAGCGGCGTTAGCGTGTCAGCGACGTTACCAAAGTTTGGTGGGGAACAAAGGCACGCCCATTCAAGAGTTAAGCGAAAGCAAAATTATTTTGAAGTGGCTACCCGCTTATGCCTGTAGCCATCACACGGTGGAAGAAATTATCACAGGTTGGATTGCCTTAGCCCGACGTTTAAGCAATGAGCGCATTCACCCCATTTGCATTTACTTTGGGCACGAATGCCAAAGTGATCCGGCGTTGTATGAAGCGTATTTTGATTGTGAAGTAAAATTTGGCTGCGATTATCACGGTATTCAAATTCATCAAGACACCATCAACCAGCCTTTTAATCGGCACGACCCCGAGCTTCACGCCTTGTTGTGTCGTCATGCCGACAGTTTGCTCAATCGTCTTGCAGAAAGGCGTCCTGTTGAAAGTGTGACCAAATTCATCACCAACCAGCTGCCTTTTGGCGTGCCAGAAATTGATGATGCCGCTCAAAACCTGCACGTAAGTGTGCGCACTTTACAGCGAAAGCTCAGTGAACACGACATTACCTTTTCCGGTTTGGTGGATTCCATTCGCAAAGAATTAGCCCTGAGTTATTTGCGCAATACCAACACTAAAATTGTGTATATCACACAAATGCTGGGTTTCTCGGAGCAAAGCGCGTTTCAGCGCGCTTTTAAACGTTGGACGGGCAAAACGCCGCGACAGTACCGCACCATTGCCAGCGAACAATCCACGCCAACATCCAGCGAACAAAAGGCGGAAACGGCCCGCGAATAAGGCGCTAAACGCCATCTTGCTCACCTATTTTAATTACCTCCACGCTTGTTTTTTACGTTCAATTAACATTTTGGCGTCTGAAGTCATTACTTTCACCTTGTCCTGCTCTACATTGCTCTATCCACTAGTCAACGTAGCGACATCCTATGGAAGCGAATCCCATTTATTTCGACGCCAGTTCACAAGGGCTGTTAAACCTTGTGCTAGCCAGCATTATTCTTGGCGTGGCGCTGGATATTCACTGGCGTGATTTCAAAGCCATTTTAAGCATGCCCAAAGCCATTATTGCGGGATTAAGCGCACAATTTCTCGCCTTGCCTTTTCTCACCACATTATTGACTTTATACACAGATTTAAGCGCAGGCATTGAGCTAGGCATGATTCTGGTTGCGTCGTGCCCAGGCGGTGCAGTCTCTAACTTTATTACTCATTTATCCAAGGGTAACACTGCCCTGTCTATTTCTATGACCGCCGCCTCTAGCGCTTTGGCCACATTCATGCTGCCGATTAACTTTGTGTTTTGGTCTCAAGTGAATCCAGTCACAAACGAAATGATGCAAAGCATTGATGTGGATGGCAGCGCCCTATTCCTTAATTTGTTGCTCGTGCTGGCATTGCCGCTCATTGTTGGATTATGGATTCAAGCACAGTGGCCTAAATTGGCTCAACCTCTCCATAAAGTGCTAAAAACCACCAGCATGTTAGTGCTCGTTGCCTTTGTTGTTGTGGCGGTTTATCGCAATTTAGAAGCCTTCAAAGCGAGCTTTGAACTGATGTTTTTCGTGGTGCTTGTTCACAACGCCATCGCCTATTTATTGGGGTTCAGCGCAGGCAAGTTTGCCGGTATCCGCAACCGCGACGTGAAAGCCACCACCATTGAAGTCGGCATGCAAAACTCCTCTTTAGCTATCGCCATTGTGTTTACTCAATTTAATGGCGAAGCGGGTATGGCTCTTATTAGCGCCTTTTGGGGCACGTGGCATTTGGTATCGGGGTTCACTATTGCCTATGTGTTTAGTCGCTGGAAAGACGACGACACAAATGAAGCACAGCCGAAGGAGTCGCTGTCATGAACCAATTAAAAGGCACCCCTTCAGGCAATGCGATGCAAACGGACGTCCCTACCCGAGTGCTCATCACGGGCGCAGCGGGCAGCTTAGGCAAACGTTTGGTGGAACGTTTAATGGGCCAAACAAAAGTCCACGTTTTTGCAACCGATATCAAACCTAATCCTTTTGCTGATAACACGCGTGTCGAGGCGAATAGCACGCTTAATAACACCTCTGACAGCACAATAAACAATGCCTCTAGCAGCACATTAAATATAAGTGCAAAAACGACACCTGCGTTGCGATATCAAACTTTTGATTTGCGCGATCCGGCCTTATTGGAGTGGATAGAATCCATCAGACCAACCCACATTGTGCACCTAGCCTCGATACTGCAATTATCGGCTAACATCACACGAAACATCGCCTATGATATCGATGTGGTCGCAACCAAAAAGCTGTTACAGCTAAGCACCGAAATTGGCGTGGAAAAGTTCATTATCACCACCAGTGGCGCCGCTTATGGTTACTACCCTGAAAACCGCAATGTGATCACAGAGTCGCGCCCAACTCGCGGCAACGATGATTATTTTTACTCTGCACACAAAGCTGAAATTGAAGCCATGATGGCACAGTTTCGAAAACACCACCCCGCGCTCAAACAAATTGTTTTTCGGCCCGGTGCCATCCTTGGCCCCAATTTTGAAGGCCCCGTTGTGAATCTGTTCCAACAAAAACTGATCACAGGATTAATCGGTTACCCCGGCCCATTTAACTTTATTTGGTCGGAAGACGTGGTCAGTTTCATCATGGAAGGTATACAAAGCGACATTACTGGCCAATTTAATATGGCCGGTGATGGCATTCTTACCCTTCAAGAAATCGCTAAGCACCTGCACAAACGTTATTTAGCTTTGCCGGAATGGTTGATTAAAACGGCGCTTACCATTGCCCGCCCGCTTGGGCTGAGCCAATACGGACCAGAACAAACCAAGTTCATTAAGTATCGTCCCGTGCTGGATAACAGCAAGCTGAAAACCACATTTTCACACCCGCTTCAATACAACACCGTTGAAGCATTACACGCCTTTTTAGCACAACAACACACCGCAGAGGATCAGGTATGAGCCGCTTACGCAGTCCCTTTTTAGCGCCGATCTTAGTCTCTTTTTTAGGATGGGGAATGGGCAGCGCGCCCGCTTTTGGCGCCAACCAAATCACCGTAACGAATACCACTGGCGAGCCACTGGCAAACGTCATGGTGATGCAAACGCCGATGGTCGGCCATACCCTTGATATTTCTGATGCGGGCTACCCGCCTCATGGTGTGATTAACCAAGCTGACGCCTCTTACACCCTGTTTACGAATGACCAAGGGCAAGTGACTTTTTCCAGTTACCCCGATCAAAAAGTACGTATTCGTCTGCGCTTTCCAGATCACCATGACATCACGGAAATTCTTGATGCGAATGCCAATCTCACGCGTGTTATGCAGCCCATCACAACCCCGTTAGCACTGGCGGAATCACGCCCGGCGAATACGTGGCTGGCAGGGCTAACCTTAGGTGGCGATGACGCGCTGAAAAAACACTACGTTATGCAATGCGGCTTTTGTCATCAACAAGGCTCACACTACTTTCGCCGCCCTCGCCCAGAGGAAAATTGGCATGACGTGATTTATCGCATGGTGGGTTATGGCTCTCGCTTGCATGACGAAGCTCAAGAAACATTGCCTAAACTATTATTTGAAGACTACAAACGCCTTTACGAGAACCCCGAAACCATTCCACAAGGCACACCGTGGGAATCTTATCTGCAAAAAGCCGAGGTCACTGAGTGGCCTTTAGGCGATGCTTTTTCGCAAATGCATGACCTACTGTTCCATTCCAATGGCTTGGTTTACGTAGGCGATAATTTGCAAGACCGTTTGTACGAAGTGGACCCCAAAACCGGGAAATACGTGGTGTATAAACTCAAACGAGAAACATCCGATAAACACGGCGGCTTAATGGGTAAACGCTTGGCAAGCTTCCCCAAACACGAAGCATTTTCCGGCATCCACTCCTTTGCTGAATCCCCTAAAGACGGGCATATTTTTATCACAACATCGTATCAGCAACGCTTAGTAGAATTTGACCCCGTAAACAAAGTGTTTATCAACCACAAAATGGACGAAGGTTACTACCCGCATACCGTGCGTGTGGATCAGCAAGATCGCGTGTGGTTCACCATGGCACTTTCAAACCAAGTCGCCATGTTCGATAGAAATACCCAAGCCTTTACCATGTTTGATTTGCCGAACCGAGGTTTACGCGAAAGCTTAACGGTGAATGGCATGGGCTTTATTTTAAAACTGATGGATTGGGGGCTACCACTGGCTAACTGGTTCTCCATCGATGATAAGTCTACGGGTGTGCCGCTGCCCTACGGCATTGATATCACCCCTAACGGCGATATTTGGTTTGCGCGATTACACGCCGATTCCATCGGTAAAATCGATGCCAAAACACAGGCGATAACTCTGTACGAAACCCCATTTGTCGGCCCTCGTCGGTTGCGCTCCGATTCAAAAGGCAACTTGTGGATTGCGGCTTTTCCTGAATCCATGATTGTAAAGTTCGACCCTAAAACCGAGCAATTCAGCCAATTCCCGCTACCTGTTAAGCCCTTGGGCAGCGAAACGCCGTATTCACTTAACGTGGACAAAAAACGCGACATTGTTTGGGTAACCGGCAATACCTCTGATGCCCTTTACAGCTACGACATCGACGCCGACAACTGGTCTCACTACCCCTTACCCAAACGCGTCACCTTTACCCGAGATGTGGAATTTGCGCCCAATGGCGATGTGTATACCTCCAACTCCAGTTTTCCAAGCTGGCACATTGAAGATGCTCAACCCACACTCATTCGGTTAAAACCGCATGCAACCATGACCGAGACGCCCTAGCATGGCGAGCACACCAACACCGCCGCGCCATCATTTGCCCCTGTATTTAATCTCCTGCTTGATGGCGTTTATTGGCGGGCACATGCTTAACTACAGCATCATTTTTATTGCCCTTGAACGCTTTGATTCTCATGCATTAGCGGGCATTGGATACGGGCTGTGCTTTGGCCCACCTTTGATTTTTGGCTGGTTTGCAGGTGTATTTTGCGATCGTTACCCGCCTCGGCGCGTGATTTTAATTTTCCAGAACAGTTATTTACTTGCCTTACTAATACTTTACTTCAGTACGTTTGCTGCCATCGAAGCGCAACCTTTCCTGCTTCTTTTGGCGGCTTTTTTTTCGGGTATTGGCTGGTCATTTGTTGCACCTGCGCGATTTGCGACCTTGCCGTTTTACGTTACGCCCCAAAAACTCACTGGCGCCTCCATTACACTCAATATGATGGTGATGATGGGATTTGGCTTAGCGCCGATGTTACTTAAACAAATACAGTTTTACTTTCACTGGCATGCCGTATTTTGGGTATGCATGGTGCTTTTTGTGTGTTCTAGTATTTTGCTGTTGCCGCTACGCTTTTCTTTTCAAAGCCAACCAACAGAAAAAGTGCTTCAAGAAATCAAAGCCAGCCTGCACTTTGTCAAGCAATCGAATTTTTTAAAACCCTTGTTGGTGCTTTCCGGCATCACCTATTTATTAATGGGACCAATGCAAGTGATTTTGCCCAGCATTGCACAAAACACGCTGCACCTCAGCCCCACAGGACAAGGGCACTACATGAGCCTAATCGCCCTTGCGCTGATGCTAGGAGGGCTTAGCGCCATGTGGTTAAAAAACAAAGGCAGAATAGGCGCAAAAACCTTGCTCGCCATTGCATTTGCGGGCCTTGGCATTGGGTATTTAAGCCTAGAAAGTTCGTTGCGGCTTTCCGTACTTGCGCTGCTATTTGCTGGGATTTGTGGCGGTATTGGCGTGAGCTTTATCGTTGCAGGGTTACAAGCTTATTCGCCAGATCATTACCGCGGCAAAATCATGAGCTTTTACAGCATGATAAGCCAAATCGTTCCCGCGGCAAGTGGTGTGGGCGCAGGCATCATTGCTCAGGTTTTCTCGCCAGAAGCCGCGCTTCAAACGTTCTCGGCACTGATTCTTTTCGGCACGCTTTGCTGCTGGTTTTTACTTCCGCATTTTAGGAAATTGGAGCAGTTTCAACATGCAGTATGATTTACACAATAAAACCGTCATTATCACCGGCGGCGCAGGCGGGCTCGGCAGAGCATTAACCTCAAAGCTCCTCACACTCGGCGCAAACGTCGCGCTGTTAGATATGACCCAACTTAACTTTACTGATCATTTTGCCAAAGACGCCGCTTTACAAGGCAAAGCGGCGCAACTGCTTTCATTGAAAGTGGATATCACGCAACAAGGAGAACTGAACTTAGCGCTGAATCAGGTGATTAATACCTTTAGTCGCTTAGACGTGCTCATTAACAATGCTGGCATCACGCACTTAAGTCAGTTCAGCGACACGCAAGAAAACTTGTTCGAGAAGATCATGGCAGTGAATTTTACGGCAAGCGTTAACCTTACCCGGATTTGCTTGCCTTACCTGCAACAAAGCCAAGGCCAAATTATGGCCATCTCCAGTGTGGCAGGCTTTGCTCCGCTTTATGGCAGAACAGCTTACGCTGCGAGTAAACACGCAATGGAGGGCTTTTTCACTTCGCTCGCAACCGAGGTGGCTGATAACAACATTCACGTTGCGATTGTTGCCCCTTCTTTTGTGAAATCTCGACCAGAGTTAACCGCCCAAGCAAATCAAGGCGCCGCGTCTCCCGGTGCAATGAAAAAATCCACAAATGGGGAGCAGCTTTCTCCGGAGTTTGCCGCAGCTAAAATAATTCAAACCTTGCAGAAAAAACAGCCGTATTTGCGCTTAGGAAAAGTCTCGAAAGTAGCGTATTGGTTAAATACACTGTTGCCCAATTTATACCGTTCAGTGATGACAAAAAGCGCGAAAAAAGAGTTTATGTCCTGACTGAATTAGGCAACTACCCCAATACTCTTGGGCGATCAAGACAAGGGGCACATAAGTAGCCAGCGTAAATGTACAGTTTTCGTTGCATTTAAGCTGGTTTTCACACACTACTATTTTTCTCTCACGCTGCAAATAATTGTTGTGCAAAAATCGAAAATGCCCTCATAATCGCGCCGAAAAATGGCGCCTCTTGAAAAGCCCAATATTAACTTTTGAATTGAGAAGAAAAAACGTGAAAATTTGTTTTTTAATGTACCCCTGGGAGAAGATTGATCCCGAAACAGATTCAACCCTAAGACTCATTCATGAGGCGGCCTCTAGAGGACTAACAGTTGCGATTACGACACCCAATAGTTTAACAATTAGAGACAGTGTAGCTCACGCATTTTGCAACGTATTGAAACGTTCAAATAAAGTGCCTAGTAGCTGTACCTCTTTTTATAATCGTGCCGAATTTAGCAGAAGCAAACTGCCGCTGGCAGGATTCGACGCCATTGTCATGCGATCGAACCCGCCATTGGATACCGTTGCGCTTAATTTCTTAGACTCAGTCAAGAACGACACTTTTATATTCAACGATATTGACGGCTTACGCGTGGCCAACAATAAGCTCTACCCCGCTTCTTTTAGTGGCGATGCCAGCCGTTTTATTCCGACCACTCACGTATCAAAGAGCCGTGAATATCTAGAGCAAGTATTAAAGGAATCAACGACTGAAAAAATGATCATGAAGCCACTAAATGGTTTCGGTGGTCAGGGCGTCATCGTCGTTGAAAAATCGGCAAAGCAGAACTTCCGCTCTCTGTTGGATTTTTACATCGGCAGTGAAAGCAATGGCAATTACGTTATTTTGCAAGAATATGTCGATGGCGCTGAGAATGGCGATGTCCGTATTTTGATGCTTAACGGCGAACCAATTGGCGCAATGAGGCGTGTTCCCTCAGCGGATGATATCCGCTCCAATATTCACGCGGGTGGCAAAGAAGTTAAGCACCAACTCACAAAAGAAGAAAAAGAGCTGTGTCGCGCCCTTGGGCCTAAGCTCGTACGCGATGGTTTGTATTTTGTTGGGCTAGACGTTATCAATGGCAAATTATTGGAAGTGAACGTGCTAAGCCCTGGCGGCATCGTCAGAATTAACCGTTTGAATCGAACGAAGCTTCAAATTCAAGTGCTTGATTTTATTTTAAATGTTGTGTCGGCAAGAGAGCTGGTACTGGAACGTAAGAGTGCATTTAGAAAGGCGATTGAAGATGCAGAAAGTATCTGAACAAATCCTATTGGATAAAATTGCAAAGCAAGAAGCATTTCAATACACATTAGAAGATGGCTCGCTAACGCTGAAAGTAGAAGCCTATGCGCCGGTGATTTGTACTGCCGTGCACGCAGGCCATCAATTTTCTGAAAAGGCCCAAGCTCACTGCTTACTCGATGAAGACGAGCGCTACTACGAAGAGGATCCGCACACTGATCAGTTTATTCAGTCCATGCCGATTACGTTGGTATGCCATGATTCTCGCTACCAGTACGATTTGAATCGCCCTATTGCAACCTGCATTTATAAAAAGGCGTGGGGAAAGCAAGTGTGGCGCACAGCCCTCCCCGCAAAAGAGAAACAAATTAGCGTGATTAAACATCAACGCTTTTACCGCATTCTCGACGCCCTCATTCAAACCATTGAAAAGCGTTATGGCGCGTGTTTGGTTTATGATGTGCACTCGTATAATTTCCGCCGCCATGAACGTAATTTGCCTGTATTTAACTTGGGTATTGAACAGGTGGATATGGACAGATGGGGTAAAGTAATACGACACTTGCAGCGCGGTTTAAACAAAATTTCTATTACCAACGATAAAGTAAAAGCCAAGTGTAACGACATCTTTTATGGCAGAGGCTACATGATTGCGCATGTGAATAGCCGCTTTCAAAACACCTTGGTGGTGCCAACAGAAATCAAAAAAATCTATATGAATGAACTCACTGGTGAGCCGCATCCACAGGTCATCAACGAACTGAGTTTAGGCATTAAAGAATCATTCACCGAAACGGCCGCTTATTTTAGCCGAGGCTATACCAAAAAAGTAAAAGCCAATAAAACAGACATGCTTTCCGATGTTGCCGATCCTGTATTGTTGAAGCTCGACAAAGAGCTGTTCAAAATCGCAAAAGAGCTAGAAACCCTGCGTTTTATTAATCCGACCAATATCCAACAAGAAAAGAAACGCTTTTTCGCGCGTAATACGGAATATCAGCCGCAGTTTCTTTATCGTCCGTTGAATATTGATACCTACATGTTCAGAGAGAAAATCTATCGCCTTCCAGTAGATGATATTAACGATCCCGGCATACAACAAATGTACCGCGACGTTATCGACTCGCTTGCCATGAAAATAGATATGCTCGCCAATGCAGGTAAGCCTCAGTTTTTATACGATTCACTGAAGTATTACGGTGAGCCAAATGCCGAAGATGAACGCCACGCGAAGTTTTTATTGCATGCCGCCGAGTTTGAACCGAGCGACGTAGAGCAGCTTGATAGCCAAGCGTTAGTTAACATGCTGATAGAGCAAGCTAAAGACATGGGCATGCGCTGTAAAGTCGAGACCAGTGCCAATTTAGCGGCCAAAGCCATGGTGTCCAATAGCAAGAAGACGGTGTATATCGGCAAGCAGGTTAGCGTCCCGATTTGGCAAGCACAGGCGCTAGTTCAACATGAACTTGGCGTGCATATGGCAACAACGTTAAACGCCAATATGCAAACGCTTAAAGTCTTTTCTCTAGGCTTACCCGGTAATACCTTTACTCAAGAAGGCATTGCCCTGCTAAACGAATACCTCAGTGGCAATCTGCGTTTATCGCGTTTAAAAGAACTTGCGCTTCGTGTTATTGCAGTAAAAGAGATGCTAAAAGAAAACAATTTCAAGCATACGTTTTCTGTATTAACAGATGAATACAAACTCACCCATGATGATGCGTTTAAGCTTTGTGTTCGTGTTCATCGAGGCGGAGGTTTCACCAAAGATCATCTTTATTTAAAAGGTTTTGCCACGGCGGTAGAAACCCACAAAACACAAGATATTTCTGGTTTATTCATTGGTAAAACAGGCTTTAAATACTTGCCCTTAATCAACGAATTAATGCACCGAAACTTAGTACAAAAACCCACATTCATCCCCAGTTTTGTATCAAAGCCTGAGTCATCATCCGATATTTTAACGTATTTGGTTGATACCGTAAGCCGCCCTAGCTCTGCGTTTGTTGCTGCTTAAACCAAACTGTGACGCTTATTTCGTCGCACATGACCAAAAGAAGAAGGTGTTGTCACGTATGACCTTCTTCTTTTTCTTTCACGTTTGATTACGCTTACTTTTGTTAATCCCCCCTTAGGTAGGAAGGATATTAACCAGATAGTTAATTTATTTAAAATAAAAAGGCATATTTTCACTAAATAGTGAAATAAATGTTAGCGTTTTAGGGAAATACCAGTGTACAATTTCCGCCCGCATGGAGATCAATTAATAACAATAAATCCAGCCTTTTTTAAATCAGTCTGAACAAGATTGAAGCAGTTAAATAGTCTTAGATAAAAGTGAATAATAATAATAACGCTGTGGATCATAGCATCTACTATCTAGGCACAGGCGGAATCCTAAGCGGAGCAAATATAAATGCACACACAACTTAAAAAGGTTCCTTTTAAATTGGGCCTTGTTGCAGCAGCAACCCACCTTTTACTGACCTCTCCCGTTCAAGCACAAGACGCTCAAGCAGCAGACGATTCTGAGTCGCTTGAGAAAATCATGGTAACCGCGCGTAAGCGTACGGAAAGCTTGTTCGAAACCCCTACAGCAATCACGTCTTTAGGTGAAAACCTAATCGAAGATGCCAACATTGGTAACATTGACGATGTGGGCAAATACGTCCCTAACCTGAACATCAGCCGTTACGGTGTTGGTAGTACTGCACACGCAGCGGTATTCATCCGTGGCATCGGCTTACAAGATCACATCATCACAACCGACCCAGGCGTTGGGGTTTACCTTGATGGGGTTTACCTTGGTCGTCAAATGGGCGCGAACATGTCGTTGCCAAATATTGAGCGCGTAGAGGTACTACGTGGTCCGCAAGGCACACTTTACGGTCGTAATACCCTAGGTGGCGCGGTTAACGTCATCACCAAAAAACCGGGTGATGAAGACTTAGCCACATTGGCGTTCAAAGTGGGTAGCCGTGGTCGTGTCGCCTCAGATATCTACATGAATGTGGATGTTACTGACGATTTTGCCTTCTCAGCTAGCGCATCGTTTAAAACGCGTAATGGTGTGGGTACAGCGGTTAATTTAGCCGATCCTGAAAAAGAAATTGGTGAAGAGGAAGAGTTCAGCGGACGCTTTGCGGCAAAGTGGAATGTCTCTAACGACTTCACGTTAACGTGGTCTTTTGACGCGGTTGATAATGAATCAGGTCAATCTCCTTACACCATTGAAATCACCGATCAGCTTGACCCAAGCAACCCATTTAACGGTGACTTCCCACTGCTTAACGCCGATTTATTACCGGACGACCCTGATGACCTTGGCACAACAGTACCGGGCATTGAGTCGACGGCTCACGATGGTTGGGGTTCATCACTTACGGCAGATTGGACGGTTAACGAGACCCTCTCCGCTAAATTTATCGGAAGCTATCGCACATCCGATTACGAAGGTGGTTTGGACGATGACGGCACGCCACTCAATTTATCTGAATTCCCCGAAGAAGGGGGAGCTGACCAGTACTCTTTAGAACTTCAAATTAACGGTACTTACGAGAACTGGGACTTTGTATCTGGCCTTTACTACTTCAATGAAGACGGTTTCACTCGCTCTGGTCCTTGGGTATTTAGCCCATTCAATACACCGGGCGGCGTGTTAAATGATGGTGTTACACCGTCATTTGGTGACTTTGGTTTCTTCGACTTAAACCAAGAAACCGACGCTTATGCGGCTTATTTCAACATGTCTTACGATTTAACCGATCGTTTAAGCGTGGGCGGTGGTGTGCGTTACTCTCGTGACGAAAAAGAAGCCGATGCGTCATTCCCAAGTTTCCCTGAACGTAAGTTTGTGGAAGCGGATTTCAGCGAAGTGACATGGGATGTTAACGCATCTTACCAGCTTGAAAACGGCTTAAACGTGTACGGTCAAATTCAAAAAGGTTACCAAACAGGTGGCTTCCCGCCTCGTCCATTTGGTGGACCTGATCAGTTCGTGTCGTTCGATGAAACGACGGCTATCAACTACGAGTTTGGTTTAAAAGGCAAGCTGACTGAAGACTTATCCGTCCTTGCTGCGGTGTTCTACACAGAATACACAGACTTAGCTTTACCTTTCTCTGACCCAACAGCTGGCGGTGGTTTCGTCACTATCGTTGAAAACGCAGGTGAATCGGAAGCGCAAGGTATTGAAATTGAAGCCACGTGGGATGCCACCGATAACTTCACTATCCGCACAGCCGTAGGTTACATCGATTCAGAAATCACGGAAGTCGATGCTGGCGTTATCGGCATTGGTGAAGGTGACTCTCCTGCCCTTACGCCAGAGTGGACCATCATGGTTGCGCCATCGTACTACCTTGAACTTGCTAGCGGTGCGGCAATTCGATTCAATGCGGATTACTCTTACCGCGATGAAATGCAAGGCCAATCAATTTTCAACCCGAACGAAATCATCGATTCACGTGAGCTGATTGGCTTTAACGTGACCTATGAATCCGTTGAAGGCGATTGGTCGTTAAGCTTATACGGCGAAAACATTACCAATGAAATTTACGACCAAGGTCGTTTACAACAAAGTGGTTTCGTGGGAATCGTTCGCAGTAACGACCGCAGTGAATTTGGTTTACGTTTCTCGAAAGATTTAGAGCTTTAATAGAAATATAAAACAAAGTATTCGCGTTAACGCTGAAAAAAAGTACGCGTTATAAACGCTGATAAAATAACACTGTAAAAAACAAAAAAGCCGCTCATTTAGCCAAAATGAGCGGCTTTTTAATACCTAAGTATCGGTCAATATTAGAGTTATTACAGTAGTAAAATAGCCAGATCGGAAGAGCACACGTC
>CAXRCC010000122.1:0-10982 GCA_964228975.1 Paraneptunicella sp. | reverse complement strand
ACACGACGCTCTTCCGATCTATGACTAAAGCCCTGAAATACTGGGTTGAAGAAGCCGATATTGATGGCTATCGCGCCGATGTAGCAGGTTTTATCCCCACTGATTTTTGGGACAATGTTCGCCAAGAATTAGACCAAATTAAACCTGTCTTCATGCTGGCAGAATGGGACGCACGTGATCTACACAAAAAAGCCTTTGATATGACCTACGCGTGGGGCTTACACGACACCTTGGTGGAAGTGGCTCATGGCAGAAAGGATGCCTCTGGCGTTTATAATCATTTTGCGCATGCCCTAAGTGCTTGGCCTGACAATGCGATTAAAATGAATTTTGTTGATAACCACGACAAAAACTCGTGGGAAGGTTCGATGTTTGAGCGTCACGGCCCCTATTTAAATGCGGGTATTGTGCTAACCGCAACGGCTGAAGGCATGCCGCTTTTGTACAGCGGTCAAGAAGCAGGCCTCGATCGCCCTCTCGCCTTTTTTGATAAAGACGAAATCCAATGGCAACCTCATCCAGTGGGTGATTTATACCGCTCGTTATTTAAGTTGAAGCATCAAAACCGCGCACTGTGGAATGGCGACTGGGGCGGAAAGATGATCCCTGTTCCTAATTCAAAGCCTAAGCATATTTTCTCGTTTGCCCGAGTGAAAGACGGCAACAAAGTGTTCGTTGTTATCAATTTTTCATCAGAAACGCATATGGCTTCGTTCAATGAAACGATTCAGTTAGGCGAATACACGGAATATTTCACGAGTGAAGCACAAAAAATAGAAGCCGATACACAAATTGTGGTTCCCGCATACGGGTTTAAAGTATTCGTGACTAACGAAGGGAAAGACAACGATGAAGATGCCTAAGCTGGGATTTGGCACCTTCCGATTAGAAGGTGACGTGGCCTTTCAATCTACCCTTCAAGCGTTAACATTAGGGTATCGCCATATTGATACCGCGCAAATATACGGTAACGAAGCAGAAGTCGGTAAAATTATCAGCTGATGAGATGCGAGTGATTGATGCGCTTGATGCTAACGAGCGACAAGCCGCACCCGACTTTTCACCTAAGTGGGATGTGTAACCGATAAAAAAATCCCGAGCTGACAACGTCAAATCGGGATTTTTTCTAGCAGCGCTTATTCAAAGTGCGCTCAATATAAACGAACCAATTAGTCGTGATCAGACCCATCTAGCACGTGCATTTCAAGGTTAGTCAAACCCTCTTGGTCTGTGTCGCCTTTACTCTCATCATTACGCGCCATATCCAATTGCTCTAAATAGGCTTGCGTTACATCGCCTGTAACGTACTGACCATCAAACACCGATGTTTCAAAGTCCGATAATAAATCGTTTTCTTTGGCAACGGCTTTTTTCAAGTCGCTTAGGTCTTGATAAATCAAGCCATCTGCGCCGATTAGCTCGCAAATTTCATCCACTTCACGTCCGTAAGCAATCAGCTCATTGGAGGTGGGCATGTCGATGCCGTATACATTCGGGAAGCGAATTTCAGGGGCAGCGGAGGCAAAGTACACTTTCTTTGCACCGGCTTCTCGGGCCATTTTAATGATTTCGCCCGACGTCGTTCCTCGTACGATGGAATCATCTACCAACAATACATTTTTGCCAGCAAATTCCGATTTAATCGCATTAAGTTTACGACGTACCGATTTACGGCGCTGTGTTTGCCCAGGCATGATGAAAGTACGACCAATATAACGGTTTTTCACATACCCTTGACGATAAGGTAACGCCAATTCATTAGCGATTTGTAGCGCAATATCGATGGACGTTTCAGGAATGGGAATCACCACGTCGATATCGAGGTCGGCCCATTCTTTGGCAATCTTCTGGCCAAGGTGCGTTCCCATATTCACGCGCGCGGCGTACACAGATGCGCCATCGATAAAGGAATCTGGACGAGCAAAGTAAACGAATTCGAAAATACACGGCACGTTTTTAGGTTCTTGCGCACACTGCTGTGTGAACAGTTCACCCGATTCGGTAATGAAAACCGCCTCGCCCGGTGCGATGTCGCGAATAAAGGTAAATTCTACAGCATCAAGCGCAACCGATTCAGACGCCACCATGTACTCATCACCCAGCGCTGTTTCTCGCTTACCCAGCACAAGCGGACGGATACCGTTTGGATCTCTAAAGGCTAACATGCCTTGACCAATGATAGACGCCACCACAGCATATGCACCGCGAATGCGTTTGTGTAGGTTGCTAACAGCGGCGAACACGTCTTTAGATTCAAGTTGCAAGGTGTCACATTTTTGCAGTTCGTCTGCCAAGATGTTTAACAACAGCTCGGAATCCGACGATGTATTAATATGACGCTTTGAAATGCGAAGCACTTCTTCTTGAAGGTCTTTAGCATTGGTGAGGTTACCGTTATGCGCTAAAGCAATGCCGTATGGCGAGTTCACGTAGAATGGCTGCGCTTCAGCCGAACTCGACGTTCCTGCGGTGGGATAACGAATATGCGCAATACCGGTTTTACCCGTAAGGCGTTGCATATGACGATTGCGGAACACATCTCTCACCATTCCATTGGCTTTACGTAAATGAAACATCCCTTTATCAATGGTAATCATCCCTGCGGCATCTTGCCCACGGTGCTGCATCACCGTTAAAGCATCGAACAAATCCTGATTGACTGGGCCGTTAAGCCCGACTATACCGGCAATTCCACACATATCTATGCACTCTAATTAACTACTTGCGATAAAGCTTGAGCTGCTCTTCAAATACTCGAAGAACCACTCAATGACGATTGAAAATTCTGGTATCAACATCGACTCCTTCCAACTTTCAGAAGACGCCATCGGCGTAAATGAATCGAGGAAGAATAGCACCGCGCTCACAATTAACGCGCCGCGTAATAAACCAAATACCGCACCTAAAGCACGATCAGTGCCCGACAAGCCGGATATATGGACTAACTGGTGAATTAAATAATTAACTAAGCCACCTAGAATTAAGGTCGCAACAAATAAAATAGCAATAGCAACGCCATTTCGCACAATCTCATCTTGGAGATTGGTAAAGTAAACGGCGAGATAAGGATGGAAATGTTTGGCAACAAAGAAGGCAGCAATCCAGACGACAAGGGAGATCGCTTCTTTGACGAAGCCTCTAATTAAGCTCACCAAAGTAGAAAGTAAAATGATGCCTAGGATAGTAAAATCAATCCAATTCATACGTGCAAGTTTTGCCTCGAATTAATGCGCGCGCATTCTAACAGATGATCACAGGCTTGTCTTTACGGATTTCAGTTCACTGAGAAAGGAGTTAATTTTCCTTTCAATCCGGTGAGCTCTCTTAGATGGGGTAGCGCTTTTTGCAGTTTATCTTTTTCAAGATCGGGGCCAATGAATACCTTCGTTAATAAGCCAGAACTGGTTTGTATAGGACGTGTAAAAGTACGATAACCGGCTTGTTCTAACTTATTTAGCAATTCGCGCACGTTTTTCTGATGACGAAAGCTGCCCAGCTGAATCACCCAGCCAATACTGGATTCATTTTTGCTTTGTGCAACAACCGGCTCGGCCACCTCAGCCAATACCTCTTCTTCTGTTGCGGTATCTTCCGGAATGCGACCAGATTCATCGATAGGTGTCTCGTCTACAATTTCCACCTGTCGAGTAACGGCTTCTTCTACTTCTTGAATGGGGAATTTATCAGCTTGTGTGAGTGTGCCCATGCGCGGAGGGTTGGGAAAATCTTCAAAACGATCTTGATTACGCTGTTTTTCACCATCAAGAATTTCAGGTAGAAAAATAACAGCTAATGCGACCAAAATAATGGTGCCAACTAATCTGTTTTGAAATGCAGAGGCCAAGCAACACGCTCCTTAAGGTAAACAAATACAGAGTAGAAATAGAAAGGAGAGACTTTATCGCCCTTTGTGTTTCTACACGCAAGAGCGATAAAGTTTAACGCATCGAACTTAGATTACAATAATTCGATTTGTATCAAACGTATGCAGGTAAAACTTCGGCAACAGAATAGAATGAACCAAAGACTAAAATGCAGTCGTCATCGAACGCATCTTGTTTGGCTTTTTCCAATGCAGCGTGAATCGAATCAAACTGTTTGACCTTTTCTTCGCCGTCTATCGCTGCACTAAGATCAGCCATATTTGCCGAACGTGGTGTTTCCAGTTCAGATAAGTACCAAAATGCGCCTAACGATTTAAATGGCTCAAGGCTACTTGCTAAATCTTTATCACCTAACATTCCCACAACCAGGTGCAAGTTACCTCGGTGCAATTTAAGTAATTTTTGCTTAACGTACTGTGTTGCATCTGGGTTGTGCGCGACATCCAGAACAACAAGTGGCGCTTTTTCAACGATTTGGAAACGCCCGGGTAATGACGCATTTCGACAAACGTACTGCGCAGCGGAGTTATCTATTGGCCAATCTAAAACAACGGCACATGCCAGTGCGGTCGATAAGTTCTGACGTGGAATAGAACGCTCAATTAGCCCGGTTAATTGGAAATCACCGTATTGCCAATTCCACGACACATCTTTTGAATACACAAATTCGAAGTCACGCCTTTGCCAAATGGCATTCATATTCAGGCGTTTTACTTCGTCTTCTAATGTATGCGGCGGATCGATATCACCAATAACAGCTTTACCGCCTTCGCGAAAGATACCCGCCTTTTCTAAGGCAATCGCTTCTCGCGTATCACCAAGGTATTCTTGATGATCTAAACCGATGCTAGAAATCACAGATAAGTCGGGATCAACCACGTTTACGGAATCAAGGCGACCCCCTAAGCCTACTTCGAGGATCACCACATCAGGCTGACTGTCGTTTAACAAACACAACGCGGCTAACGTACCAAATTCAAAAGGAGTGAGGGAAATATCGCCCCTCGCCTGTTCAACTTTGGAAAATGCATCGCAATGGGCTTGTTCTGACAGCAGTTGATTATCCACTCTCACTCGCTCGCGGTAATCCACGAAATGCGGAGAGCTAAACACACCAACTGTTTTGTGAAGATAGAGGGCAATTTGCTCAATAGCAGCACAAGTTGTGCCTTTGCCATTGGTTCCAGCCACCGTAATGACCGTACCGGAGAACTGGATATCCAGCTTTTTGTAGACCACGGCGACTCTTTCGAGTGTGAGGTCAATTTGCTTCGAATGAAGCGTGTCGAGGTAAGCTAACCACTCAACCAAATTGGTTGGCTGAGTGGTATTCATTTCTGTCATATGGCTTGTTTCGCAAAATAAAGTTTATCGAGCAATCCAAACAACTTATCACGCATTTGACGACGATCGACAATCATGTCTATCGCCCCTTTCTCCAACAAAAACTCACTGCGCTGGAAACCTTCTGGAAGTGTTTCTCGAACCGTTTGTTCGATAACACGAGGCCCAGCAAATCCGATTAATGCGTTAGGTTCAGCAACGTTGATATCACCTAACATTGCCAAACTAGCGGAAACACCGCCCATCGTTGGATCAGTTAACACTGAAATATAAGGCAATCCTTGCTTACTCATCTTAGCAAGTGCGGCGCTGGTTTTAGCCATCTGCATCAAAGACAATAACGCCTCTTGCATACGCGCACCACCACTGGTGGAAAAGCAGATTAAAGGCAATTTATGCTGTAGGCAGTATTCCACACCTTTCACAAAACGCGCACCCACAACCGACGCCATTGAACCGCCCATGAAGCTAAATTCAAAACACGCAACAACCACAGGTTGACCTTTTAATTTGCCGTGCATGACGACAAGTGCATCTTTTTCGTTTGTGCTTTTTTGTGCAGAAGAAATACGGTCTTTGTAGCGTTTTGAATCCTTAAACTTCAGGATATCTTGCGGCTCAAACTCAGCACCAAGTTCTACTTTTTCAGATGAATCCAAGAAGTGATTAATTCTGGCTCTTGCACCGATTCGCATGTGATGATCACATTTGGGGCAAACTTCTAATAAACGCTCTAACTCAACCTTGTACAAGGTAGAATTACAGTTACCGCATTTAGTCCAAACGCCTTCAGGTACATTACTTTTTGTTGCCGACTGTGTACGCGGCAATATTTTTTGAATCCAACTCATATGAAGATAAAGTTCCAGATTTTGAATTAATCACACCCGTAACCAACACGGATGAGTATAATTTTTCTTATCTTAACGCAAATTGCAACAGTAAAATACAATCTCGAATGATTAGTTTGTGCAATACGTCGTCAACTTGCTGCTAACGTGGCCTATTTAGACGCAATTACCTGCTATTGTAACAATAATATTTTTTTGTCTGGTCTGAGAACTCACATCTCTAAAAACAACGGGCCTAACTCCGGTTTTGGCAGGCCAAATGTTTCTGGATAGTCTACCGCAACCAAATATAAGCCATTTGCTTTTGCCGTTGCAGCTGCTTGAGTACGATCTTTACTCGCTAAAAGTTGCGAAATCCACTCAACTGGCTGACTTCCTGCTCCGATCTCACACAAAGAGCCTACTATATTTCTGACCATGTGATGCAAAAATGCGTTCGCCTGAATATCTAGAATAACAAAGTCACCGCGTCTCACAACATTGGCGTGGTGTACATTGCGAAATGGGGTTTTGGATTGACAAAGTGCGGCTCTAAACGCGCTAAAGTCTTGCTCACCTAACAAACTTTGTGCGGCTTCGTGCATTTTATCTGCGTCGAGCTTTCGGTGAAAGTGGGTTACCCCGTTGAATAAAATACCACTACGCAATTTTTGATTACTGATGATGTAGCGGTAACGACGCGCAGTTGCTGAGAAACGTGCATGAAAGTCGTCCGATACCTCAGACGCCCACCGCACGGCAATGCTATTAGGCAGGTTTGCGTTAACGCCAAATGACCATGCTTTTAACGGACGCGGATTAGATGCATCAAAATGCACAACTTGGTTGGTGCCATGTACACCAGCGTCGGTTCTTCCTGCACATTGCACTTCAATGGGCTCATCCGCCACAACGGATAACGCTTTTTCAAGTTCTTCTTGAACACTGTTTACTTCTCGCTGGCGCTGCCAACCAAAAAAAGCAGCGCCGTCATATTCAATTCCTAAAGCGACTCTGGTCATAAGTTCTGTTCTCAACTTCAAGTGCCGCGGATTTTATGACAAAGAGAAGCACAACACAAAGTGAAGGCCTAATTAAATGCTAACAATTAAGCCTATTCTATTGTTCGTAGACGCAAAGCAGCTCTTTTACTGCGATGTTGTGTTCAGAGGGGTAACCAAATGCATTATTGATGTATTTAATGCCATCAATAATGGCATGGCGGTTAACATGGCTATGGCCATATATATGAATTTTTGAATTTAAGGCACGAATTTGCTGCTCGAGCCCTTTGCAGCCTAATACCGGGTAAACAAACCGATAGTTTTGCGGAATGTAAGGCGGCATCAGGTCAATTCTAGGTAAAAAGTGAGAAAAACTAATGACCGTATCATTGGTTGTTTGCAGGTGTTTCTCATTCTTTTGCAGGAAAAAGTCGGTGATATCCGTCAACTTTGCATCTTCAGGCCACTTACAACGCCTAAAGTCCATCCAGTGGTCTAATAACATCGCATCAGGCTCGGCGAAGCTGAAATCATACCAACCGTGCAGGGGAACAATGGATAAACCATCGACATGATAAGGCTCAATCGATACATCACATTCTACGGCAACGTTACACACATCTTCGAACTTCTCTAGAGAATGCCCTTCTCTGTCTTTCTCTATCCATAATTCGTGATTGCCAGGTACGAACAACACCCGCCTGAACTTCGTGACCAAGTGATTAAAACTCTCACGAAGCAATGTCAGACTCTCGGTTAGATCGCCTGCTAATATGAGGATATCGTCTTGGTAATCGTACGCCGAGAGACCGAACAACCATTCCATATTCTCAGTATAATCAATGTGTACGTCAGATATTACGAAGACTCTCATTAGTACCACTTACTATTTGACATTGCTTTATTCATACCTGTCGACCTCCAAGAGGGTAACTGGAATTCCCTGAAATCAATCCCCTTTGCCTTATTGTGTTGGGGCGCAGCGCTGTATATAAAAATACACACTATAACCGACACTTCGGTTAAGTCAATTACCAAACCTAAGGTATATAGTCTTATTTCAAAATAAGAAATATCTTACCAAATATTTGAAAAATAACGCATATTGATTTCAAAAAAAATGACTTCCTTTACTGGAAAAATATCCTTTGTACTTTATCTATTCAAACTGCTTAATTTTTGAAAATGTTCCAACAACTGGAAACGAACATCCACAATTTGAGGGAATCCAATAGAACTTGTCAATCCAATGAAAGAATAAGTAAGAAGATTAAAACGTTTTAGAATATTTTTTCTTTGAATTTCAACAAATTAAAAGAATAGAAAAGAGAAAAGCTTTGAGAAATGTGTATCTTACGATACTTCTCAAAATGACTTATCCCACGTTAACTATGCGATAACTTCTCAACGTAAATTTCACAAAGGTCACCCACCGTTTTGACATTTCTCATATCAACATCATCGCACTCAAAAGGGTTAATTGAAAACGCCTCTTCTAAGTCGGCAACCAGTGCAACAATTGCAAGAGAGCTAAAGCCTAAGTCGTCCACAATGTCGAGGTTTGCAACCAACTCAGGAGAACCGTGCTCCTGACTTTGCGCGACATCAGCAATAACCTGTTCCACCTTCTGATATATTTCACTTTTTTCCATATATGCTCAATTACCTATCGAATTGAAATTTATAGCTTTCAGCCTAAGGTTAGCAGTTTTCTGTCATATTGCTTTACAAAAAAACAAGCCTGTTACTGATAAAAATCAATACCAAATAACGAAATTAAATAAGGTCAATATTCTACCTATAAATAGCAGGTTATGCACCTTTAATTGCGTATAAATTGCCTTACTTTCTTCCCTGAATATCTGTAACAAACAAGACTTTACTGTTAATTTTTTATACACTTTGGCAGAGCAATTTTCAATCAGTTATTCGTCGATAAATGATAAAAAGCCGGGTCATCCCCGGCTTAATTTGATGCATTAAATATGAATAATCTTAGTTCTTCAATTTACTCATTAAGGAAGCAATTTCCTTCTCTTCTGATTCAGACGCATTACCTTGTAGATTCGCTAAGATTTCTTTAGCAGATTCATGATCTTCGATCTCTATATAGGCTCTGGCAAGATCAAGTTGCGCCGCGTTACCTGAATCATTGTCCACATCAATCAAGTCTTCATCACCTTCTACACCGGGATAATCAGAAAGCAAACTTTCTAAATCCAATTCTTGCTCAGGCTCTTGATTCGATTCTGCCCTCAGGCTTTCTTCTAACAAAGTATCAACATCGGTGAAATCACTGTCTAGCTCCGCCGATAACGCCTCTTCTGTCGACATCTCCGGCGCTTCTAGATTCGTATCATCCAACTCATTGCTCAGTAAAGCTGCTAAATCTAAGTCGGGATTATCTGGTAATTCCAGATCGCTATTATTCGAGTTCGTTGGCGTTTCAGGCTCACTTTCAGTTTCATCAATGCTGCTAAGCAAGTCGTCAAAACTAATATTTTCCAACTCTTCCAGCATGTCGTCATCCTGAATGTCATTGGAAAGCTGTTCAATGCCTTCGTCTGAATCCATGCTATCCAGCACTTCTTGATCAGCCTCGGATAATAGGGCGGCAAGCTCCTCGTCTTCCCCCTCGCCTTCTACAGTGTCCTCTTCCTCTGCATTAAACACATCCTCAATGGCAATACTGTCTTCAGTAATTGCTGCCACTTCATCATCTAAACCTGCATCTAACTCGACTTGGTGTTCATCTTTTTCATCTAGCCATTCGTCGAGATTTTGCTCATCTTCTAGGCTGACTTCATCTTCTAGGCTGACTTCATCTTCTAGGCTGACTTCATCTTCTAGGCTAACTTCGTCTTCTAGGCTAACTTCATCTTCAAACGTGCTGTCATCTTCACCGAGCCAAGAATCTAAGTCCGGCACATCATCTAAATCCGATGATTGTTGCTCATTAACCTCTTCCAATGACAACTCAGGCGCATCATTTACGGGTTGTTCTTCTTCCAAGCCAACTTCATTTTCAAATTCTTCAAGCGCTGCTTCAAAGCCAGCTAAATCAGGGGAATCATCAACCTCTACACGTTGTTCTGCGTCTTCTGATACGGTTAATTCATCGGTAAATTGGGGAACATCATCTAAAGATGGGAATCCCTCATCGTCCAATTCAGAATCAAGATCCTGCTCTTGTACTGCTTCTGATTGTTCAGTTAACACTTCAAGTTCAGGTTCGATTTCTTCCTCCATCACCGCTTGTTCATCGGTTGTATCTGGCTCGTTTGCAATGTCTTCAGCGCTCTCTTCTATCGACTCTGCTGAAAAGGTATCAGGTTGAACATCATCTAACGAAGGGATATCAGAAAGCTGCTCTTCCAGCGATGCATCATCAAGCATGGGCTCATCAGAAAGTAGCTCATCTGGCGATGCGTCATCGAGCATGGGTTCATCAGAAAGCTGCTCTTCTAACGATGCATCATCGAGCATGGGCTCATCAGAAAGCGGTTCTGCTAACGATGCATCATCGAGCATGGGCTCATCAGAAAGTGGCTCATCTGGCGATGCGTCATCGAGCATGGATTCATCAGAAAGTGGTTCTGCTAACGATGCATCATCTTGCTGCGGTTCAGAAGCTGGAATATCGAAATCTAACTGTTGCAATAACTGCTGATAATCATCTTCTGTCAGATCATCGAGAGGATAAGACTTTGGCTCCTCTTCTTCTTGAGCTTGTTCTTCTTTATCTGTTTCTGCTTCGTGAGTTGTATCGGTTTCTTCGATGTCACCAAACCCAAGTTCAGCGAGAAGCGCATCTTCGTCGCTAAGCGTTGGCTCTGGCTCTGGCTCTGGCTCTGGCTCTGGCTCTGGCTCTGGCTCTGGCTCTGGCTCTGGCTCTGGCTCTGGCTCTGGCTCTGGCTCTG
>CAXRCC010000121.1:0-39058 GCA_964228975.1 Paraneptunicella sp. | reverse complement strand
GCACCCGATGCTCATCAAGTACCCTTTCCACGAGTACTTCTAGCTTTCCACCTGATTCTTTTTGTCCTAATAATCGAGCGGGGATAACTTTGGTATTGTTAAACACCATTAAGTCACCGGCGTTTAACTTATCAAACACGTCGGTAAATTGACCGTGCGCTAACTCGCCTGAATCGCCCTCTAAACACAATAAACGGCTCGCGGTTCTTTGCTCTGTCGGATAACGAGCAATTAATTCTTCTGGCAACTCATAACTAAAATCGGATAACTTCATGCGTTCACTTCGCTCTAATTCGTAGGCGCTAATCTCGCCTACTTTTCATCATTCATAAAATCGTTATAAAACTATGCATGGTGACATCGGCTTAATTATGCGGCACACCAACACACCTAACATGTTTAATATTTAAACTATTTATACAACTTTTGTATAACTGTTAATACCTTAATAGCTTCGGGAATAACTTAGTTTCCGACACTTTTTCCTATATTTAGGTATAGTTTCTTCCATGGGATGTGATTGTCCCGTGTTTCTCCCAATTATTTTTAGAACCCGAACTTTTCGGGTTCAATTTTCTTTTAAACATCAGCACCTTAAACCATTTCTCAAAAGCATCACCGCTTTTCATATATTTGAAACAAAGCCTCTATAAAGTGCCGTTTTCATTCTAAAGGCGTGAGCCTGCAGCATCAATTTGTGGTAAAAAAATGATTCCTGCGCGTTATAAAAAACTCCGATACAAAGTTTTAGGCCTTCTTGGGGGCGGTATTTTATCTGTGGGTCTGATTGCGATCTACAGCTTTATTGTTCTATCTGACGATATTGATCAGTTTAACTCTCTCATGTCGAATGAAGTTAACGCCGCTGGTCTGGCTAATAACATGAACCTCAACTTTAAACGCCAAGTACAGGAATGGAAAAATGTGCTGCTAAGAGGCCACAACCAAAAAGACAGAGAAAAATACTGGCAGCGGTTTAATAACCACCATCACACAATTCAGAGTCAAACCGATGTTTTTTTAGCACTCGACGTAGAGCCTGAGCTACGCAAAAACATGACTCGGTTCCAACAAATTCATATGAGCCTACTCCCCAAATATCAAAAAGGGTTTCGGGTTTTCATGACACAAGATTTCGATTTCAAAGCCGCCGATGCCGTGGTTAGAGGCATTGATAGAGAACCGACCAAAGTGCTGGAAAAGCTGTCTCAAGATCTCAATGCTGCCATATTAAAAAATAGCGCTGTCTACTCCCAAGGCGCAGCCAATTCCGTGCTTTACGGTAGCTTGGCTATCGTGATCGCCATTTTAGTTAGCATGATTTTAACCGTCATCTTCATGAACAAAAAAGTCGTTCACCCAATCACGCTGTTGATTGAGCACCTTGGTAAAGTAAGTAAAGGTAACTTCAATGATGAACTCGCCTTTTATCGCAGCGATGAAATTGGCTCCATGTCGAAAGCAACGGAAGTATTGAGGCAAAAGCTGTCGGGTATTTGCAGTGAAATGAGCACAGCTGAAAGCGGTTTGAAACAAGTGTGCTTAAGCTTAACGGAAAGTGCCAACGCCATTAACCAAGGTGTTGCGGAACAAAACAAAGAAACAGACATGGTCAGCGACTCAATGCAAAGCATGGTCGAAATGGCAGAGCAAATCTCATCAAATGCAGGCAATGCTGCCGATGTTGCAGTTCATGCAGAACGTTCCGCTTCTCAAAGCATTGCGTTTATGCAAGAAACCATCAACACCATCACCGACTCATCAACTCAAATTAAAGATACTTCTCGGGTTATTGCTAAGCTAGACGACGATGCTAAGAATATTGGCACGGTGTTGGATGTAATTAAAAGTATTGCAGAGCAAACTAATTTATTGGCGCTCAATGCAGCTATTGAAGCAGCCCGAGCCGGAGAGCAAGGTCGCGGTTTTGCGGTTGTTGCCGATGAAGTAAGAACCCTTGCAGCGAGAACACAGCAATCGACAGAAGAAATTCAGCAAATGATTGTGAATGTTCAAATGGGGGCACAAGAAGCCGTAAAAGCCATTGAACAAGGGGAAAGAACCTCACAGGTGAGTGTACAAAAGGTCCATGATGCGGACGACAACTTAAAGTCGATTACCAGTGCAATCACTCAAATTAGCGATCTCAATAATGGCATCGCGCAAGCGATTCAACAGCAATCAAGTGTGGCGCAAAATATCAATAATAACCTGCAAGACTTACGTGAAATCGCTAAATTAAACCAAGCTCATGCGCTTTCATGCCAAGAAGATAACAGCACCTTGAGCAAAATGGAGTCCGTATTGGCCTCGCAAATTGCGCTATTAATGGGCAAACACAAAACCACTCATTAACCGCCAATCGCACCTATCTCAACAAGGACGTTGAAGTGTTATCTCACTCCGTTTTAATGCCCATTGCATCAAATATATTAACGATTTCCGAACGTTTAATTTGAGGAGTGTTCAACACAAACACAATCTGTAACAACAAATCTGCCCCCAGAATACCCTTGTTCACTTTGTTTCTTAGGTTGTCAGCACTTTGCTGCACACCAACTTCAGCTAACTTCTCACTCAAATCTTGATATTTAACGCCTCTGCGCGACATTTCAGCCTTTATCAGCCTTTGTAACATCTGTCGCCAGTCAGCTTGAGTCATATTTTTAGACATGGATAACCCCATCACAAACGTGAATCATAATTTACATTTATACTTTTTATTATTCAATTGAAAAAACAAAGTTTGACAAAATTTCGTTAGCATCGCTATGATTAACCTCAACGCATTCTCATGAGCCCAAGATAATAGGAGAAAAGGTATGAATTGGGATCTCGATCAGCTCGTCACTCTTATCGACAAGCAAACCGATTACGTTATCACTCGCGAAGACGACTGTTTACTGCTCGCGAATGCTGACGGCCTAGATGCATGGATAGCAATCAGTGGCGAACAAATTCTTGTTGAATCACTGTTATTTGCAGAATCAGAAGTCGCGGACGTTTCCGCCTTAAACGCAGCCGTTTTACGATCACATATGATCTTCCCCCTTACCACTGTCGGTATTTCTTCCATCAATGGCGAAGACTACTACACCGCATTCGGCTCATTAAGCGCACAATCGAAAGAATCCAGCGTATTAATTGAAATTGAAACCCTATTCCAAAACGTCGAGGCATTCCTCGATGCTTACCAAGAATATTTAAAGTAACGAAAGGAGAAGCAAATGTCTGTTTGGAAAAAGTTAGTTACCGCAGTAAAAGGCGGCGTAACAGAAGCCGCTGAAGCCGTTGCCGATAATCAAGCGATTCGCATCTTAGAGCAAGAAATCCGTGAAGCAAAAGAAGAGCTTCGCAAATCCGACCATGCGAGAACGCAAATCCTTGCTAAAGTAAAATTAGCACAACAAAAAGTGGATAAATTGGACGATTCCATTTCTGAATACGAGGCCCACGCCCGCAAAGCCATAGACACCGACAAGCAGCTTGCTTTGGATTGCGCTCAAAAAGTAGCAGACCTAAAAGACGAGCGCGATGCTGAAGGGCAATTCCTTGCTCAATTCCAGCAGTCAGAAACGCAGCTTGCTCAAAACATCGCTCAAGCCAAGGCGAATCTTCGTCGCTTAGAGCAGCAGGTTGACATGGTAAAGGCGACTGAATCTGTTCAGAAAGCACAGGTTGCAGTATCATCTCGTCACTTAGGCGCCAACAGTAAAATGAAAACGGCGACTGAGTCACTACAACGTATTCAAGAAAAACAAAATACACGTGCTGCTGAACTCCAAGCCGCAGAAGAGCTAGCCACTAATGAATCAACGGATGACTTAGAAAAGCGTTTAGCTAATGCTGGCATTAAAGGTGGAAAAGATTCAGCTGAAGATGAGCTTGCTCGCATTTTAGGTAAGTAATATCGAAAAAAGTGCGTTTAACAGGGGTAGTATCGCATTTTGGTGTTTCAAAAATTAAAGGAACTAATTCTAAAACATTTTTTAGAAATGAAACGGAGCACACTCTTATTAGTGCTCCTTTCTTACTGTGTGTTGTCTTGGGGTTTACTCTATTTAGCGGGTGAAAAAGACTTTAACAACATTCATGATTTTGTGTATTGGATTGTTGTTACTGCGTCAACCGTGGGATATGGCGATATTTCCCCCAGCACACAGGCAGGAAAGTGGATTGTTTCTCTGTTCATTATTCCTGTTGGTTTAAGCTTATTTGCATTAATTGTTGGTCGTGTAGCATCATGGATGAGCGATCAGTGGCGAAAAGGAGTAAGAGGATTGAAAGATCTCGACGTGTCCAACCATATCCTAGTAATAGGCTGGAATGAACAGCGCACCATTCAGCTGCTCAGTTTGTTGTTAAGAGAACAAGAAGCCGCCCCCGAAAAGCGCGAAATTGTATTGTGTGTTCGCGCAGATATCGAAAACCCGATGCCCGGCATGGTTAAGTTTGTTAGAGTGAATTCTTTCAACAAAGACGAAGACATGAACCGATGTGGCATCGCCTCAGCCAGTGTCATCATCGTCGACAACCCGCTTGACGACCTCACCATGACCACCTCGCTTTACGCCAATAGCCGCAATCCAGATTCCCATCTACTTGCTTACTTCAACGACGAAAGCCTCGTTAAACTGCTTCAGCAACACTGCCCTAACATTGAATGTATGCCGAGTGTGGCGGTTGAAATGTTGGCAAAGTCGGCCTTTGATCCCGGCTCAAGTGTTTTGCATCACGATTTGTTGAATGTGGATGACGGCGGTCAGGCACAGTTTTCCGTTGACGTCCCCAAAGGCACGGCGGCAATTCCCGCTGAAGCCCTGTTTCAGAATATGAAAAAGGTTTATGGCGCCACATTTATTGGCTTAGCAAAGGGAGGCTCCCGGCAGCACCTTGAACTTAACCCGCCATTAGAAGCGTCTATCGAATCTGGCGATACGATTTTCTACATCGCCCCTAATCGCATTCAAAATATTACGTGGGAGCGTCTTCATGCTCAGTAAACTCTTTGGTAAGTTCGGCAAAAAAGAAGAGCCCAAAAAGCCAAAAGCGCCTGAAATTATGGGCTTATACTTGGGTGGCTCCTTCAAAATCGATCCATTAAAACTCAAACTCATCGAACCTGAATTACTCATTGAAGGCGCAGCAAGCCAACACATTATTCAAGCTGTTGGCGAAGTGCATTTAGATACAGGTGGCAAGATCCTTCGATTTTACACCGACGATGACGCCTTTTTACAAGTGGTGCTTGACGGTGGCGACACTGAAAGTCATATCACTGATGTTAAGCTGTGGTACTACTTCAACACCCAAACTATCGGCAATGCTCAGCAGTGGCAGCAAACGTTAAAAACAGGCGTTTCTACTCCCCGTGTTGAGCTGGAAGGGAAAACGTTTCATCGAGTTTGGGAAGCGGTTGGAGAAGAGTCGCCGCCAGTTTCAATGACAGAAAAGACCTATGAAGAAGATGGTGACGTGTCCGAAACGGACCAGTTCATCATGCTATACGAAAGAGAGCTTGATGCGAACAATATAGAAGCACTGATGATAAGTGCTGAAGAAAAAATTGTGAATCAAAACCACGATCGTTGCTTGGTCACCAGTACCGGGTTTAATATTCAGCCTAGTGACATCACCATTAACGGTTAAATCAGGAAATAAATCATGGAATTAGTACTCGATTCAATTGCCGGACTTGGCAACTTTGCACTGTATTTTGTTATCTCTATCGTGCTGCTTTTTATCTTCAAAATTGCTTACGCCTTCGTTACTCCTCATGACGAATGGAAATTAGTAAAAGAAGATAAAAACACCGCAGCGGCTATCGGATTTGGTGGTGCAATGATCGGCTTTGCCATTGCCCTTGCTAGCGCCGTTTCAAACTCTCAAAACTTAGTGGATTTTGCCGTGTGGGGCGTTGTTGCCATTATTGCACAATGTTTTGCATTCGCACTGTTACGCTTCACCTTTATGCCCAAAATTGTTGAGCGTATCGATAACAACGAAGACTCAGCAGGCATTATGCTTGCCGCAATGTCGATTGCAGTGGGTCTACTTAACGCTGCTTGCATGACTTATTAATCCATCGGGAGAATCGCTATGACTAACCCGAAGACAACACAAAAACGCAGCGCCAATATTAATTTAGCGCGAATGCGTAAAGCCGTTTCCCCAAAACCATTGGCGCTCGGTGTTGCAACCGTTATGCTTTCTGGTTGTGGTGATGACCGCGAGCAAGCCATGGTGTTCACGAACTTGGATGACTGTGTTAACCAGCTTCCAGAACAAGCCGAACAATGCCAACTTGCCTATCAATCAGCATTAGCGGAAGCAGAACGGACTGCGCCCAAATATAATTCTCAAAGCAGTTGTGAGTACGAATTTGGAGCCAACCAATGCACAAGTTATCGCGCAGATAATGGCAGTAGTTGGTTTATGCCATTCATGGCAGGCTACATGCTTAGTAGCCTAAGTTCGCCGCGCTATTACTCTACACCAATGTTTACCTCTTACTCTCCTTACTCTTCCTATCGTTATCGTTGGATTGGTGCGGATGGCAAAGACTTTGGTGACTTCAGAAAGCGTAACTTAAAAGTGAGTAAAAAAGCCTTTGCCCCCAAACCCACCGTGTCCAGAACGATTAAACGGGGCGGCTTTGGTTCATCGGTACGCGCCAAATCTTCTTGGGGTAGCTCACGAGGTGGCTGGGGCGGTTAACACTGCTCCACGAAGTACTTATGTTAAGGATTAACATCCCAGAGCGGAAAAATTGGCAAGAACAGGCCAGCGAGTTTGGTTTTCACTTTCACACCATAGACGGTGAACCGTACTGGGATGAATCAGCTTACTATCAATTTACGCTGGAACAAATAGAACAGGATTTAGAAGCACCCACAGAAGAAATTCACCAAATGTGCCTGCACGTGGTGGATAAAGTCGTCAATGACGAACAGTGGTTAAGCCAGTTTCAAATTCCTGACATGTTTTGGCAACAAGTCTTAGATTCTTGGAATCGGCGTGACCCTAGCCTTTATTCTCGGCTTGATTTTGCCTACCAAGGCAAAGGGCCAGCTAAACTTTACGAAAACAATGCAGATACGCCCACCAGCCTTTACGAATCTGGTTTTTGGCAGTGGCTATGGCTGGAAGAGCAAGTCAACAACGGTGTACTAAGCCGCGCATCGGACCAATTCAATTCACTTCAAGAAAAGCTGGTTAATCAGTTTCGCGTTATTGCACAGCATTACGATATCGATCATCTTCACTTTGCCTGTTGTCAAGATACAGACGAAGACAGAGGCACAGTGCAATACCTGCAAGATTGTGCCCAAGAAGCGGGGCTAAACTCACCGTTTTTGTTCATTGAAGACATTGGATTATCGGAAACCGGGTTCTTTACCGACCAGCACGATCACACTATCGATACGCTATTTAAACTGTATCCTTGGGAGTTTATGCAGCGAGAAAGCTTTGGCGAACACATTGAAGCTGCACAGGTAAATTGGTTGGAGCCAATGTGGAAGTCCGTACTTTCAAACAAAGCGCTACTTCCTATGCTTTGGCAACTATTTCCCAATCACCCCAATTTGCTACCGGCTTGGTTCGAACAGGATCTGCCGCACAGCAATGACGCGCCAATCGTTAAAAAGCCCTTATTTTCACGCGAAGGGGCGAATATCAGTATCCTTCGCGGCAATCAAACCAACATTAACACTCCAGGCCCCTACGGCGAAGAAGGCTACATATACCAAGCCTATGCGCCTTTACCTCGTTTTAGCGAACACTACACCTTAATTGGCAGTTGGTTGGTTAATGATGAAGCTGCTGGTATTTCCATTAGAGAAGATCACTCACAAATAACCCAAGATTCATCGCGATACCTTCCGCATATTATCCTGTAACAATATCGGTTTTTACTTCACAGCTTTAAGGTATTAACGTGGACTAAGTAAGCGAAGTAAGCGAAGTAAGCGAAGTAAGCGAAGTAAGCGAAGTAAGCGAAGTAAGCGAAGTAAGCGAAGTAAGCGAAGTAAGCGAAGTAAGCGAAGTAAGCGAGAACATGACCCAATCAAAACCCACATCCATTCAAATCGTTATCTCTCTTTTTGCAGTTATCACACTGCTTGAGGTTATTAACTTAGTTTCTGGCAGGATGCTGAATCAGTTTGCCATCCTTCCACGGGAAACCAGCCACTTAAGCGGCATAGTAATCAGCCCCTTTTTACATGGTAGCTTGTGGCACTATTTATCAAACATTGTTCCAGTATGCTTGTTCAGCTACTTCCTGCTGCAATGGGGAAAACCTCGATACTTCACCGTTTCCGCATTTATCATCGTTGTAACGGGGCTTTTGGTTTGGCTATTAGGGCGCTCTGCATTTCACCTGGGTGCAAGCGGGTTAATCTACGGTTATTTTGGCTTTTTGCTTGTGGCGGGGTTTTTAAGTAAAAAACCACGGTTAATATTAATTTCCATTGTTGTCGGGTTCTTCTACGGTGGAATGATATTTGGTGTGCTGCCGCTTAAAAGCTTTATTTCTTGGGAGTCTCACTTATTTGGGCTGCTGTCTGGCTTTGCCGCCGCTATGATTTGGGCAAAACCCGAAAAGCAGTAATGCTCCAACTACACAATTGCTTTATACTCTTTAACCCCGTTTAAATTGCTAATCTGGCTTTGTGGATATAAGCCTAACGACAGATACCAAATTTATGAGTGAACAAACACCCTCTCAACCAGCTCAGAAGAAGAACAACATCTTCAAAGATCTGATTTTTAATATCATCATTCCCACTTTGATCTTGACCAAATTCAGCTCAGATGAATATTTAGGTCCAACCATGGGAATTGTCGTCGCACTCGCTTTTCCTATTGCTTATGGCCTTTGGGATTTAAAACAATCAGGCAAAGTAAACGGTATTTCAATTCTCGGTATTGTTAGCGTATTTTTAACGGGTGGCATAAGCCTGTTAGAACTCGATCCCAAATACATCGCCATTAAAGAAGCCATGATTCCGGGCATTATTGGCGTTGCCGTGCTGGTATCCCAATTTACTAAGTACCCCTTGGTTAAAACCTTCATATTGAATGAGCAAATGGTCAACCTAACCTTGCTGTACAAAGAGCTAGAAGAGCAAGGTAAAAGGGCGCTATTCGATAAAAAAGTAAACTTTAGTTCTTTAATTGTGGCGGCATCCTTCTTTTTATCCTCAGCCTTAAACTACATTTTGGCAAAGTGGATTGTCGTTAGCCAACCGGGTACTGAAGCCTACAACGAAGAGCTCGGAAAGATGACCGCACTGAGCTATCCTGTCATCGTTATTCCATCCATGATTTTATTAGTCGCAGCCGTTTGGTATTTGTTTGTGCAAATGAAGCGACTCACGGGAAAAAATATCGAGCACTTCCTCAACGAGCAGTAATCGTCGTTGAATCTTGGGCCAGTTAGATTGGCCCTTCGCTTCGAATAAACTCGATAAACGCATCGACATGCTGCGACTTCTCAGAGGCTTCTGTCCACGTTGCCTCCCACTCTATCATTGCTTTATCCCCTTTATCGTCAAGGATAAACCGCGCGCTTTTGTTGTCTGAGGACAATTTAGAGCGAGGCAAAATGCCGGAGCCAATTCCGATATCGGCCCAGCTTTCAACCACGCTGTAGCTGGTCGCTTGCCCTGGATAAACAGATAACTCAGACATAATATTCGCGAACAAATCTTCGGTAACGCCTCTTAGTCCACATGCATCAATTGGCAAAATCATTTTTTCGGTGATGACATCCTTAAGTGAAACCGCTTCGCCTTGGGCGTCATAAAGCGGACTGCCCCGGCTTGGCACAAAACATAAAGGCTCCTTGTAAACAGAAACAAAATGCTCGCCAACACGTGGTTTAATAGGAGGCAAAATCACTAAATCTAACTGACCCAATGTCATTCGCTTGCGCAGATCGTCCAAAAAGCATTCTTTATAAAAGAACTCAATATCGGGGTTTGCTTCCTGAAATGGGCCGATTAATCGCTGTAAAACACGCAAATCAACAACAGGTGAAATGCCCATTCTAATCAGCTTTTGTGAAGGGGCGACCCACTCTTGCGCCGCTAAATGAATATGTTCCAACTCATGCAGTGCCTTTTCTATTTTAGGCATCATGTATTGGCCAAATGGCGTTAGCTGAACCGAGCGCGTAGTGCGTTCAAAGAGCTTATTTTTCAGTTCATCTTCTAACTGAGCTATCGCATTCGATAAGGTAGGTTGTGTTACGAAACACTCTTCTGCCGCAAGGCTAAATGATTCCGTTCGTGCAATTGCATAAGCAAAGCGAAGTTGCTTGATATTCATATTTTATCCATTAAAAACACCCGTAAGACGGTCTTTCGTGCTCAGTGATTAAACAGGGGAAGCGCTTATTGCCCGCTGGATTTCGCTTCAAATACCACTAGCCACGCCCCTAATACCACCAAAGCCGTCCCAAAAAAGTGGTACACCGTAAAGGTTTCATTCAATACCAGCACCGCTAAGCCCGCCGTCATGACAGGCCCAAGCCCGCCTAAAATACTGGTTAATTGCGGCCCCAAACGCCCAATAGCAGAAGCAATCAATAACGAAGGAATCACGGTGCAAACAATAGACATGACCGCAGCCCAAAAATACGCCTGCCAAGCGAGCCCAACAATCACAACATTGCCCGCAATGATAATATGTAATGCAACAGCAACGGATGCGATCAGTAAAGCTAAGCAAGTAAACACCTGACTGCCAAGCGACTGAATCCCTCGCTTGCTTAGTATCAAATAGCTGGCAAACAACATGGCGCTGATGAGCACCAAGCCTCCCCCCTTAAGAACATGCTGCCATTGCTCTCTCGCTTCAACGCCTATCACGGTTGCAATACCAATATAGGTGACGATCAACGCCAATACAGTGTATTTGCTTGGCACCTTCTTAAACAATACTAAAGAAAACAGCATCACAAAACCGGGATAAGTAAAGAGTATCAAGCGCTCTAACTGCGCAGAAATAAGCTCCAGCCCCCACAAATCCAACAGGCTAGCAAGGTAATACCCAAAAATACCGGCAAAGAGCAGCGTCCAGAGGTTACGCTTTATGCTCACCGTCGAAACAGGGCTTTTTGATTGATGCCACAGAAAAATACCAAGATAGATAGGCGCGGAAATGAGCATGCGTAATGCAATCAACTGCTCACCATCAATGTCATGGTCGTACGCCAGCTTGACCACGATTGATTTAAACGAAAATAACAATGTTCCCAAAAAAGCGAGAATCAATCCTAATGACGCAGGTTTCCCTGAGTCCCTTAGGTACAACAGCACACTATTCAACGATGGAAATCACTCTTTATTTAACACTTGGCGCATTCTATCTTGCGCAGTGGAAACAAGTAAGTCTGGCTGGAATTTGGAAATAAACCGATCACACCCCACTTTTTTCACCATAGCTTCATTAAAGTTACCGCTAAGAGACGTATTTAAACAAATAAACAAATCGCGCATTCTCTCATCGGCTCTCACTTCTGAGGTTAAGGTATAGCCGTCCATTTCCGGCATTTCAGCGTCGGTGAACATCATCAGGATTTCATCGGTTACCTTTTTCCCTTCATCTGCCCATGAGCGTAGCAGCTTCAGCGCCTCTAACCCGTCGTAGCACTCAATCACATTCATGCCTACGCGGCCCAATGTCTCTTTAATTTGTTGTCTTGCCGTTGATGAATCATCAACAATCAGCACTGTTTTTCCATTTAAATGATCATTCACATCGTTATCTAGAATGTCTTGTGACACGTGGGTATCGTAAGTCACTATTTCAGCGAGTACTTTTTCGACATCGATAATTTCGATAATTTGCTTTTTGCCTTCATATTCAATATGAGAGAACGCGGTTAAATAACTGTTTTTCCCAGTGGTTTTAGGAGGAGGAAGAATTTCAGCCCAAGATAAGTTAGTGATGGATAAAACAGGCCCAATGAGAAATCCTTGAACAGAGCGGTTGTACTCCGTAATGATAACGTTTTGCTTTTCACGCGGCGGCTCATTCTTAATACCAATCGCTTTACACAAATTCACAATTGGCACCGATAGTCCACGCAAAGAAGCCACGCCGCATAAATTTTCGTTCGAGCCCGGCATGGCGATCATTTTGGGCACGGTAATGACTTCTTTCACCTTGAATACGTTCATCGCAAACACTTGCTGACTGCTTAATTTAAATAGCAAGAGCTCAAGGCGGTTTTCACCAACAAGGTTGGTGCGCTTATCGATTGAGGCAAGTAAACCTGACATAACGACTGCAGCCTTTTCCTAATAGTTAATATAAACATGATAGGACAAGCTGAAGTTCGCTGATACAAGAAAATTCAGATAAAAAAATAGGGAGCCGGAGCTCCCTAAAGTTTTTACGCAATTAACACGGTTTCTTAGAACTGTTCTTCTTCGGTTGAACCCGTAAGAGCAGTTACTGATGATGCCCCACCTTGGATAACATTGGTCAGGTCATCGAAATATCCCGTTCCCACTTCTTGTTGGTGAGCAACGAACGTGTAGCCTTTATCAGCGGCTTTGAACTCAGGCTCTTGAACCATTTCAACATAATGCTTCATGCCTTCATCACCCGAGTAAGCGTGTGCAAGTTCAAACATGTTATACCACATGTTGTGGATGCCCGCTAATGTAATAAATTGATACTTGTAACCCATCGCACCAAGTTCACGCTGGAACTTCGCAATCGTTGCGTCGTCAAGGTTCTTCTTCCAGTTGAAAGAAGGTGAGCAGTTATATGCTAACAACTTACCTGGGAATTTAGCGTGAATCGCGTCAGCAAACTTCTTCGCTTCTTCCAAATCTGGCGTTGCTGTTTCACACCATAGTAAATCTGCATAAGGCGCGTACGCTAAGCCACGTGCAATAGCTTGGTCAATACCCGGCTTAACGCGATAGAAGCCTTCAGAAGTACGTTCGCCCGTTAAGAATGGCTTATCGTACTCATCAACGTCAGAAGTAATGAGGTCTGCGGCATTCGCATCCGTACGTGCTAATAATAATGTCGGAATGCCTGCAACGTCAGCGGCTAAACGCGCTGCTACCAGTTTTTGTACCGCTTCTTGTGTAGGAACAAGTACTTTACCGCCCATGTGTCCACACTTTTTAACTGACGCTAATTGATCTTCAAAGTGAACACCAGAAGCACCTGCGCGAATCATAGACTTCATTAACTCGTAAGCGTTCAATACACCACCAAAACCGGCTTCAGCATCGGCTACGATAGGCGCGAAATAATCAATGAAGTTTTCGTCGCCAGGGCGCACGCCGTTTTTCCACTGAATTTGATCAGCACGCGTGAATGAATTGTTGATACGCTCAACAACAGTCGGAACAGAATCTACAGGGTACAGAGACTGATCGGGGTACATGCTACATGCGCTGTTGTTGTCTGCCGCAACTTGCCAGCCTGAAAGATAAATCGCTTCGATACCCGCTTTAACTTGTTGTACAGCTTGGCCACCAGTCAGTGCGCCTAAACAGTTTACGTAACCTTTACGTGCATCACCATTAACTAAGCCCCAAAGCTTTTCTGCGCCGCGTCGTGCTAGCGTGTTTTCTTGCTTAACCGAACCACGCAAACGAATCACATCAGATGCGCTATATGTACGCTCGATGTTTTTCCAGCGGGGATTTTCCGCCCAGTCACGTTCTAAATTGGCGATTTCTTGTTGCTCATCAAAATATCCGCTAGACATAGTTGATTCCTCTATCTTTTTTGCTCTAAATAGAAAACCGTGAGATAAAATTCACTGGTTTTGAAAACCTTTCGCTGACAAGTGTAGTTCTACGATGTACAATTCAAATAATTTATAAACTTAATTGCCGGCATTGATGTTATGAATATAAATAAAATCGACTTAAACCTACTGGTCTACTTAGATGTGTTACTAAGAGAGGGCAGTGTGACGAAAGCGGCTAACCGTTTAAGCATTACCCAACCCGCTATGAGTAACGGGTTACGTCGGCTTAGAGACCTTTTCAACGACCCAATATTAGTGCGTACCAGCGAGGGCATGACCCCCACTAAACGGGCACTCGAATTACAGCCAGTTATTCGCGATGTCCTTGGAAAACTCGAAAACGCCATTCAGCCTGAACAAGAGTTTGATCCACAAGAAAGCCACCGAACATTTCGTATCATGGCAAGCGACTACGCAGAATCAACATTGCTACTGTCGCTATTAGAAGCCTTACAAGAACACGCACCCAACATAGTTTTGGACGTTATCACCCCCAGTGACGTAACCTTTCACGACGTTGAACATGGCAAGGTTGATATGGCAATCAACCGTTTTGAAGAGCTGCCGCTTTCCTTCCACCAAAAAGTGATTTGGTACGATGCCTTTTCCTGTGTTGTGAATAAAAATAATCCTTTGCTTAACAACTTTAATTTAGATAACTATTTGAAAGCTCAGCATGTTTGGGTAAGTAAAACAGGATTTGGTGTGGGTGTGGGGATTGATCCAAAAGAAGTGCAAAAGCTAGGTTGGGTTGATGCGGAACTGACGAAAATAGGCAAGAAGCGCGATATTCGCGTCTTTACTCGCCATTATCATGCGGCTTTGCAGCTTGCAAGAACCCAAAGTTTGGTGGCGACCTTACCCAGTAAAATTGCCAACATGTATGCTGATGATCCTCAAGTTGAAATTTTGGAGCCTCCTTTCGACATCCCCCCAATTGGATTAAAAATGGCGTGGAGCTCTTTATTGCACCAAGATGCGGGGCACATTTGGTTAAGACGCCTTATTGCCGATGTCGCGGCGAAACTAAGCCATTCACAAAATTTATTATAGAAATAAGAACCATAAATTAATCTTTAATTGGGAATTCTGCATACACTGACAGGTAAAGCGAAACCTACGATTTCGCAAAGTGAGTTAGATCATTAGCCTGCTAAGGAGTAAGTTATGCAGAATTCCGGCAATGCCTCTGTTACCCATGGTCAATTGACCATCGACGCTCGCTTATTCCAGTTTATCAACGAGGAAGCACTTCCCGGTTCGGAAGTAGAGCAAGCACAATTTTGGGATGGGTTTGAACAACTACTCATCGAATTAACGCCCGTTAATAAAGCCCTTTTGGCGAAAAGAGCGGACATTCAAGGCCAACTCGATACCTATGCAAAAGCGCACCCCGGTAATCCCGATCCAAGCGCTTACAAAGCCTTTTTAGAAGAAATTGGTTACATCGAGCCTCGCCCCGCATCGTTTGAAATTGAAACACAAAATGTTGATGCAGAAGTCGCTCAGTTGGCTGGACCACAATTGGTTGTCCCCATTAGCAATGCGCGTTATGCATTGAACGCCGTTAACTCGCGCTGGGGAAGCTTATACGATGCGCTGTATGGCACAGATGCACTGCCTAAAACGGGGCAGGAAAAGCCCGGTTACGATCCAGAGCGCGGCGCCAAAGTCATTGAATTTGCGCGTAACTGGTTAGACAAAACCTTCCCGCTCGAAAACGGTAGCCACCATCAAGCAGAGCAATACCAAATCATCAATAATCAGCTTTGTATCTTATTAAATGATGGCTCGCAAACTCACCTAAAAAGTGAAGTGGCGTATCAAGGATACCAAGGGAGTGCAACAGCTCCAGAGAGCATTCTACTTAAGCACAACGGTTTGCATATTGAACTGCAATTCGACGCCGACCACCCTATCGGTAAAACCGATAAAGCCCACATGAAAGACATTGGTGTAGAATCCGCTCTTAGCACCATCATCGATTGTGAGGACTCTGTTGCCGCCGTTGACGCGGAAGACAAAGTCCACGTTTATCGCAATTGGCTAGGCCTTATGCGCGGCACTCTCAAAGAAGAAATCACCAAAGGCGACAAAACCATTCTGCGCAAAATGCGCCCCGATCGCGAGTACACTAACAAGAATGGCACCACACTTAACCTGCCGGGCCGTGCGCTTATGTTCGTCAGAAATGTGGGCCACCTCATGACTAACGATGCCATATTATTAAACGGTGAAGAAATCCCCGAAGGCATTATGGATGGGGTGGTAACCAGCCTGATTGCCAAGCACGATTTATTGGGCAACAGCAAAGTTAAAAACAGCCGCGAAGGCAGTGTGTATATCGTTAAGCCCAAAATGCACGGCTCTGAAGAAGTGGCTTTCGCTAACACCCTATTTACTCGCATTGAATCCATGCTTGGCCTTGCAAAGAACACACTAAAAATGGGCATCATGGACGAAGAGCGCCGAACCAGTGTGAACTTAGCAGCTTGTATTCAAGCCGCTAAAGCACGAGTCGTATTCATCAACACAGGATTATTAGATAGAACTGGCGATGAAATTCACAGCTCTATGCAGTTTGGGCCATTCAACGCTAAAGCCACGCTTAAAACCTTGCCTTGGATACAGGCTTATGAACGTTCTAACGTTGCAATTGGATTAAACGCAGGCATGAGCGGCAAAGCGCAAATCGGCAAGGGAATGTGGCCTGAGCCAGATAACATGGCCGCTATGATGCAAGCCAAAGTCGGTCATCCGAAAGCAGGTGCAAATACGGCTTGGGTGCCCTCCCCAACTGCTGCCACGTTACACGCATTGCACTACCACGAAGTGGATGTTCGTGCTGTACAGCATGACTTAATGAGCCAAACCTTTGATGGTCTTGATGACATTCTTACCGTGCCACTCATGGACTCCAATACAACCTTAAGCCCAGACGTACTTCAGCGAGAAATTGATAACAATGTACAAGGTATTCTTGGCTATGTTGTTCGCTGGGTTCACCAAGGCGTGGGATGCTCTAAAGTGCCTGATATAAATAATGTTGGGTTAATGGAAGACAGAGCAACGCTGCGTATTTCCAGCCAACATTTAGCCAACTGGCTATGCCACGGGCTAATCACAAAAGCGCAAGTTAGCCAAAGCATGGAAAAAATGGCGCAATTTGTGGATGAGCAAAACGCCAACGATCCAGAATACATTCCTATGCTGCCAGATTTAGCAAACAGCATTGCTTATCAAGCAGCAGAAGCACTGATTTTTGAAGGAGAAGCTCAACCAAGCGGTTACACAGAGCCCGTACTTCACCAAAAACGCAAAGAAATGAAAGCACGTTTACGCGCCTCGTAAGCCAAAACGTGCTCACATTTCACCTGTTTCTTGGGGCTATACTCTCCCCAAGTTAGAACGACAACCAACCAGTTGTTCATCAAAGGCAAGGATGCCTACTTTTTCTACAACACTCTTCCTTATATTTTCTATACTTTTACCTTCAAAATAACGTTAAAGCAGTTTGCACACCTGTCAAAATGAAGTCATAAGACATTGTTATTTATAGATAATATTTATCTTGTTGCGTTGATAAATTTTGGTGGTACGATGCAGCCATTTTTTACAGGTTCTATTGAGGAATAAACCTATGTCCAGAGTATTGATTATCGGCGCTGGCGGCGTGAGCACAGTAACAGTGAAAAAGTGCGCGCGTTTACCTGAACTTTTTGACGAAATTTACCTAGCCAGTCGCACTGTTTCTAAATGCGAAGCCTTGCAAGAAGCATGTGGCAAAGACCGCGTAAAAGGCGTATTTGCTGTTGATGCAGACGACGCCAAGCAAGTGGCTGACCTTATCCGCAAAGTTGAGCCTAAGTTGGTTATCAATCTGGCATTACCTTATCAAGATCTTCCTATTATGGATGCGTGTTTAGAAACAGGCGTAGACTACCTTGATACCGCAAACTACGAACCCAAAGACGAAGCGAAATTCGAATACTCGTGGCAGTGGGCATATCAAGAGCGCTTCCAAGAAGCAGGTTTGATGGCACTCTTAGGCAGCGGATTTGATCCCGGCGTAACTAACGTTTACACGGCTTACGCCGCTAAGCACTATTTCGACGAAATTCACTACTTAGACATTGTTGATTGTAACGGCGGTGACCACGGTCAAGCTTTCGCAACCAACTTCAATCCAGAAATCAACATTCGCGAAATCACACAGCGCGGTCGTTATTTTGAGAACGGCGAGTGGAAAGAAACTGATCCACTAAGCGTACGTGAAGACTTGGATTATCAAAATATCGGCGTTCGTGCTTCCTACTTGATGTTCCACGAAGAGCTAGAATCGCTAGTTAAACACTTCCCAACACTTAAACGCGCGCGTTTTTGGATGACATTTGGTGACGCCTACTTAACTCACCTACGAGTACTTGAAGGCATTGGCATGACTTCCATCGAACCAATCGACTATCAAGGTCAGCAAATTGTGCCGCTGGAATTCCTAAAAGCAGTGCTACCTAACCCCGGTTCACTGGCAGAAGGTTACACGGGCATGACGTGTATTGGTACTTACATTACAGGTATCAAAGACGGCAAAGAAAAAACCATCTTCATTTATAACAACTGTGAACACGCCGTGTGTAATGAAGAAGTGGGCGCACAAGCGGTTTCTTACACAACGGGTGTACCTGCTATGATCGGCGCATCGCTTATGCTTCAAGGCAAATGGCACAAGCCAGGTGTTTGGAACATGGAGCAGTTCGATCCAGATCCATTCATGGAAATGCTTAACGAACATGGCTTGCCTTGGCACGTTATTGAGTGTGACGAAAGTCCCTTTAAAAAGTAGCCCGGCAATTTAGCCAAAGCATTGATTGCGACCACTCGCAAACGGTTGCAAGTAATATAGACGTGGAGAATAAGCAGCGCCATGAGCCAATACCAAGCAGGATTACCTGAGATTTACCTGAGCAAAGACCTTCCCTCCCCCTGTTATGTGTGTGAGGAAGCCTTATTAGAAGAGAACTTGATGCTGATGCAACAGGTTCAACAACGCTCAGGAGCAAAAATCATCTTGGCATTGAAAGGGTTCTCAATGTGGTCGACATTCGATCTCGTTAAGCAATACCTGCATGGCGCTACCGCAAGCTCAGTATGGGAAGCAAAACTGGCGCGTGAAGAAATGAACCAAGAAGTTCACGCTTATTCTCCCGCTTACAAGCAACAAGATATCGACGAGCTTGTTCAGCTTGTCGATCACCTTTCATTCAATAGCCTTACCCAATGGCAACAGCACGTTTTGCAGGTAAAAGCCGCGGGCGTATCCATGGGACTGCGCGTGAATCCTGAGCATCAAGAAGCCGAAACAGCGCTTTATGACCCCAGCGCGCCGGGTTCGCGTTTAGGAGTGAGAGCAGACGAGCTCACCGCATGGGAAGAACAAGGTAACGACTTATCCGACATCGAAGGGCTGCATATTCACAACTTGTGTGAATGCGACTCTTTTGCCACCGAACGTACCATCAAAGCCGTTGAGGAGAAATTTGCCAAATGGCTGCCTCAAATGAAGTGGATTAACTTAGGTGGTGGTCACTTAATGACGCGAAAAGGCTACGACGTCGAGCACCTTATTAGTGTGCTTAAAGCCTTTCGCGAAAAATACGACATTGAACTCATTCTCGAACCGGGCTCTGCCGTTGCATGGCAAACCGGTCCATTGATTTCTGAAGTAGTCGATATTGTTGAAAATCAAGGTGATATCGCAATTCTCGACATTTCAGCCACCGCACATATGCCCGATGTGCTTGAAATGCCTTATCGTCCTACGATTACAGGGGCATCCGAAGCCAACGATAAAGCCTTCACTTATAAACTTGGTGGCAATTCTTGTCTTGCAGGCGACGTTATCGGCGAGTACAGTTTTGACCAACCTTTGAAAGTAGGCGATCGCGTGATATTCGAAGACATGGTGCATTACACCATGGTCAAAACCACATTTTTTAATGGCGTTCAGCACCCGGATATCGGTATCCTAAAAAAAGATGGCAGCTTTAAACACGTGCGCCATTTTACCTACGAAGATTTCAAAGGTCGGTTATCTTAATTTCACGCCATCGGGAGTATAGGCTTTGAAAATTGGCATTTTGGGTGCGCTAGAGCAAGAAATTGAGCTGCTTCAAGCTCATATGGAAAACAAAGCAACGTACCAGCACGGGCAACTGCATTTCATACAGGGCACACTGCACAACACAGAGGTCATTCTCGTTCGCTGTGGCGTGGGTAAAGTGGCTGCCGCCATTGCCGCATCCACCTTAATCGAACACTATTCTCCTGATTTTCTCGTTAATACAGGCTCTGCTGGCGGATTCGACGCAAGTTTAAACATTGGTGATGTTGTCATTGCCAATGAAGTCATGCATCACGATGTTGATGTTACCCATTTTGGTTTTGCGCCGGGGCAAGTGTTTGATATGCCTGCTCGCTATCAATGCGATGCACGTTTAATTCAAGCAGCAACCCAAGCGGCAAAAAAACTCGATCACCTTGTGACCAAACAAGGATTAATTTGCACAGGCGATGCCTTTATTGGCAGTGATGAATCAGCGGCAAAACTGCGCCAACAGTTTCCTGAAATGAGCGCCGTCGAAATGGAAGGTGCGGCTATCGGCCAAGCCTGTTTTACCTTAAATACTCCCTTCGTCGTTATTCGTTCGCTTTCTGATATTGCGGGCAAAACATCAACGGTTTCATTCCAAACCTATTTGGAAAAAGCGGGAAAAATTTCCGCACAAATGGTACTTGGTATGATTGAGAACCTCAGCGCAGAAAACTAAATCCGTGATCGAAGAACTTAACGCCATTGCCAACATTCCTCTGCTGTCGGTACTCACGATGGTGGTTGTGATCTTCTTAGAAAAGATCATTCCTTGGCCAGATAAAACACACCCATTAACGCTTTTACATAGCATGGCACAAGCCATGGCCGCGAAAGTGCATAAAGATGTCAGCAATCCCCCTGCTCAACAAAAAATATCTGGCACGCTGGCCATTGTTGTACTTAGCCTGCCAGTTGTTTTCGTTATTGCAGTGGTTTTATTTTTTGCTGAATTTGCCTTTTTCTTCGAAGGGTTACTACTACTCGTTGCACTACGATTTCAGCCCACACTCGAGGCAAGTAAAAAGATCCAAAACGCGTTGTTAAAGCGTAAGAAGGCGCTTGCGCGATACGAACTTTCTCGCTGGACATTGCGCGAAACCGAGTCGCTCTCCGAAATGGGGATTTGCAAAGCCACCATCGAAACCTTGGTACTGCGATTTAGCTATCAGTATATGAGCGTGATTTTTTGGTACTTGGTCGGGGGAGGCATTGCTGCCTTCGTTTACCGGTTTATTTACGAAATGTCTCAAGTGTGGAATATCAAAATGACGCAATACACGCATTTTGGTCGTCCCGTTTCTTGGCTAAGCTTGATACTTAATTGGATCCCAGTGAGATTAACTGCAGTTTTATTTATGATTGCCGTTAATATCTCCAAGGCGATCAAAGCGTTAACTAAACAAAAAGGCGCTGCATCGGGTCACACTTTGCTCCTGACTTTGTTTGGTGGTGCATTGGATGTACAATTAGGCGGCCCAGCGTATTACAATAAACGTAAAATAAGATTACCCAAGTGCGGAGGAATTAACTCACCTGAATTAGGTGATATTAGCCGCGCTCGATTAGGAATTCTTCAGTCAACCGCTGTGTTCTTAGCGGTCGTCGCTTTAGTGTCAGCTGGCATAATCAGCTTGAGGTAAAGCAGAGTTCACTAGCAATACATTTTGAAAACTCATACAGGAATGACAATGACAACAGCCAATATGATCAAAGAAGGCGACTTTAAAGTTGCTGATATTTCCCTTGCCGACTGGGGACGTAAAGAGCTCACTATCGCGGAAAGCGAAATGCCAGCGCTTATGGCGATTCGTGCTAAATACCGTGACGAACAGCCGCTAGCGGGAGCAAAGATCCTTGGCTGTATTCACATGACAATCCAAACAGGCGTACTTATTGAAACCCTTGTAGACCTTGGTGCAGAAGTACGTTGGTCTTCATGTAACATCTTCTCGACACAAGACCACGCAGCAGCTGCAATTGCTGCTTCTGGCGTACCAGTATTCGCTTGGAAAGGCGAAACAGAAGAAGAGTACGACTGGTGCCTAGAACAAACCATCATGAAAGACGGTGAAGTTTGGGATGCCAACATGGTCCTAGACGACGGTGGCGATTTAACAGCCATGCTACACGACCAGTATCCTCAAGTGCTTGAAAATGTTCACGGCATTACTGAAGAAACAACAACGGGTGTTCACCGCCTTGTTGAAATGCTTGAAGCTGGCACACTCAAAGTACCTGCAATCAACGTAAACGACTCCGTTACAAAGTCTAAAAACGACAACAAATACGGTTGCCGCCACAGCTTGAACGACGCCATTAAGCGTGGCACAGACCACTTGTTGTCAGGTAAAAAAGCATTGGTTATCGGTTACGGCGACGTAGGTAAAGGCTCTGCGGCTTCTTTACGTCAAGAAGGCATGATTGTTCGCGTCACTGAAATCGACCCCATTTGTGCTATGCAAGCATGCATGGACGGTTTCGAAGTCGTTTCTCCATACAATGATGGCGTTAACACAGGCAAAGCAGAAGATATCAACCTACCTTTACTGCAAAGCACTGACCTTATCGTTACCACAACAGGTAACGTGAACGTATGTGATTCGGCGATGCTAAGCACAATCAAATCGGGCGCTGTTGTGTGTAACATCGGTCACTTCGATAACGAAATCGACACAGCTTACATGCGTGAAAACTGGCGCTGGGACGAGGTAAAACCTCAGGTTCACAAAATCTTCCGTAGCGACGATGAAAACGACAACATCATCCTGCTTTCAGAAGGTCGTCTCGTTAACTTAGGTAACGCAACGGGCCACCCTTCTCGTATCATGGACGGTTCATTCTCGAACCAAGTTCTTGCACAAATTCACATGTTCAAGCAAGGCTTTGCCAACATGAACGACGAAGACAAAGCAAACGCTATGCGCGTTGAAGTGCTACCGAAGAAATTAGATGAAGAAGTAGCGGCGTACATGGTTGAAGGTTTTGACGGTGTCATCACTAAGCTAACCAATGACCAAGCAAAATACATTAACGTACCTGCAGATGGCCCATACAAGCCAGAAAGCTACAAGTACTAAGATGGCGCGCTGTCATTAATTGCAGCAGCCCTCGTCTTTTAATTAAATTAAAAAAAGCGCACGAATACAGTGCGCTTTTTTATTTTTACCCTTCACTTTTTAGTAAACGTTGTTTTTGATTTAATCAAAAAAATATAAAAACAACCTTCCCTACTTCTAAAAAATAGACTAATTTTAAATAAATTATTTACCAATGAAATTCAACAAGTTAGTTTTTACTGTTTAATTTTTATTCGGTTATAGGCTTTTCTTATTACGAAATAAGTGTTTACTCTCACTGCGTAATATGAGAAATATTTGTGAATTAGTACCCATTTTTGATCATGATGAATTTATTCCAACTCACCTACATGAGCCGTTCTGAATTACACCCATTAGGGTTACATGAAGAGCTTGAAATTATTCAGAAATCCTCTTCTGAACTGAATAGAGAAAAACAAATCTCAGGGATTTTAGTTTATCGAGATGGATACTTTTTACAGCGCCTAGAAGGAAATAGAAAAGACGTGACATTTTTAGCGGAAAGCATTGCCAAAGATCGTCGCCACACGCGCTTTAAAATATTAGAACAAGAAGCAATAGAGAGCCGATTATTCGATGATTGGAGCCAAATGCATTTACTCAGCACCAAACGAGAAACAGCCCCTTTTGCTGCTTTGTTTGAAGAAATAGCGAAACAAGATAACTCTCAACAATTCCTAAAAATTAACGCCACAGAAGCGCTAGCCTATTTTAAAGCTCAGTGGAGCCGAGTTGCTTGAGTCGGCGTAATATCATCAACGACTCAAGCGTAACTGCAGCGTAAATAAGTGATTAGTCAAAAATCGCAACCGTTTGTCGGCTAACAGCCACCAGCTCACCTTGAGCATTCCAGAAATTCGCTTCTTCTTGAATATATCCATCACCAGCATTTCTTGCTTCGGCTTGATAGGCAAACCAATCTTTAGGGTTTATTTCATGGTGAGGATGTAAAAAGTCAACATACCAACTTAATGAGCTTGCAGGCGCAGGCCAGCGTAAATTTTGCAACATTGTTGGCGGCCATGCATCAATCATCGCCAAAATGTGCTCATCATTAATCTTAGGCGGAGCTTCTTTAAATTTAACCCAACCGTGAACTGCTACGTCTTTTCGCCCTGTAAACGGTAGGCCTTTTTCAATGGCTAAATCGAAATGCCTTAAGAATTTTGGCACCACTTTGGGGATTTGCGGAATGAACTTCGGTTTTTTCGGTACCAGCATTTCGTGGCTTTCACTAATGGGTAAAGCAAGTTTTGACTCTCGGCTAAAACCGTAGCAAGCCTGCACAATTAAACACACTTTGCCGCCTTGCGTTATTCTTGCGCCTGTATGCGTGACGTTTCTGCCTTCTCTGAGCTTTTCCGCTTTCACTTGAAACGGCTTTTCAAGATGAACAGGGCCAACAAAGTTGACTGAAATAGAGCGCATCACTCGGCCATCATGAATAAGCCTTTTCATTGCGGCACAAGCCAATCCTGTTGATACGCCACCAAAGGAAGTCCGTCCTTGTGCCCAGTCGCTTGGGACGCCAGGGATCGTGATTTCTTGTTCTGGGTTTTCTGCTACTTTTACCCATTCGAGCATGTCATCAAAAGTCATATTATCCACTTTACTCAATACTGGTCCGATGTGTTATATAGGGATTATTACCCGGGAAAGCTAAATTGTGCAACTGTTGCCTAGTGAATCATCGGCTCTTATACTCTCCGGCTTTGTCAATTTTCAGCTGCGTTTGCACGGGTATTTTACGGTTTCATCGTGCGTTTAGGCTGAACGAAAATAGAGATAAAACAATGACATCACTCACCAAAGACGATGTTTATTATAAATCGTATCAGCCAGAAGACTTCGACGCGGTTATCCGCCTTGGCAATCAAGTGCACGGCGATAATTACATGGATATGCCTCAAGCACAGTATTTATTTGAAGCCAGCCATAAAAATGGCGTTAATGCGAGCTTAGTTGCTTATGTAGAAAACAAGCTCGTTGGCTTTCGCCTGACTCAAGCGGCGCAGCAATGGCTTATTGACGAGTGGTGTTCTCCTAAGCTTTGGGCTATTGCACCTGATGAAATGTGCTATTTCAAATGCAACACCGTTGATGCCAATTGCCGAGGGCTTGGCATCGGCTCTGAGTTACTTAAGCGCTCAATAGCGCAAGCCAAACGTCAAGGTGCCAAAGCAGGTCTGGCTCATATTTGGCGAGCGAGTCCTGGCAACAGTGCCTTTAAATATTTCTCAAAATGTGGTGGAGTATTGGTAAAAGACCACCCAAACCGCTGGCAAAGCTGGTTCGACTCTCACGGCTATATTTGCCCAGAGTGCGGTGAATACTGCACCTGCACCGCCGCTGAAATGATGATTAAGTTTGACTAATGTACGATCCGCTCCAGCATAAACAGCTCAGATCCAAACAAGATTACCCTGAAAGCTATTGGGCCTTTAACACCGCAAAACGGCTTCACTTTCCTGCATTAAAAAACACCGTAAAGTGCGATGTTGTTGTTATTGGTGCAGGGTTTACTGGCTTATCTACCGCCTTATCGCTAAGCCAGCAAGGTGTTGATGTGGTGCTACTTGAAGCCAATTCTGTGGGCTGGGGCTGCGCAGGTCGAAACGCGGGCTTTGCATTGCCCGGCTCAGGCAGGTTGGGTTTTGGTGCGCTAAAAAGTGCTTATGGAGAAGAGGCCGCCACAGGCATTATTCAAGAGTTTTACCAAGCTCCAGAAAACCTTAAACAGTTTATTGAAAAAGAACAGCTCGATGTCGATTTCACCGCTGGCGGTTACTTAAAAATTGCCAGCAAAGCCAAAGATTACGCTGCATTCGAGCAGCAACTTGAAGATTTACCCCACTCACTTTCCGCGAAGTTATCTTTGCGTTCAAGCGCAGAACTTTCGCAATCGCTGATCGATACCGAAAACCAGTTTGGTGGTTTATATAACCCCACTTCATTTGGCATCAATCCATTAAAAATGGCGCTCAGTATGGCTGAATTGGCGCGAAAAGCGGGAACGACGATATTTCACCACTCTCCTGTTGTTGACTATCAAAAGGCCGAAAGCGGCTATCGTGTAAGCACCGCACAAGGGCAAGTACACTGCGATAAAATCGTACTGGCCAGCAATGCCTATACGCCAAACCGCTCCCTGCCCGTGTTCTACCGCATACAGTTTCCCGTGCTATCCAGCGTACTTGTTACACATCCATTAAGGGATGAACAACTGGCTCACTTCAAAAAAACAGGGCTCATGTGCATGGACACCCGCGCATTGAAATATTACTACCGCCTGTTGCCCGGTAATCGTTTATTGTTTGGCGGCAGAGGCGCTGTTTGGGGACGCAACCACGATAGTCCGTTGATAAAGCGAAAACTGCTACAAGCCCTTAAAGTGAGTTTTCCGTTGATGGATGATGCGCGTATCGATTACTTTTGGAGTGGCTGGGTGAGCGTTTCACAGGACGAAATTCCTCACATTGGTGCGCTGCCCAACGACCCTAACATACTGTTTGCGATGGGCTATTGTGGCTCGGGTGTGGCTTTTACTCACACGGCGGGTAAACGCCTAGCGCAGTTAATCACCTCACCCGATGATGTGCCAGAGCTACCGATATACCGACACTTCCCCAAGCCCTTTCCTTTTGCACCGTTTAGGCGCTTCGGACTATTGGGCTATTACCAGTGGCAAAGCATGATAGATTGGTTTTAAACCCAGCGCGCGACTCACTACTTTGCAGAGGAGCTGCCTCGGTCTAGGATAACGGGCCCTTCACCTTGCTGGGCCAATACATCTTCAGGGTTATACATGGGGCAGCTTTTCAACGATAAACACCCGCAGCCAATGCAGCTAGATAGTGAATCACGCAAACGCATCATGTATTCAATGCGTTGATCTAAATTGCGCTTCCAATTTTCAGATAGCGTTTGCCAATCGTCTTTTGTGGGCGTGCGTTGATCTGGTAAGGTGTTTAATGCCGCTTTGATGTCACCTAAACTAATCCCAACCTTCTGCGCCGCCTTAATCACTGATACACGCCTTAACACATCAGGCGAATAGCGCCGCTGGTTACCCGCATTACGCCGACTTTTAATCAGCCCCTTTTCCTCATAAAAATGCAGTGTTGCAACCGATACGCCACACCGTTTGGCCACCGCCCCTACGGAAAATACTTTGCTCTCATTCATCAGGCTTCTCCTGTTTTTTTCAGTGTAATTGAAAAAAGTGCTTTACCTCAAGTTAACCTGAGGTTTTATCCTGCATCCCAAGTTGATTTGAAAGCAATAACGGAGACAGCCATGCAAGTGACGCAAAACGGAAACGCCATCCAACACAAGGCAGAGCAGCCCCTGCTAAAACCAGCAAAAGCCGCACCAACAACGCCAATTCAAGCGCGAACTACCCAGCGCCAAGACGCTCTGGCTTCCAATAAAACGCGCACAACATTCATGCCCAATGAGCGCACACCGTCCCGACAAAAATCATTGCTACTCACATCTTTTTTCCAAACATTTAATCAAACCATGGCCGCAAAATAGCCTCTATAAGGAGCCACTTTATGAGAATCGAACACATTAATTTAGTTGTAAAAGACATGGACGAAACCCTCGCGTTTTATCAAGCCGCCTTTCCGCATTGGTATGTCAGAGGCCAAGGAGAGCAAAACTGGCATGGCACTCAACGCACGTGGTTACACTTTGGCGATGAGCATGACTACTTGGCTTTTGCCGATGCTGGAACTGGCCAAAACCGAAATTTAGAGACGAATACCCTCGGCCTTGCGCATTATGGTTTCATTACCCACAATTTGGATGCCACTATTGAACGGCTCATCCAAGCTGGCTATTCAATTCACAAACAAGGTAATCACACTGAATTTAGAAAAAATATCTACTTTCTCGATCCGAACGGATATGAAGTGGAGTTTGTTGAGTACCTGTCGGATAACCCAAAAGAACGCAACCACTACGATAATTAAAACGCGAATACAAAAAGGCCTCGCAAAATATTGGCGAGGCCTTCATATGATTCATTTTACGGCGCAGTTAATAACCCACTGCCGAAATAACAATGCTCAGTGCCGATTCAGCTCAGAACGGGTTAAACTGGTTGAGCAAGGTCATTATTTCACGAAACCATTATTTCGTTAAACCAATCATTAACTGAGTGTAATGCGCGCAAATTTGCGCTTGCCAACCTGATAAACCGCTTCACCAGCTTCGGTGAATGTTAGCTTAGTATCAGAGACTTTTTCACCATCGATTTTCACCGCACCTTGCTTAATCATTCGCATTGCTTCAGAGGTGGAACCGACCAAACCCGCTTCTTTCAGTAAGTTAGCAATAGCAACACCTTCATCACTTAATGCCACTTCAACTTCTGGCATATCGTCTGGAATGGCATTCTTTTGGAAGCGCTGAATGAAGTCTTGATGTGCTTTTTCCGCCGCATCAGTATCGTGAAAACGCTCAATAATTTCTTTGGCAAGCAAAATCTTAATATCACGAGGGTTTGCACCCTCTTCGATTTGCTTTTTAAACGTTGCAATTTCTTCCAACGGACGGAAACTTAACAACTCGTAATAACGCCACATTAACTCATCGGAAATCGACATGACTTTCCCGAACATATCGTTAGGCGCATCAGTAATACCAATGTAGTTATTTAGTGATTTAGACATTTTTTGAACACCATCAAGGCCTTCAAGTAATGGCATCATCAATACCGTTTGCGGACGCTGACCTTCTTCTTTTTGAAGCTCTCGTCCCATTAACAGGTTAAAGCGTTGATCTGTACCACCAAGCTCTACATCAGCTTCCAGAGCAACAGAGTCCCAACCTTGCGCAAGCGGGTATAAGAATTCGTGAATGGCAATGGGCTGACCGTTGGCATAACGCTTTTTAAAGTCGTCACGCTCGAGCATACGCGCAACCGTTTGACGTGCAGCAAGCTTAATCATCCCCGCCGCACCTAACGCTTCCATCCACTCCGAATTGAAACGAATTTGTGTTTTTTCAGGATCGAGAATTTTGAAAACTTGTGTTTTATACGTTTCCGCATTGGCAAGCACGTCTTCACGAGTCAACGGCTTACGCGTGACATTTTTCCCTGTTGGATCACCAATCATGCCAGTAAAGTCACCGATTAAGAAAATAACCTCGTGACCTAAGTCTTGGAATGCTCTTAGCTTGTTGATCAAAACGGTATGACCAAGGTGTAGGTCTGGCGCCGTTGGATCAAATCCAGCTTTGATTTTTAGTGGTTTACCTTGCTTGAGCTTCTCAATAAGCTCTTCTTCCAACAATATTTCATCTGCACCGCGCTTAAGTTCTGCGAATGCTTGTTGCCAATCGGACATTTACTTTTCTCAATCTTCAGGGGACTTAAGGAATAGCGCATTCTACTGCTCATAAAAGTGCAAATAAAGAGTATTGCGCCTAGAAAATCGAGTGAAATGGGTATATTCTCCAAATTGTGCTAATTTTGTTTCATGGCAGAAAAACTGGCTCCTATGGTAAAAAAGCAATTACTTAACACTGTTAAAGCATTGCCGAACCGTCATAAACTGATGGTTGCGGTCTTCTCCTTTATTATTTTAATCTTCGCTGCGTTGCCCTCTGAACCCGCCCGCGCATCTCGTCATACAGAAAGTGTTGAACTGGAGCTGGGTAAACGCTACGCACTTGACGTTCAAGCCTTGGTAGCACAAGCAGAAGAGCAAGTGAAAGACGATGCCAAGCGCACGTGGAAAACATTCAAAGTACGTTCCGGCGATACCCTTGCCAAAATATTCTCCAAAGCAGGGTTAACCGCACAAGATGTACACCATGTTAGCCGCGCTGGCAAAGAGGCCAAAAAACTTCTAAAAATGCGCCCTGGCGAATCCATTCAAGTTTTATTGGATGAGGAAAACACGTTCCAATCGTTGCGTTACCCTTATTCGAAAACCCATACTTTAGTTGTTGATCACAAAGGTGATGAATACCTTTCTCATATCGAAACCAAATCCATTAGCACCCGACTAGATTTTGCAACAGGCGATATCAAAAGTAACTTTTGGAACGCAGGTGTTAAAGCGGGATTATCCGACAATCAAATTATGAGCCTGGCAAATATGTTTGGTTGGGATATCGATTTCGCTCTAGATATTAGAGAAGGTGACAACTTTAACGTTATCTTTGAGGAAAATTTTGTTGAAGGTGAATTCGTCGGTTATGGCGACATTGTTGCAGCGGAATTTACCAACCAAGGTGAAACCTTCACGGCGATTCGTTACAAAGATGGCAATTACTACACGCCGGAAGGCCGTAGCATGCGTAAGAGCTTTTTACGCGCCCCCGTTAACTTCAAATACATCAGCTCTAGCTTTAAGCCGCGTCGTTTCCATCCGGTGTTAAAACGCTGGAAGCAGCATCGCGGTATTGATTATGCCGCAAGCACAGGAACACCCGTTGTTGCAGCGGGTGACGGCAAGGTCATTAAAGCAGGCTACGATAAATACAATGGCCACCATGTTTTCATTCAACACGGTGAAAAGTACGTAACTAAGTACCTACACTTTTCCAAGCGCAAAGTGAAAAAGGGTCAATGGGTTAAGCAAGGTCAAACCATTGGATTAGTAGGTCGTACGGGTTTAGCCAGTGGTCCGCATTTACACTATGAATTCCTTGTTAATGGCGTTCACCAAAATCCTCGAACCGTGACACTGCCCAAAGCAAATCCCATTGCACGCAAAGAGCGCGATGCGTTTTTAGCCCTTGCCAGTGATTATCAAACCAAGTTACAAAACAACAGACGCATAATGCTGGCAATGAACCAATGAGTTCTCGCCAGCTTTATATTGGGCTGATGTCGGGCACCAGTATTGATGGTATTGATGTCGCCCTTGTTGATATGGCTTCGGGTTTCCCTAAAGTTATAGACTTTTTTACTCAAGCCTATTCGTCGCAACTGGCATCTCGACTGCATCAACTTTGTGCTCCTCAAGCGAATGAAATTGTTATGCAAGGCCAAGTGGATGTTCAGCTGGCTTTTGCCTTTTCAGATGCCACTCAAACAATGTTAAACAGGCAATCTTTACAAGCCTCGGACATTATCGCCGTTGGCAGTCATGGACAAACTATTCGACATCACCCTGAAGCAGATTTTCCCTTTACGCTGCAAATTGGCGACGCCAACACACTGGCTGTTAAAACAGGGATTGATGTGGTAGCCGACTTTAGGCGCAAGGACATGGCATTAGGTGGACAAGGCGCTCCTTTGGTACCTGCTTTTCATCAGGCCGTTTTTGCCGATAAAAAGCACCGCGCTATCGTTAATATCGGCGGCATCGCTAATATCACTTGGCTTCCTGCTCACGATAATACCCCTGTTCTTGGTTTCGATACTGGCCCTGGAAACCGACTGATGGACGCCTGGATTTGTCGTCACACAACACGAACTTATGATGAAAATGGCGACTGGGCTAAAACAGGAAGCGTAAGTGAGCGCTTACTAAAAGAGTTAATGAGTCACCCCTACTTAACGCTACCTGTTCCTAAAAGCACAGGACGAGAAGTGTTTCACCTAGATTGGTTAGATTCTGTCATTCGTGATATTGAAAAACAAACAGGAAAGATAAAACCTGAAGATGTGCAACGTACTTTATTAGCTTTTACCTGCGAAAGTATCTACTTGCATTTATCTCAGTTAGCAGGGCTTGAAGCCGTGTACGTTTGTGGGGGTGGAGCGCAAAATGCTTTGCTCATGCAAACACTACAATCCTTGTGCAATACCATTCCTGTTAGTTCAACCAACACACTCGGTTTAGATGCTGACGCGGTTGAAGCGGCGGCCTTTGCTTGGCTTGCCTACGCATTTAAGCACCAAATACCGGGCAACATGCCCTCGGTAACTGGCGCCTCAAGGCCTGCTATTTTAGGAGCGCTTTACCCTGCGCTGTCCTAATCTTCTAATCTTCTAATCTTCTAATCTTCTTTAATACATAATAAAAAAGCTGCCCCATTAAATTGAAGCAGCTTTTATGTATTTTAAACCCTTAGCAACACATTACTGCGTCGCAATGCTTTTCGACTTACTTGCCGATTAACGTTTCAGTCGCGGGTACACTTTCGTAGTGCTGCGCACACATGGTTTTTGCAGTATTAAGATACAAAGCATCCACTTGTGCAGGAGACATAAAGCCATCGCTGAAGCCAGGTTTAACCGGGTCAATGTGTAAGCGAGCAACATTCATAAAGTGAGCAATCAATTCTTTGATACTTTCAGTCCCTGTCGAAATTCGCATAGTCGTTAGGTAAATACCTGCATCATGCTGCTCTTCTTCACCCATTTCTGAATGAGACGTTAGCGCTGGGCACAAAATAATCGTGTTGTTCTGCCCAATACTGACTTGGTGACTGAACGCAGGCTCTAACGCGTCAAAGAAACGCACAAATGTGTCGCGCTCAAGGCCGGCTTTTTCCATGTCTACGGTAAACAGCGCACAAGGCCAGCCATGACGCATTAAATCATTTTTGATTTTTGCATTCGGGTGAGAATCAATTGCGTGACAATGCACGTTCATATCTGGATGAGAGAACAGGAACTCACTCAATACCTTGGTGTTGATGCACTTGGTTAACATACGTTGTTCAAGGGTTTTCATACCCGTTAGCACATCAAACGCTTTTTCAGAGTCTAAGAATGCTCCCTTGATGTAATAAACATCCCAGAACATAGTTTTGCTCCAATCATAACCGTTTACCACTTGGCCTTTCGCTTGGAACATACGATATGTTTCAGCAATCACAACACCCGCTGTTGTTGCACCACTACCACAAATATCTTTGGTGTAACTGTGCACCACATAATCTGGGCGCTCTTCTTTATTTGCACGTTGTAGCGGTTGGTTAAGCACAGGCGTCGCCAACGTTGAATCCAACATCACCAAATGCCCATTGGCATGAGCAACACGACAAATTGCAGGCACATCCAAAACGAATCCATGAGGGTTACAAGGAGATTCAATATAAACGTGTAATTCGTTATCTTTTAAGCGCACTTCATGCTTTGATTTCACTTTTTGTAGGAAGTCGCTAAATTCTTCTTCGCTATATCCATCAAACCATTCAAGCTGGATCGCCATACGGTTTTCACGCGCAAAGTAATCTTGCAGTAACTGGAACACGCCGCCGTACACGTTTCGAGAAACGACCAGCACATCACCGTGAGACAACACGTTTGAAAGCATGGCATCAATCGCTGCCATCCCTGAGTTAAAGTTCCAGGCTAAATAATCGGCGGCATAAGGGCCAGCTTCTAACTCAACAATCGCGTTAGCCAATGAAATATTCGTTGGGTTTAGCAAACGAGAATAGATTTGGTGCGTTGCTTCCTTACCTTGGAAAGCATCGTCAACCCACTCAGTACAAGCGTAAACATAGGTTGCTGTGCGCACAACAACAGGGGTTGCAGAGAATAACGCCGTGACGTTATCAAATAATGGATAGTGCGTTTTACCCACTTGCGAGCCCGTTTGCTGCTGTAAACTTTGGAAGGTGGCACGGAACGGATTTTGTAAGGTATCAAGCACCTTTGCAATTTGGAACGACAAGAATTTCTTCGCGTTGAAATACGCAATCTTATCCTTTCTATCTAAGTTTTCTAATGTACGGTTAGTCACCTGCCAAAGGTTATTAATATCCAATTGAGCCTGATATAAATGACTTGCAGCTTGATAAAGGCTTTGCCCGTATTCACTCTTAGGATCGATACCAAAGTGTTGTAATTGTTCTTCTGCTAACTGCTCGATAGAGGCCGCCTGCGTAGAGTTTCGTTTTGGCGACAAGAGTTTTGCTTGGTCGATTTGAGTTTCGTTCATGACAATGAGAACCATGTTGTTTAGAAATGAAGTTAGTTTTTAACGTGGTTCCCGTTTTTCTCCAACGATAGGCATCGCTTTAACTCTGCACACACCCAACTTGTATAGGCAAGAAAGCTTTACTCGCTACGCCAAGCATGAATTAGCCATACTCAATGCTTGGCGTGGAGGTCATCTTTATCCTCTGTATTGTTACTTTATTGTTATAAAATATTTAACATTTGTTTAAATCGAAGAGATATCAACAACTCGTACAGAAAGTATCCATTCACTTGGATTACAATTGAATGAGTAAATCGTCCATCACTTTCGGCGACCCCGCTTCCGCGCCACCAAAATGCCAAGGGCCTGGTTCAGGCTGCAAATCTCGATAGGTTCCCTCTCCACTCATATCCCAAGTAGAAATATAAATAGTGGCACCAGCCCAATCAGCTACATTAATTTGTTCACCAAAATAAGCGATATCGATGCGCTGTTCGTCATAATCCACTTCAATTTTTGGCGATAATCCGGTTTTATCCCCTCTTTCATGACTCTCATGTAAATTAGGCTCAAATAAATAGTTTCCCCAGCCATATAAGATATGTCCAAGAGACCAAGATTTCCCCTGCGGCATATTTGTATTTATGTAAGGCAGCGCCTTAGCGCTTTTTTCAGATTCATGAGAAGGGATATTGAAATAAATGCTAAATGCCACATTATCGAAACCTTTCGCAGCACCCCAAATATGACTAATCTGCTTCATATTTAGGCTTAACACTAAATTAGCGCCAGCGGATTTTGCCTCTACACTCAACACTTCTCTTTGCTCACCACTCTTTTCATGTTGAGGTGAGAGGTAATTTCCATCAAAGCCTTTTGCATCGTTATTTGCATCAATAACATGCTGCTGAATTTCAGCGTTATCAACCAGTCCTGTGAATGTTTGCAATGAAGACGTCACCTGATATTTAGGTGCATAGAGTTGTAACTGATATTGCGTTTCACCTAAATTATTAATAGGAAACGTAAATTTAAAACGTCCTTCTTCATCTGTGAAAACAGGTTGAGCCGCATCCAAATTACCATCAACAATCACCTTTAATTCTGTTATCCCAGCCGTAATAGCTCCACTGATTTCAATATCCTCATTAAACACTTCTCCGGATATTTCTTCGTCAAACTGAAGAGTAATATCACTATTTACGCTGTGCAAAACCTGTACTAATTGTTTGCTATTACTCGATGAGCTATCTGGTTTTTCATCCTTATTTTTGGCTTTTAATACTAAAATAGCACCTGCTGGTAAGACGAAGTTAAGCTGCCCTTGTTGGTTAGTAATGGTTAAATTCTCAACACCTTCTGAAAATAGCACTTCGAATGTTTTTCCAGCGCCTATTTTCGTATCTAACTCATCCACCAAAATCGTATGATCGGCGGAATTCATCATCACAATTACCGACTCACCTTGATAATCTCTTCGATAGGCTAATAATCCCGGCCCCTGTTTATTTGCCTTTAAAATGGACAAATTGCCTCGCGTCATAATCTTATTGTTAGTTCTTAAATGACTTAAAGACTGAATAAAACGATACATCTCAGATTGTGTATTAAACTGGTCCTCTTGCGACATGTATCCGCCAGCAAACATCGCTTGTCGAGTTTCTTTATGCGCTTGTTCACTGCCCTGATAAATAACGGGAATACCGGGAATAGTGAAAATCACACTAAGTGCTTGTTTAAATCCTAAGAGCGAGCCCGCCGCCAAAAAACGCTTTACGTCATGATTATCAACAAAGTTGACCACGGTAAAGGGATCAGGGTATTGCATGTGTTGTTGCAAGCGATATGCGAGTTGCTCAGTGGGCGAGCCTTCAGAAAATACCGTCTCTAACGACTGATACAGAGGAAATCCAAGCACAGAGTTAAATTCAGGATGCGCTTCACTGCCATAATATGAGGTCAGCACCTGCTCGCCATTATTTTGAAAGGGAGAAGAGAACTGAAACACCTCGCCGAAAGTCAAAAAATGAGATTTGCCCAATTTCTTTGCTTCAGCATGAATACCATCTTCATCATAAAAAAAGTGATGCCAAAAAGGATGTTCAACGTATTTCGCAGTATCCACTCTAAAAGCATCAACTCCCACTTCATTCATCCAATATTTGTACGTATCTTTAAACGCTTCTAACACAATAGGGGAACGCGTATTTAAATCTGCCAAGTTCCCTAATTGATAACGAGTTTGCTGTTCATATGAACTGTGATCTGCAATGCTTGGCGTCCAATTATATATATTTGCTTGTGCATCACTGCGCTTCAATCGATTAGCTTTTTCAAAGGGAGCTTGCGTGGGAAAAATGCGGTTTTTATCACCTAATAACTGAAAGTTTTCAGCCGTGTTTTCGCTATTATATTCACCTGAGTATTCAAAAAGTGGAGCCGTATGATTTAAAACAATATCCTGAATTAAATACATGCCTCGATCATGTAATTGCGTTGAAAGATTTTTATAATCTTCTAGCGAACCAAAATGCGGATCAACCGACTTAAAATCTCTCGCCCAATAACCGTGATATCCACCGTAATTAGAAGCTTCACTCCACCATAAATTTTTTACTGGCGGCGTAATCCAAACACTGGTTGCCCCTAAATCCTGTAAATAATCCAATTTATTGGTAATACCGATTAAATCACCACCGTTGAAATGGCTTTCTTTCTCGGGATTAAATTCTCCCTCATCGAAATCATTATTTGCGGCATTACCATCACTAAAACGATCTATCATCAGAAAGTAGATAATCTGATCTTGCCACTCTGGCGAAGGCACTACAGTTTGATTTTTAATCAACTGATTTTTTTTTGATGTGTTTGTATCTTCATGTTCAGCCGCTTTGCCACACGAAAATAAAAAGAAACAGAGTAAAATAACACCATTCATTCTGAGCATTTTATTAGCCACCCACTTTGTTTTTATCGCATAGAACAACAATGCTTAATCGTTTTATAAAGATGAATCATCCTCTTTTATCTTATCTATTTACAAATGAAAATTTATTTATAAATACAAACGTATGCATCAATAATTTTTTGTAAAAATACGCCTTTTGTCTAATTACTTTGCGTAAAACTTTCCTTATAATTCCCCATACTTAAGTAAGCTTTTTCATAACAAAGCGTTTTAAACGGTCATACTTAAGTTAATTTGTTGTAAAAATTTATTGAGAACTTATTAAGATGTTGAGAACCTCATTAACGGCAATTGCTGGTGCATTTTTATCTTTTTCTGCTGTTGCCCACAATTTCGATCCTGACCCGAAAACGATCGAGTGTTATGACCTTCCAAATGGTGAAAACGGAAAAGGTTCACGCAACTCCGTTTATATACCCCCGTTTAAAATTGCCGGTGGCAACCGTCGTCACTGGATTGGCGTAACCAACATTGGTGCAAAAGCAGTCAACGTACGTTTAACGCTATTTAATGCACAAGGCGAAGCCTACACTCCCACCGATTATGTTCTTTTGGAAGAGTTCGACGAAGGTAACGCACCTGTTCCAGGTTCTGCGACAAATGGTGTCGGATTGTTAAGCTCCTTTGAAACGGGCATTATCCGCCTTCATGAAAATGAATACCCGGGAGCACTTTCAGGCGTATTAACTTGGCAAACAAATGCCTGCTTAACAAAGCCAACCATGACAGTAACGATTTACAGTATTTCGTCAAGCAGCAACACCAATGGAAGATTCCGCTCTCAAAGCGCTGTTGTTGTTAATGGCGGCAACCCGTTTTAAGTATCGACTCCAGTACACACAGCTCCATGAGCTGATTTAATTAAAGAGGCTAAAACAAATGATTTGGCCTCTTTTACTTTACGCTGTATTTAAATAATCGATTATCACTTTCTTTTTTAATTCTGAAACAATCTCTTTTTAGCGACACACGTTATTTCTTTCAAAAATTAACTTCTTATTTTGCCAAATAGTTCATATTTCTTTTTGTTATTAACCTTTCCTTATCGGATATTATATTCACCGATATCAGGAAAATGATGCAAAACAGAAAACAACTTATTAATTGGAAATATGGAGATATAAAATGCTTAAGAAGTTATCTTTAATCGCTTTATCAGTTGCAGCACTTAATGCTAATGCAGCCTCTTTTGGTGTTGCGGAATGTTATAGCCTACCTCATGGAGTAAATGGACAGGGCTCTTCAAATACCGTTATGGTTCCTGCTTTTGAAGTCGGTCCATCTAACTCACTTAAGCTATTGGTGACAAACATTGACTCTAAAGGACTTAACTTTAAAGTCACACTTCGTGATCAAGACGGTAATTTGCATACGCCATCTGACTACGAGCTAGGGGGTAAATTCGATTTAGGCGCAAACAGTCCACTGGCTGGGCAAACCGGGGGCACAGCACTGCTTAAATCATTTGAAGTGGGAACAGTGAAAATCAATGAGTCTGCTTACACTGGCGGTCCACTCACAGCACAACTTTCTTGGCAAGTCGATAGTTGCGACTCTACAGAAATTTTCCTCACTAACATTTCACCCAAAGTTGCTGTTGCCGTTGAGCACCAAAGCCCTAACGGGGTGAAAAACATTAACCTTGTTAACACAAGAGAAGGGAATCAGTTTTAAAAAAGATTAACCCAATTAATAGGGCTCTAATTCGTTTTTTGAGCCCTTTTCAATTTTGCTTTAAACCACAATTAAAAGCTTGGAAATAAAAAAGATAGAAACATAACAACCAGGAATATGGAGATATATTATGCTTAAAAAACTCATTTTAACGGCGTTAACATTGACTTCTTTTACCGCTTTTGCATCGGAACCGTTTGGATCAGCAAGGTGTTATAGCTTGCCTCATGGCGTTAATGGTCAAGGCTCATCCAATACTGTTATGATCCCTGCCTTTGATGTTGCGGGCTCAAACTCACTGCGGGTACATTTAACAAATATTGACTCAAAGCCTGTAAATATTAAGGTCGCACTTTTCGATTCAAATGGCCAACCGTACGCTCCCTCAGACTTCGAGTCTAGCGGCGTATTCAACGACAGTACTAATACCCCGCTTGGTGGTTTGAACGGCAAAACCGCATTATTAAAACCGCTCGAAACAGGTACATTCGTGTTAAACGAATCACACCTTGCTAACCCATTAACAGCGCAAAT
>CAXRCC010000120.1:0-5897 GCA_964228975.1 Paraneptunicella sp. | reverse complement strand
CCCTATGAGTGAGTTGTTGGGTATAGATATTGGTGTGAATAAGGACGAAGAAATCGCGTCATTGTCGAAAAAAGTAGACAGTTTAGAGTCCGTCAATACAGAGCTCCAACGGGAAAATATCCGATTGAAGAAATTATTGGCACCTCAGGGTTGTGAATATATATGTTCTGGCTAAATCAATGTTCGGGAAGTAGGCAGGCTCCGACATATAAGAAGTGGGCGCTACAAACAATCAAAATCGACGTAGCTTGAACCATGGAATATATGTTCATAATACTCACAGCCATAACCACATAAGAGGTTTAAGAGTGAATTGAGTTTATGATAAGCCAAAATATGCTCGCTCGTGTTGAGAAAAAAATGACTGGTAACAAGTATCAGGGTTTTTCAGGTTTGAATGAACGGTTGTTTTTGACATTATCTAAACTCTTTGTTGAAGAGTTTCACGGAATTATTTTGTAATGGATACAATAAAGGAATACTCCATACAATATGCTTATGCAATGGATGCTGACGATACACTTATTCACATCACTCAAGCTTCGCACTTACAGCAGTATACCTGCCCTGGGTGCAGTGGAAAACTTACGCCAGTTTTAGGTGAGCAGAAAGCCAAGCACTTTCGCCATTTTCAAGATTGTTGTTCTTCGGAAACCTATCTTCACAAATGTGCTAAAGAAGCTTTTTTGTATTGTTACACTCACGCTCTGAGTGTGGCTAAGCCAATTACTTTGAAGTTAGAACGTCAGGTTCGTTGCACTGGGGGCCGTTCAGCGCTTTTGAGTGATCTAGAGTTTCGTTGCCAGAAAAAAGAGCCGGCTACTTACGATATGACGAAACTTTTTGATACCGCTGAACTAGAGAAATACGATAACACCCTTGGGTTAAAACCGGATATCATGTTAAGTGATTCAGGAACCAGCAGACGTTGCTATGTAGAGATATGCGTAACACATCCTTGCTCCGAGGAAAAAATAAATAGCGGCATTCCAATTTTAGAATTCAAGATCACTTCAGAATCAGACATTCAAATGTTACTGAGTGGTACGTATGCAGCCGCTGATGAGCGACTGAAGCCTTATAACTTTTCACCAAAGCCAAAAACTCAAGATACATGCAGCGGATTGTGCACAGCTGGCCATATTGAGATGACAATGTGGAGCATGAATGAAACGGGACGTTTGAAGTTAGAATATGCTTCCTTGCAGGACGTTGATTTAGGGTTTTACTCATCCTCGAATACTTGGCCAGCATCACTATCCTCTGAGGAAACAGAAAAGCGATTAATAGGCTTGATTAATGATATTGATCCGAATCATCAATACCGATTATGTTTACGTTGCAAATATTCAACCCGGTGGGATAGTGGTTATATGAATTGCACTAAAAAGTCGAAACGAGTGCCATACACTGAAGCACGACAATGTTCAGAATACGAGAATAGTAGATGAGCAAGCGTCTAACGTGGGAACAGAAAGCCGTCGTTCAACATTCTGATGGTAACGCTCTGGTTAAAGCAGTGCCAGGTAGTGGTAAAACAACAACATTGGTTAAGCGTATTGAGCGATTGGTAAAAGCAGGACTTGCTGAAAACTCTATCTTGATATTAATGTACAACAAATCTGCACGAGAAAGCTTTGAAAAAAAATTAGAAATAGCACTAAAGCCCCGTTCAACCCCAAGAGTTCACACATTTCACAGCTTAGCATTGCACATTGTTAAATTAGCAGAATACAAGCAGCTAACGAAAAGGAGAACCTTGCTTCCACCGGAAGACCGCCGATATGAACAAGTGGTAAAGCAAGCTTACCGAGCAGGCTTTAACCATGAAGAAAACTTTGTTCCCCAAGAAGATATTGAAGACTTTGAGTTATTTGTTCAACGATGCCGGGCTGAAGGTATTACACCGAATGATGTGTCCTCAGATCCAATACTGAGCGAAGAAAAGCCAGAGCACCTAAGGGCGTATCGTCGATACTGCGAGCTCTTAGACGAGCAACACTTACGTACGTTTGATGATTGCTTAATTGAGGCTGTTTTTTTGCTTAATAAGGACCCTACATTGTTAACTGGCTTTAGACATATCATTGTTGATGAATATCAGGACGTTAATCATATCCAAAATGAGCTGATAAGAGCTATTGCCAGACCGAACTCGTCCGTGATGGCAGTAGTCGATCTCAATCAGTGTATTTACGAATGGCGAGGCGCTAGGCCTGATTTTATCGCTGGTCTTTTTGAGCAATACTTTACCAACACCAAAGTGTTTCACCTGTCATGTACATTTAGATTTGGGCATAAAGTATCTTTGATGGCAAACTCAGTAATTCGCCGCAATAGCACAAAGCTCAGCAACCTGTGCATTAGTCACCCCACGACGCCTCGTTCTGAGGTCAATTTGTATTTTGAAGATAATGTTTACAATATGCTTCGTGGCTTACAGACGAGCACCCAGACACAGGCTATTTTAGCTCGGACGAAAGCAAGCCTCGCTGAGGCTGAAATCGCATTACGCATGAACAAATTACCTTATCGTTACCTAAATGGGACTTCATCAATACACACTCGTGCCGAGATCGGGATGGTGGTGGTTGGTATGTTGATTTGTATTCACGGTGATTTACATCTTTTGGAAGAAATGCCACATAGGCAGTCAATTGTTTACGGCTTTTTGAGGCAGGCGGGGTTCAAATGGAAGAAGGGACAACTTAATGAAGCTCGTGAAGAAATGTGCCGACCTGAATCTGATATATGGAAAGTCTTGGAAAATATTTTGGGGAAAGCCCAATATCAATATGAACTGCTTAAACGTTTTAAAGCTGTTTGCAATAAGTTTGATGAAAATGCACCTGCCATTGATGTGTTTATGGCTTTAAAGGGAGCAGGATTGATGGTTGGTGTGGGCACAGGCGGCGTGTCCCGAAGCGATTCGAACGATCAGAAGCGTGGTGCTTTCAGAATGGAACAGGTGCTTGCGTCGAGTAACGTCACTGCGCTTGAATTTTTACGACTTATCTTGGCTCCTGCCCAGCGTAGTGATGGTTCAGATATCGTTCTTTCTACTCTTCATGCCTGCAAAGGACTTGAGTGGGATAACGTGATATTGATAGGTCTTTATGAAGATGACTATCCGGGCAATAACCAAAGCAAAAGTCAAAATCCATCGGTACTCCCTGAACTCGAAGAAGACCGCCGCTTGTTTTATGTGGGAATTACTCGGGCAAAACAAACCATCAACTTGGTTGTACCGAAAGATGATGGGTTACGAAAGTGGATTAGTAACGGATGGGATTCGACCCCGAAGAAAACACCTATAGCGACACGCTTTGTATATGAAACAGGCTTTACAGCTTGCAGACAAACTGGCGACGCGATTTACAGTAACTCAATTAATTCCCGAGAGACAGAATTTAGCAAATTTCATCAATGGTATGTAAGAGATTTTAAGCGTTTGAAAGTTTGATGAAATAGTATTCAAGTAACGTTAAGGCCTAATTTGGCTTTTGATGATTTTACTGTAAAAAATTGAACAAAATTGGTAGCTTTATATTGTTTTATATCTAAAATATATAATTATAAACAATATGTGAAAAAGGTTATAAAGCGATGGACAGATGGCACTATCCTCGGCACAAGCTGTGTGACTATATTCTGCAAGGTATGCAACAGGGGCTTCTCGAGAGGGTTACCTTTTTTGCCCCTCGCAAGCGAGGTAAAACCCAGTTTATTACGCGTGATGTTATTCCTGCCTGCGACAACATTGATGTGTTACCGATATACATCGATTTCTGGTCAGATAAAGACTCGCCCCAGAATGCCTTTATTGACGCTGTCACGACCACGCTTGAATCACGTCGCAATCTATTTTCCAAAATCCTGGCAAAGCTCAAGTTCACACCAGCTGTATCATCGTCTGGCGTCACGGTTAAAGCGGAAGCAAATGCCACGAGTGCACAGCGCCCCACCCTGCATTCGGTGTTTGATGCGCTTAATACCCATGACACGCCTATCCTGTTATTGCTTGATGAGGTTCAGCATCTTGCGACGTCTGCTGACTATGCGAGCTTTACCGCAGCCCTGCGAAGCTTCATGACTGCGCGAAGTGATAACAAGATAAAAGCCATTTTCACTGTCTCGTCACAGGAAGGGCTTAATAAGCTATTTAAAAACACCAAAGCCCCCTTTTATGATGCAAGCCAGACTATTCCTTTCCCACAACTGGATAGAGATTTCGTTATTCACCAGCTGGGGGTGTTTAAATCTGTGACCGGTGGGCGTGAACTCGATGAGGAAACGGCATTCTCAATCTTTACGCAGCAACAGTTTCATCCAGCGCGGTTCTCTGAAATGCTTAAATATATGGCACTTGAAGGGATTTACGATATACAGGTCGGTTTTGATGAGCATGACCAGCGTTACCTATTAAATGAGCGCAGTGAATTTGCTAAGTCCATTGAGCAACTCAATCCGCTCGATAAAATTCTACTCAAATTACTAGCCAAGGACTGGAACAAAGGACTGTACACGGATGAAACGAAAAGTGTGCTGGAATCTGAACTGGGTAAGCGCCCCAGTAATCCATTGATTGGCGCAGCGTTGACACGCTTGGCTGAACAGGACCTTATTTATAATGAATCGAGGGGAGTGTGGCTGGTGGCTGATCCTTCCCTTAAATCATTCATGTCAGACAACTAGCGTACAAGTCGAAGAGCAATGTTCACCCTTTTGTTCTTCCATTTCCACTCCGAAAAAATGCATTAATACAATGTTGTCTTACATACCTAATGGGGTGGACGTGTCATGGATTTTCAAAATTTTGAAAACATCAAAAATCATATTATTCATATTCATAGCATGGCAAGACTAATTAGGTTTGCTTGTGCTAGGTAAGTTTACTGTGGTGTTGAAGAGGATATTAAAATTCACGCCAGAATGTTGGTGCTTAGAACAATGGTGTCATTGAATTTGCACCCTCAATTCGACTTAAGCGATATGACTGAAGAGCAACAATCTGAGCTAATTTCGCTAGCTACTGATGCACTTCGCGATTTTGTCCCTTTATCACCAGACAGAGCAGCTCATAACACAGGCACGCAAGTACGTGAAATCTTAACGTCGGGTTTCTGATGGCATCATAGCTGCGTTAACACTTCACGATCGGAATATCACTCCAACGTGTAGTTGCGCGCTTTGTTAGGAATTGCCTCTTCATCTCATGTTTTTTTATCAAACCCTTTTGAAACGACCTGAAGGGTGCTTTTTCCATATCTATCATTGACGGCATCGAGTACGTTCATCAACGCTGGCTTATCTTCGTTTATGCTAAAAAGGTCGGCTTGATAGTTTGCTGCAGGTATGATTTCTACAATCCCTACGCCGCAACGGTAAAAACATACGCCTGGCTTAAATATTTTGTCGATAATGGCAGGAAGTGCCTTCGTAACAATGCGTGTGTCCATTGTGGGGACCGGAAACGGGTGGTAAATCGACTTGCGGTAATAAGCGGTATCGTCGTGTGGCGAGTTAGATGCAAATACCGTTATCGCTTTAGTTAAGCTTTTTTGCCTACGCAGTTTCCCCATTGCACTCTCACAATGTCCCACCAAGGCTTTATGTAAGTCTCTCTTATCAGTTACCCGGGCGCCGAATGTCCGTGTACTATAAATTTGTTGTTTATCGGGCCTAACGTCATCCCACTTGATTCGAATTTCGCCGTTAAGCTCCCTCACCGTATTTTCTACTAAGATAGAAAACTGTTTTCTCATGCGTGCCGGTGACTGGACTGATAGCTGGTGGGCAGTATGAATACCAAGTAGGTTTAATTTTCGCCCCAGCCTACTTCCTATTCCCCAAACGTCTGTAACGTCCATTTGTTTAAGAATACTGATACGCTCTTG
>CAXRCC010000119.1:0-8607 GCA_964228975.1 Paraneptunicella sp. | reverse complement strand
TTCAAACTTTGCAACAAGCCATTGCCCATATCACTCTTGTCGTCGATAACTATGACGACGCCATCGACTTTTACGTTAATAAGCTTCAATTTGACCTTATTGAGGACACGCAACTTTCACCCGATAAAAGATGGGTCTTGGTACGCCCTAAAGGCAACGGCACTTGCAGCCTACTTTTAGCCCAAGCAAGCAATGAACAACAAAAGCATGCAATCGGAAATCAAACAGGTGGACGCGTGGCACTGTTCTTACATACTGACGACTTCCACCGCGATTATCAAAACCTGCAAGATAAGGGGGTGAGCATTGTGCGCGAAGCCCAAGAACACGATTACGGAATTGTTGCTGTTTTTGAAGATCTTTATGGCAATCAGTGGGACCTGATCCAACGTGCTTAAAAAGGGTAAACCACCGAATGACTGCTATATTTAAAGTCATAGCCCAACTTTAACTCACAAGTACAAACGGTGGAGAAACTAGAAAACACAAATCAAAGTAGGGTGTTCTTATTCGGCTTGCTGACGCTGTTGGCGTCCGCCGTTAACCTTTTTCCCATTCCCTTCTTTACTGGTGCCGAATTTGTTTTCGGCAATGTCATTGCCGTCGCCGTCACGCTCGTGTTCGGCTGGCGATACGGCCTTGCCTGTTCTGTTATTTCTTCCTCGTGGCTATTTAACAGCTGGGGGCACTTCTTCGTTGTTTTACCCTTTGCAGGCGAAATTCTCTTCATTGCTTATGCGCGGTTGAAGCACAAGAACACCGTGATGTGGGGGATATTATACTGGTGTACCATCGGCACGCTTATCGTTGCCATTGAGTATTTTGTATTTAGCTCGTACATAGAAGCCGCCAAAGAAGCCATTGTGGTGAAGTACTTTGTTAACGGCGTGCTGAATGTCATCTTGGGCTATATTTTCGCGCTGATTATCACCGAAGGCATCGAAACCGATTGGAAAGTCGAACTGTCTTTCCGGCACTTTATATCCATGCTCATCCTTATTACTCTGAGCATTGGCGTGTTTACCAACACGTATTTTTGGTTAGTGAACTATCAAACCAATCGGCTTGCTCAGCTAAAGCAAGATTTGATGTTGGAGTCTCAGTCGATTGTCGGTGAGCTGGAGTACTTCATTGATTCCCATGTAAAGTTGATGGAATTAAATGCTGGTATTCACGCTGAAAACAACACGGTGTCGTGGAATACCTTACTCGACCATACCGCCCTCACCTACACCAATATTTTAACGATGTTGGTGACCGACAGTGAGGGCAAACTCATTGCCACCTTCCCACAAAAGTTCCTTAATGAAATAACGAAAGACAACAACAGCGTGGCAGATAGGCCCTATTTTCAACAACCAAAGGCCACACAATCGTCCTACATCTCAGATGTATTTCAAGGGCGAGGGTTTGGCACGGATCCCATCGTTGCGCTCTCTGCCCCCATTATTGTTAAAGACGAGTTCAAAGGGATTGTAGAAGCCTCACTGAACCTTGAAAAGCTCAGTTTGGTCGACACCAAGCGCATTGATAACTCTCAAGCCTTGGTGATTCTCGATAAGCACGACGACGTGATTTATTCCTCCTCTTCGCTCTCCTTTACCTTCTTGCAAAACATGACAAAGTCGCCACTGATGCAACACCTCAAGACATCGCGAGACTTTTTTGTGGATGAGGTTAACGAGCAACATTATGTGGTGAGCCAATTCAAGAGCGAAGCCTTGGGCTGGACCGCTCTCACTTTTATTCCGCGAGATTATTACGAGAAGGACATTTCTAACTACGTGCTCGGCTCGTTACTGTTTTTAATTCTTTTTACTGTGCTGTGCTTTTTAGTGGCAACGAAGATTGCGACAGAACTTTCTCAGCCCCTGACAGACCTCACGCAGAAGCTAATTCAAGTCAGCAAAGACAAAAACTACGACCAGTTAGAACTGGATATTGAATCGTCGTTCTTAACGGAAATTAACGCCATTCAACCCGTGATTCAGAATTTTTCGACTGAATTACAACAGATGATTGCTTCCCTTAACGGCGCGAATAAAGACTTAGAAGCATTTAACGCCAACTTAGAAGATTTGGTTAGCCAAAAAACACAAGAGCTGGAAAAAGCGTTAATTGCAGCCAACGCCGCCAACAAGGCAAAATCGGAATTTTTAGCCACCATGAGTCACGAAATCCGCACGCCTATGAACGGTGTGTTGGGCATGCTGGAACTCATGGAGCAATCCACCTTGCCCATCGATACCAAACATCGCATTTCCGTTGCTAAATCCAGCGCGCAGTCGTTGTTATCTTTGATAAACGATGTGCTCGATTTCTCTAAAATTGAAGCCGGTAAACTCAGTTTTGAAGACAAAGATTTCAGCCTCATTGCGCTATTTAGCGAAGTGATCGAGGCACATTCAATTACCGCACAAAACAAAGGACTTAACCTGTATTTCAGCGCATCTTCCATTGAGCAAGATTGGATTTATGCAGATCCTTATCGCATTCGCCAAGTCCTGACTAATTTACTGGGTAACGCGATAAAGTTCACCAAACAAGGCTACGTGAAAGTAACCTGCCACAGCCGTGTGGTTAATCGGCAAGTGCATATCGACTTTGTGGTAGAGGATACTGGTATTGGTATTTCTGCCGAACAAAAACGCAAACTGTTTTCACCTTTTACTCAAGCTGACTCAAGCATGACACGCAAATACGGAGGAACGGGGCTTGGGTTATCCATTGCAAACCGACTATGTAAGCTAATGAATGGGACGATTTCGGTAGAGGATAAACAACCCAAAAGCGCACAAAATGAGAAGAGCTCAACCAGTCGACTTGCCGCGAAAGGCACACAATTTCGGTGCCATATTGAAGTGGCAACCTCACCCAAAGAAAGCCAATATCGCATCGATTTAAGTAAATCGTATTCCCGTGTATTGTGTTGCATTGATAAAGACAATGAGCCGGGCTTTTTATCGCTATTAAAAATGTGGCAAGCCAAGCTCGTTAAGTTAACCGACATCAACAACTTACCCGCCTTAATGAGCCAAGCAAACAATATCGACTCCGATCTTCCAAGCTTATTGTTGATTGATTATGCTCACTATGAAAAAGCAAAAAGCACCTGCCACCATTTTATTGAGGCTGGTCATAAGATTGTCGTCCTAACACAGTTCAACCAATGCAATAAACTTGTACAAGATGGCAGCTTTTCATCAACGTGTACCTATTCAATGACACCTGTGAACCTGCATCAAGCCATTTATGGCATGCCCGAATCCTTGCCTGTCGTTGCCACTCAGAGCCTGCGAGATAACAGCGAAATTCATATTCTGGTCGTGGAAGACAACGAAATTAATACCGAAGTTATCACTAACATGCTGTCGAATATGGGGTACAGCCAATTCTCAGTATCGAACGGTGCCATTGCCCTTTCCCACCTAGAAAGAACACCAGATGCCTACGATTTGATCCTCATGGATTGCCAAATGCCTGAAATGGACGGTTTTACCGCTACGCGTAAAATTCGTGAAGGAGAAGGAGGAGAAAGCTATGTGGATGTGCCCATTATCGCACTGACCGCAAATGCCATGACGGGCGATAAGGAGCGCTGTATTGAAGCTGGAATGAGCGACTATTTATCGAAACCCATCGAATTCGCTACGTTAAAAGAGCACATCAAACGTTATGTACCCACAATTTAGAGCTTTAGGCGGGCTTTAGGGCTGCTTTCGCTAAGCGAAAATACACACGAGAAAACCCCCCTACGATTTTTCATCAGCACGTTTAAAAACGCTAAAATGCTTCTGTAGCGTTTTTAAAACAATGAGGTTATTCGGTTTGCTGGTTTTGGCTTGCACCCGGAAAGGATAATTCACCGCTTGTATATTGGTCGCCAAACGTGTGTGCTGCGGTTGATACTTGGCGAATAGCGGATTGCAGTTCTTTTTCTGTTAGCGGCGATAATGGATGAATAAAGGCAGAATACACAATGCCATCACCAATGGCGTAACGCGCATCTAATACCGTATGGTAGTTGGCTTGTAGCGCGATAATTAATGCTTCTGGCGGCACATTTTTCACTTCAACGATGGGGCTCACTAATCGCATTCTGTCTGCGTTTTTATCAAACACGCAATATAAGTTCACGCCCTTGTACATAAAGCTGATGAGGTTACCTTCGCTTTCAACAGACTCACCGTAGTTTTCGATGCTTTTTAAGAGTTTATCCGGGTTCATGTCTGCATAAGCGTTAACGCTCAATGCACCGAATAGAAGAAGTGATAATACAGAGGCTTTGAGTGACTTCATGTTTGTAGTTCCCTTAGTCAATAATCCCACCGCGGCATGAATCAATCATCTGCGGTACTGCGGCTTAGGATTGTATAACAATTTGTCCGAAATAAAATCCATTGAATGCAGAATGTTAACTCAATGCAGGCGCAGGGCGGCTAAAGTAAAAGCCTTGCCCGTAGCGAATATTCAAGCCTTTGACGGTTGTTAGCGTTTGCTCGTCTTCTATGTGCTCTGCCACCACAACAATATCGTTATCAATGGCTTTGTCACGTAAGTCTTTAAGTAAGGGTCTGTGCCGCTCCACTTTGATTAATTGCACCAGCAAATTGCCGTCTATTTTGATGGCATCGATAGGAAAGTCGAGGATTTGGGCTGAATCTGCCCATACCCCAGAAACATGATCGACAATGATCTTAAGCCCAAGCTCTTTGCAGGCTTTAATAAAGATACTGAACGCCTGTGGATGTTGTTTAACGGTCGTTGCCATCAACTCTAAGCTAATTTGCCGCGAGCTTGGATAATGCTGAAGGTATTCGCTGAGAAAACGGATGGTTTGCGGATCCAGCACATCTTGCTCGCTTATATTGATACTCCATTCAACATTGCGATCGCGAAAGTACTGGGCACTGTGATGGAAAATACGCTGAGTTAATGCCCCAACACAGTGGTTTTCTTCTACGAGGTTTAAAAACTCACTTGGCAGAAACGTTTGCTCGGACTGTGTGACTAACCGTGCAAGGCACTCGTAACTCCAAACAACATTGTCTGAAATATTAATGACTGGCTGAAAAAAGGGAACGACGCTTTCAACGGCAAAATCGCCGCTAATTTCTTTGACTTGCATGGCTATCACGTATCAACTGACCATTCTTAATTAATAGCAGCCGACACGTGATTTGCTATGAAATTTAGGTTAAATGCACCTGAATGTTATCGATCAGGCGAGTTTTGCCTAAAAATGCTGCCGCTAAAATCACAAGATGCGTTTCTTCATGGCTTGGATGTAACAGCGTATCGGCTGAGCGAATTTCAATGTAGTCCGATTTAAAACCAATCTCATTGAGTCTATTCTTGTAATCGGCAATTAATGCCTGAAAATCACGACGTCCTTTTAAGATTTCATCCGCAATATCCGACATATGCGCATGTAATGCTGGTGCGATAGCTCTTTCCGCTTCAGACAAGTAATTATTACGCGAACTCATCGCTAAACCGTCTGCTTCTCGCTTTGTAGGTACACCATGAACCGTTAAGTTCATTGATAAATCTTGCACCATGCCTTTGATAATTTGCAATTGCTGGAAGTCTTTCTCACCAAAGAAGGCATGATTTGGCTGCACCATGTTAAACAACTTACAGACAATGGTGGCAACGCCACGGAAGTGTCCCGGGCGGCTCGCACCACAAATCATGTAGGATAAACCGGGTACTTCAACAAAAGTTTGCTGCTCTAATCCTCTTGCGTAGATATCGTCTACTTTGGGCGTGAATAACGTGGTAACGCCGAGTGCTTCTAGCGCATTCATGTCGTCTTCAAGCGTTCTGGGATAGGCATCAAGATCTTCGTTTGGCCCAAACTGCATTGGGTTAACAAAAATGGAAACGACAACAATGTCGCAGTGTTTTTTTGCTTCACGTACTAAGTTAAGGTGACCGTCGTATAGGTTGCCCATTGTCGGCACAAAACCAATCACTTTACCTTCTAATTGCCACTCTCGGCGCTGCTCCCTTAGCGGGAGAATATCTGAAATGACTTGCATAATTTATTCAAAACTGTGTTCAGGACCTGGGAAGGTGCCCGCTTTAACTTCTTTAATAAAGGCTTTTACCGCCGCACGAATATCATGGTGTTCTGCGAGGTAATTCTTGGAAAACTTAGGCATGTAGTTGGCGCTAATGCCGAACATGTCGTGCATAACAAGCACTTGACCATCTGTGCCTGCTCCTGCGCCGATACCAATTACGGGTACGTCTATTTGGCGCGTAATTTCAGCGGCAAGGGCCGAAGGCACGCATTCTAATACCAGCTTTTGGATACCTGCTTGTTCAAGCAATTTAGCATCATCAATCATTTTTTGTGCTTGTTCTGGTAAACGGCCTTGTACTTTAAAGCCACCAAATACGTTCACTGATTGTGGCGTTAGCCCTAGGTGTCCGCAAACGGGAATGCCCCGTTCAACAAGCCCTGAGATTGTTTCTTTTAACCAGCTTCCACCTTCCATTTTCACCATGTGAGCACCAGCTGCCATCAATTTTGCGGCATTGGCATATGCTTCTTGTGGTGTTGCATAAGACATGAAAGGCATATCGGCAACGATTAATGCTCTTTGCGTACCAAGTTTTACTGCTCGTGTGTGGTAGGCAATATCGTCTGTTGTGACAGATAAGGTACTGTCTTCACCCTGTAGTACCATCCCTAATGAATCCCCGATCAGGATTGCATCAACACCTTGCTCGTCAAATAGTTTGGCGAAGCTAGCGTCATAAGCGGTAAGTACCGTTATCTTATCTTCCTCACGTTTCATCTTCTTCAACGTGGAAGTTGTGACCTTTTTCATATCTAGCCCCATTCAAACAAAAGTCGCACTATACGGATTTTAAAAATGAATGCCAATTTTATGTGGGAGTCTTTTTATACCGTTGCTTGGTATTTTTTCATACAACGCTTGTACAGAGGTTGCACATGGTAGGACCAGATTCGGCGCGAGCTCATGCAGTGGGTAAATAACAAACTCGCGCACTTTCATGCCATAGTGGGGCACAATGAGGTCAGGCTCATCGATGATTTCTGCGCCGTAAAGCAAGATATCAAGATCGAGGGTTCTTGCCCCCCAGCGTTCAGCTTTGCGCACGCGTCCTTGTTGTTGCTCAATTTTTTGCAGTTCACGCAATAACTCAAGCCCGGGCATACAGGTTTGCAGCTGTGCAACAGCATTCACGTAATCGGGCTGATCCGCCGGCCCCATAGGTTTACTGCCATAGCAAGAAGAGACTTGTGTAACCTTTACGCCCGCAATTTGGCTCATGGCGAAAACGGCATCGGTAAGTTGTTGGGCAGGCTCACTTAAATTGCTGCCCAATCCGATAAAAACGGTATGCATTATGAAGATTTCTTAGGCTTGCGTCTGGGTCGGCGCTTATCTTTAAAGCCTTCGCTATTACGCACCTCTGCCTGTAATTTCTTTTGTTTACTGGGTGAAGCTGATTGGAAATCGGTCCACCACTGGGCTAATTCCACCAGCTCTCCACCTTCAATTTCCGCGCGAATTAACAAGAAATCGTAAGCGGCTCTGAAACGAGGGTGTTCCAGCGCCATATAAGCTCGACGCCCTAAACGACGATTTAATCGTTGTTGTAAGTGCCAAATATCGCGAATAGACGAGGTAAATCGTTTTGGAATCATGATGCGCTGCATTTGAATCGCAAGCACATCGGTAATAGCTAAATTAAATGCATCAAAAGGTGGCAACCCGCCCTCGGCAATATGCTGCTGCTGGCGCTCTTCTACACAAAACCACAAACTTGCCGCATAAAAGAAGGCTGGTGTAATTCGCAAACCGCTATTCAATCGATTGTCGGTATTGCTTAATACCTTTTCCAACATTTTGAATTCACGCCCGTCAGGGTTCTCCAAAAAGGGCTGCAACTGCGGGAATAATTGGCCAAACAGCTTGAATTCATTTAAAAGATGGAAGGTTTTTAGCCCTGCGCCAGAAAGGAGCAACTTAGAGATTTCTTCAAATAAACGGGCAGCAGGAATATTGCCTAATAAAGGCGCTAATTCTGGAATGAGCTTGGCGGTATTAGCCTCGATTTTCATGTCTAGTTTTGCGGCGAAGCGCACGGCGCGCAACATTCGAACAGGATCTTCGCGATATCGGGTTTCGGGGTCGCCCATAATACGAATTTCGCGCTTTGCGAGGGAGTCTTGCCCGTTAGCAAAATCGGTGATTGAGTAGTCTGCAATGTTGTAATACATCGCATTAAATGTGAAATCTCGACGCTCAGCATCTTCTTCGATCGATCCAAAAACGTTATCTCGAATCAGCTGACCATGCTGGTTTTGATGGCTTGTGGATTTTTTCTCTACACGGCTATCGCTGACTTTCGGCTCGTGATGGCCTCGAAAGGTGGCGACTTCAATAATATCGCGACCAAACACGATGTGTGCCAATCGAAAACGACGTCCAATTAAGCGACAATTGCGAAATAAGCCTTTAATTTGTTCAGGCGTGGCATCGGTAACAACGTCGAAATCTTTTGGATGCTCACCAAGCAATAAGTCGCGTACACAACCACCCACAAGATAGGCCTGATAACCGC
>CAXRCC010000118.1:0-6341 GCA_964228975.1 Paraneptunicella sp. | reverse complement strand
AACACGTCCAACAATGGTTGAGCGAGAAGATGCCGTGATTTATGAAGTGCACGTGCGTGACTTTACGATTGATTTGAGCTCAGGAGTGCTGGCAGAAAACCGTGGAAAATACGATGGCATGGTTCAAACGGGCACACGTTTTAATGGCGTAAAAACGGGTATTGATCATTTAAAGGAGCTGGGTGTAACCCATGTTCAACTGTTGCCAGTTTATGACTTCGCAACCTGTGAAGCTGCACTCGACTCTGACCCTTGCTACAACTGGGGATATGACCCACGTAACTACAACATTCCTGAAGAGCGCTATTCAAAAACACCTACGGATTACGAAAATCGTGTTCGCGAGTTTAAAAACATGATTAATGAATTCCACAAAGCTGGTATCCGCGTGATTATGGACGTGGTGTACAACCACACCTATGGCTTTGAAATGTTTGAGGACATCACGGGCAAGTACTTCTATCACCAAGATCTCGTGGTCGGTAACACCATTGATGACGGTGTCCCCATGGTTAACCGCATGATCCGTGACTCGTTGGAGTATTGGGCAACTGAATACAACATAGATGGTTTCCGTTTTGACCTCGTTGGGGTGTTTAGCTATGACAACTTCGCAGGGTGGGGACGTCACCTTGAAAGCCAGCTGCCAGGTCGTAACATTCTGATGTACGGCGAGCCGTGGCCGGGTTGCTTTGGGTGTGTGGATGAACGTGAATCAAGTCGTGTACGTTTAGGTACCATTGGTCGCGTTGTAGATGCGCATGTTGGTGTATTTAATCCCAAATTTAGAGAAGCTATCAAAGGCCAAAATGATACAGGTGGCTGTAACTCAGGCGATTGCTATGCGTTAAATGAAAATCCAGATACATGGCGCATTGAAGCGGGCACGCGCGGTGCGATTCGTTTCGCTAACGATAAAGACGCCATCATTGATACGTGGGATACCATGTTCGCGATGGATCCAGAGCAGAGCATTAACTATGTCTCTGCACACGATAACTTAACACTGCGCGACAAAGTTATTGAATGGGCGCATGGCAAAGGCTTATCGGAAAGTGACCCATACTTACGCCGTATTCAGAACTTTGCTAACGGCATTGTTTTAACAAGCCAAGGTGTCGCTTTCTTACATGGCGGTGCAGAGCTTATGCGCGAAAAGCAGGGTGTTCATAACAGCTATAACGCCGGTGATGAGATCAATAAATACCGTTGGCAGTGGAAAATCGACAACGCGGATATTTTTGATTACTACGCGTCAACGGTTGCTATGCGTAACGCACACCCGGGCTTTCGCATGAACACGTGGGATGAAATCAACACCCACGTGCAAAGCGACAGACCTCGCTACGGAGTGGTAGTGAATCGCATAAACGGTGCTGCTAATGGTGATACCTGGAAAAACATCATCGTGATTTACAACAGTGCCGATAACTACAGTTACAACTTGCCTGCGGGAACGTGGAAAGTGGCGATGGAAAAAGGCAATGGTCCCACCAATTCACCCCGTAGTGTGAGTGGTAGTATTGTTGCTGAAGGCACCGCAATTACGGTGTTGTATCAAGACTAACTGAATACACATTAAGCCTAAGTGTTGGCCGCTTAATCAGCGGCCTTTTTTGTGTTCAAAGCAGAGTTTAATGCGCGCTGTGGGCGTCGTTTCGCTCTTGGGCGAAAACGGTGATACAGCAAAACAAATCCCGACAACGTAAAGAGAGTCGCAACAAGCGAAAAGGCAACCAGAAGAGGGTTATTAAAATCATCGCGCGTGTCGTAATCCATGATATGCAGCATCCACACAAAATCAAAAACACGCCACATTGTGCTGCGGGTATTGACCAAGCCGCCAGTTAGCGGGTTGAGGTACAAACTCGTGCTCCACGCATCATCAAAGTCAACTTGCCACACTTCCCCTTTTGCTCGCGAGGCTTCATGCGGCGCAAGATAATGTAATTTTGCTCGAATCAATGCGCCGTCACCTAAATAATATTGGTTGGCGAAGAATTTAATCTCTGCTTCTGTAAGAGGCGCCGTTAATTTCCCACTCTGCGCATGGTAAACCGAAATATTATTCTGTGAATGGACGATATAAACCGGGGTTTTTCCAATATAACTCAGCTCAATTTGTTCAATATTGGTGAAGCTACGTGAAATTAAATCGTCTAATGAATAGGTGTGCTTTTCTGTTAATGATGCCATGTTGGCAGGTTTAGCGAGGTGTTTTCCATGCACTTTTTCCAAAGGCAATACCGACATAATGAAGCCACCTAAAATCCAAAATAGCAACTGAATGCCAATGAAAAGTCCAGTCCAACGATGAACGGAATAGGTGAATTTGAAAAAACGAATCTTAGCGGGATAACCTTGATATTTTTCAGCTGACATATTCCAACAGTCCTTCAATATGCGCAAGATGAGTAAAAACATTGACGAGTATTGTTGTTTTTTTGCTAATAAATTCAAGCGCTTCTGGGTGCGACATATCGTCGCATGAGAGTGTGGCTAATTTATTTTCATTTCGGTTTTTTTATTGCTCACACGTCTATAAATAAAATTAATAGACTAAAAAGATATAAAAATACAGGCCAGAATTAATCCCGAATGTGAGTGATATTTTCCTGTCGGGTATGTTAACTCTACGTTTTAAAATTCCCTCAGTTTGACAAAACCCGGTTTTAGAGAGAGCTTTTAATAGCTGAAAAAATAGTGAGTTTGCTCCTTCTTGATTTAATTTTTGTTGTTTTTATTGTGGTTCGTTCGAGCAATATGTTCAGCCTTAATTAGAGTAATAACAATTATTTAAGAGGAATTGGAAAATGAATAAAGTTGACATTGTTCGCGCATGGAAAGATGCAACTTATCGTGATTCGTTGTCATCGGAAGAGTTGGCTTCAGTCCCCGCTAATCCGGCGTCATCTATCGAACTTAGTACGGTTGCTATTAAGGGTAACCCCGAAACCTTTAGTGCAGGCGGTTCTGCAATTTGTACACCGTGCCCGCCGCTTCAGTGCTACTAAGCTATCGATAATAAAAAAGGGGGACATTTCCCCCTGTCTCTGCTCACTCTCATTTCGCCTTTTCCCATGATAAAAGAAAATAAACATAGCGCTTTTAAGGCGCTGACACTGCTTGAACGAATTCAGTATTGCTCTCCTAACGAAACAGGTTTCGACACCAAACTCTATGGAAGGTGGCTAAACGAAGCGCCTTATTTAGGTGATGAGGAGAAGCTCCTGAGCAGGCTAAAAGAAGAAAATATCAAACCCAAAGAATTCTCATCGGCCTTTTCCTCACAGTGTTTTATGGGAGATAGTCATCCTGAACACGACGGGAACGATTGGTGGAATCAATTATTCACTTGTTTTGAACATAGTCTCAGTGATGAATCTGAGTTACCGCCTATTTTGGACGAGCGTGTACAAAGTGGCGGGCTATTGTTGCTGTTTCGCCCTTTAATCAACGAGGCCTACAATACGCTTAAAACCACGCTTGCTGAGCGCTTTTCAGTGCGCCAAACTGCGCGTTCTCTATCTGATTCGAACGCCTCATCCGCTGCTAACATTTCCTCTTTTTCAATAGACAACATTGCGGAGTCTTATTATCAGGATTTGGTTACCAAATTAGCCACCATTAGTGGTAGAACCTTGGTGCTGGAAATGCAGGTAGCCAAGGTATTAAAACAGCTTAAAGGCGACACTTCCGAAGCGCGTTTTCAAGATTTTGTGAATAGCCTGAAAGATCCCCAAAAACGTCATAAATTGATGACGGAGTATCCGGTTCTGTTTCGCCTTGTGAATACGGTAGTGCAGCAATGGCGCGATTTTGGCGTCACGTTATTCTCTCATCTTTGCGATGATTGGGATGAAATCGAGCGAGTATTGCATACAGGAGATAAACTGGGCGCTTTAGAAAGTATTAAAGTGGGGGCGGGTGATGCGCACAAGCAAGGTCGTAGCGTGGCGATTTTACACTTCTCCTCGGGCTTTAAAGTCGTTTATAAACCGCGCTCGTTAGCGGTAGAGGCTAACTTTAATCACTTATTGCATTGGTGTAATAAGCATCTACAAGCCGTGCAAATGAAAACCTTGAAAATACTGGATAAATCCGAGTACGGCTGGGTCGAGTTTGTTGAGTATTGCGCCTGTGATACTCAAGAGGCATTGGCACGTTTTTACTACCGACAGGGCGTTTTACTTGCGTTGATGTACGTGCTTGAAGGGAATGATTTTCATTATGAAAACGTGATTGCCTGCGGTGAACACCCGGTGGTTGTTGATCTCGAAACCTTATTCCATCCCTATTTGGAGCATATTGATAACGATTATCACACCTCTGCCACTTTTCCTATTAAGCAAACCGTGTTGCGCACGGGGCTTTTACCACGGCGTATGTGGACGGAAAATAGCGAAGCCGGTATCGATTTAAGTGCCATGGGGGAGTCTGACGCGCAATTAACGCCCCAAGAGGTGCTTTCTGTTAAGCATTCAGGCACTGATGAAATGACATTTGTGCGAGAAAAAGTGGCAATTGAGGCGGCCAATAATCGCCCGAGTTTGAACGGTGTTCCGGCTAAAGCATGGCAATTTTCAAAAGAAGTCAGCGCCGGATTTGAAGCATGTTACCGACTGCTTATGGCTCATAAAGAGGCGCTGTTAACGGAAAGCGGCCCGCTTTGTGTGTTTCGGCACAATGAAGTGCGCGTTATTTTACGAGAAACGCGCATTTATGCGTCCTACCTTTCTGAAAGTTTGCACCCGGATTTAATGAGAAACGGTTTAGAGCGAGACCTTTTCTTTGAAAAACTGTGGGGAGCGGTCGAAAGCCAGCCTTATTTAAAACAAGTGGTTAAGTATGAAAGGCAAGAGCTGGCTAACTTAGACATTCCTTTTTTCACAACGCGCCCTGCCAGTCGACACTTGTGGACCTCAGAAGGCGAATGCTTACCTAACTTCTTTCATACGCCCGCGATGTCGCGCTGCCAACATTTAATTCAACGGTTAAGTGAGGATGATCTGAACCGCCAGCAATGGTTAATTCAAGCTAGCCTGTATGCCAGTGAGTTAACTGAAAAAGATTCAATAAAGCCGCGTTATGAACTGGGGCATTCAACGCAACCGCTGAATGCAAAGGCTTTGGTTGCTGAGTCCGAGCAGCTTGCGGCGCATTTGTCTCGCTTGGCATTTGAAGGTGAGTTGGGGGCGAACTGGTTTATCTGGAAGCCATTGTCTTCTAAACATTGGGCGGTGGAATCCATGTCGACAACCTTGTATGACGGGCTGACAGGCACGGTTTTGTATTTGGCTTACTTAGCCAAAATTACGCATCAAAATGAACATAAAGTCTTGGCAGAAAAAGCCTTAAATACGGCCAGGGAAATGTGGCAAGCGCAGCCGGAAACGATTGACGATATTGGCATGTTTTCGGGTTGGGCGGGCATTATCTATACCCTGACGCATCTAAGTCAGCTTTGGGAAGATGAGTCGTTACTCGATGAAGCGATTTTTCTGTGCCGACACATTGAGGCTCGATTACAAGACGATGCGTTTTATGACGTCATCGGTGGCGCAGCGGGAACGGTTATCGTGCTGCTAAATTTGTATGAACTCTGCCCGCAAAAATCGATTTTGGCGCTGGCTATTCGTTGTGGACAACACATATTAAGTCATGGTCGCAAAACCAAACACGGATTGGGCTGGCAGCTAAGCATTGCGGGTGAAGAGCCGCTAGCAGGTATGTCTCATGGTGGGGCAGGAATTGCACTGGCCCTGTCGAAACTCGGTGCGATTACTCAGCAAAAAGCCTTTATACAGGCTGCAGAAAAGGCGATATCTCATGAGAATATGTTGTATTCCACAGCACAAGGAAACTGGCCTGATTTACGAGAAGGCAACCGCCCTGAAGGCGCAGATGTTTGTGATGACGGGCAGTGTTTTTTAACCGCATGGTGCCACGGTGCACCGGGGATTGGGTTAGCGCGATTAGCCATGGCAGAGCAGCTCGACAGCAACGTCATTCAAGCCGACATTGAACGAGCGCTGGCGGCAACACGCAATCACGGATTTCACGATAATCATTCTTTGTGTCATGGCGTGTTAGGCAATCTAGAGCTTTTACTACAAGTGGGGCTGGCGCAATCGAACGCTCAATTGATAGAAGAGGTGAATGCAGTGGTAAGCCAAGTGGTTAGCGCAGCGCAAACTTCGGGCTGGAGAACAGGGTTAATGTTCAACCTAGAAACGCCCGGGTTTATGGTGGGGCTTTCTGGTATCGGCTATCAATTACTGCGTTTTGCTTATCCTGATAAAGTGCCGTCAGTGTTATCGATGCAAGGCCCAATCCCCAGC
>CAXRCC010000117.1:0-7358 GCA_964228975.1 Paraneptunicella sp. | reverse complement strand
CTTTTTCATGGCTTTTTATATACCCTGCTAACACCATGCTAAATACCATACAACGCTTGAAAAACCTGCAAGGCAAACCTAAAAAAAGACGATAAAGCACTATTTTAAAAGCAGTTTTCAATTAATTTATAATAGCCCTTTAATTTATTAGACGATCGGTCTAATATTATAAAAAACGGTCATAGAGTCGCAGTCATGAGCCAACCCGATCCCCATACAAAAAGCCCTAGAAAACGAGGCCGCCCGCCAAAATCGGGGCGCTCATCGAGTGAAACCAAACACGCGCTGATTCAAAGCGGGCTGGCACATTTCACAGAATTTGGCTTTTCCTCATCGGGTATCGATCAAGTGCTTAAGGAAGTCGGTGTGCCCAAAGGCTCGTTTTATTATTATTTTGAAAGTAAAGAAGCCTTCGGCTTAGCGGTAATCGACAACTACAACCGCTATTTTCAGAAGAAACTTGATACACACCTGCTCAACGAGGCGAATCCGCCGTTAGAGCGATTACTACATTTTGTGGAAGACGCCAAATCTGGCATGGCGAAATTTGCCTTTAGGCGCGGCTGCTTAATTGGCAATTTAGAGCGGGAAATCACGCTATTATCCGAGGTATACAACCAGGCTCTCGCCAGCGTGTATGCACAGTGGCAAGACAAAATTGAACAATGCTTACAACGAGCGAAAACGGCGGGAAATATCCACAGAGATGTTGATGCAAACGCCATGGCTTCGTTCTTTTGGATAGGGTGGGAAGGCGCAGTGAGCCGCTGTAAATTGACACAAAACACGCAACCTATCGATACCTTTATGCAACAATTTTTACGTTTAATGCAGTAAAATTTTTTAACATTAACTAGACGACCAGTCTAATTTAAAGCTCAGGAGCGAATATGTACAAATCATTACTTATTGAGAAGGATGAACAAGGCTATCGCACAAGCCTAACCGAGCAGTCTGAGGCATTTTTGTCGGAATACACGAACACTGAAAACCGTGTTTCTGTCGACGTAAGTTACAGCACCATCAACTACAAAGACGGTTTAGCCATGACAGGCAAAGCGCCTGTTGTAAGAAGCTTCCCCATGGTGCCGGGCATCGATTTCGTTGGAACCGTTACCCAAAGCGAACACGCCAATTTCAAACAAGGCGATAAGGTGATTCTCAATGGTTTTGGCGTGGGTGAAACCCACTTTGGCGGTCTTGCACAAAAAGCAACAGTTAACGGTGACTGGTTAATTCCTCTGCCTCAATCTATGTCCCCCGAAAATGCCATGGCGATTGGCACGGCTGGCTACACGGCAATGCTTTGTGTCATTGCTTTGGAAAAGCAAGGAATCACGCCAGAACATGGCGATATTTTAGTCACAGGGGCGACTGGCGGTGTAGGCAGCTGGGCGGTGAAAATCCTTTCTGAGCTTGGTTATCGCGTAGTTGCCTCGACGGGCAGCATGGATGAGGTAGAGTATTTGACGTCGTTAGGTGCTGCAGAAGTGATTGACCGTGCTGAGCTTTCTGAAGCAGGTAAACCTTTAATGAAAGAACGTTGGGCTGGCGCGGTGGACTCTGTTGGCAGCACAACACTTGCCAATATTTGCGCAAGCACAAAATACGGCGGCGCGGTTGCAGCTTGTGGATTAGCGCAAGGCATGGATTTACCTTCCACCGTGATGCCCTTTATTCTACGCGGTGTTGCTTTGTTAGGTGTCGATAGCGTGATGCGACCAATCGCAGACAGAATTGAAGCATGGGAACGATTAGCCCAAATGGATATGAGTGATTACATCAACACGATTTCTCATGTCATTCCCTTGGCACAAGCCGCAGACAAAGCCAGCGACCTATTAAAAGGCAATGTAACAGGTCGCTTAATTGTGGATGTTAACGCTTAGGAATGGAATAAGTGCCGACACCATGAGCAACGGGGTCGTCACTGCCTTCTGAATACACAAACACATCGCCCACGGCCAGTGATTTACCCAGCTTAATCAACTTGCATTTCACGATGAGATCTTTATCCGCTGCGGGTTTACGCAGAAAGTTAATATTCAAATTGGTGGTGACCGCAAGCGCCACCAAGCCAATCTCAGACAAAATCGCAACATATAATGCAGCATCTGTCATTGCCATAATGGTCGGACCGGACACTGTGCCACCCGGTCGCAAATGCGCATGATCTATTTTCTTTCTTAGCGTTGCCCCTCGATTGCCGACCTCTTCAATGATGAAGTCGGCTTGTGGGAATTCAGTTTTAAAAAACTGTTCAAGCGCTTCTTTGCTTGCTTTCATCTGCGTTACCTAATGTGTTCGAACATCACAAGATAGTTGTCCAAACGACGCGTCACCCCGTCCTGACCCACATATTGATAGGTATCACCTTGAGAATCTCGAATGTTACCGCGAGGGCCTTCAGTACGATTCGCCACAGCAGGATCGCCCGGACGCCCTCTGGCATAGGTTAAGCGCGCGCCAGCAGGCACATTTTCAGATAACGCAATCTCAATGGATGTACCGTTAACCGTTACCGAAGTAATCACATCAAGTACCGTTGTGTTGCTTGCATCCCACACATCAAAACCGAAATTAGGCGCTTCAGACACCAGCGTGGTATCTGTAGTTAACTCACCAGCGGGTACATTCAAGTTAATGCTGATGCTGGTGTCATTCCACGTGATCGACTCAGGTTGCAACGGCTGCCACTGTGCTTCATCAATCAGCAGTTTTTTCAATACTAAACCGTAGTATTTGCCCAACATTAACGAGCCTTCTGCGGTTAAGTGCAGGTTGTCATCACCATACTCTAAGTGATACATGGGCGTGGCAATGTAAACACTGTCCATGGCATCGGCGACGTCTTTTTGCGCGAGCGCAATGGGGAAGTCATCATTTTCATAACGGCGATGAGCAGAAAGCTGATACGTGACCAACACTGGCGGCTCTGCTTGCTCGGAGATTTGCGTCACATCGGTGATGAAATCTGTGGTCATTTCAGTCATTAGCGCAGTGTAATCGGCACGGGATGTGCCATTGGCGTAATCTGTTTCGCCTTGTGTCCACGTCATGGCGGCAACGCGATAGGTTTTATCGTCGGCTTCTGTTAATTGTTTAGCTGCTGCGACTTGATCTAAAATCGCGCCCCAGTAGGTAGTGCCTTGGTTAAGTAACTCAATGGGAAAGCCTCTTCGCCCTGGCGCACTGCCAATAAACGCAGACTCTTGCTCATCCCACTCAAATCCGTCTTCCGCTTCCGTTAGCTCAACAATGTAGTTTGCCGTGCCGGATGTAGGCGTTTCACCTTGATTTCCTACTTCTTCTTCCACCAGTGGCATAAACGCATCAAGCGCAAACCCTTCTTCGCTTCCCCGCGCATGCACACCTTCTGCAAACGTCATATTACCGTAGGGCTGAGAATCGGAGATGATAGGCGTTGCCAATGCGCCACGCGCCAGCGATTGACCATAGGTTACGATATGCTGAAACTGCGTGATTTCTCTTACCACGGGCGGTGTTGTTGGCGTGGTGGGCGTAGTTGGTGTGGTAGGCGTTGATGAGCCGCCTCCGCCACAAGACGCTAATGCCACACAAATGGCAGGCAGAAGATAAACCGTACTTTTCTTCAATTTTGGGTAAAAATCCATAATATCATGTCCAAATGATGTTAATTGGCAACGAGTAACGCTGAGACCGCTTGACCAACCTGATGGTGCCCCCTGAAATTCCAGTGCCCATCATAAGGTTCGTCATTACCTCGAAATCCTGTTTTTTCAAACATCTCGGTTAGAATTTGTCCAGAGTGTATGTGTTTGTACTGGTTCTGATCAAGTAATGCACTCACTTCATCAGAATCCGTAATAAAAATAACGCGATTTTTGTTTACATTATGCAACCGCAACTCGTTATCAAAAAAAGTGATAAGCGGCTGATACTGCGCCGCATCAAATACAGGCGGCGCACTTGGCGTGGATAACAAGCGTTTGATCTGTGCAGGCAGTCGTAAGTTCAAAAATAAATAGCGCAGTAAGGCACTTTTTTTAATGTAATTGCGTAACGCAGAATTAGCACGTGGCGGATTCACCTGAATACTCAGCCCTTGCTCGGACTTTTCAAAATAAGCCCCTTGAGGCATCGCACTTTTATCACTGCCCTGTAAATCACTCGCGAATAACTTAATCACGAGCCAATCCGGGGAGAAGGTTTTCATGCCATAACGCAGGTAGTTAATGTAATCGGCAAACTGGCTGTCATTGGTCCCAATACTGTAGGTGTTCAGCCCCGTTTCTTGTTCAATAATGGCGTGAAAAGTCATGTCTTGTGTGACCTGCTGCGCCTCTATGTAACTATCGCCAATCACCAGCACATCCGCTTTAGGGCTGTCGTAATCCTTCACATTCACAAAGCCATAATTATTTACATTGCCCGATTGTGGATTTCTAAAATTCCAGCCATTTGAATATTGATAGGTAGAATTTGGCTTCCAATGACGAATAGGAAACGGCTCTGATGAGCGCTGAAATCCTGTTGCTGTCGGCATAACTTGCAAGACTAACTCAATCAATAAGAGCCCAACAATAAACCCCAAACCGACTTTAAAAATTGAAGTAAATGAAGGCACTGTACTTATTCCCTAATGAGATTAATGTGGTGAAAAACAATAATGAAAGTGCGCCGCCAAGTAGCCATTGTTTTGCCTGACTTGCCGCCATTTTTTCGCTCAGCACAAGGCTGTTTACACCCCAAAACGCAATCGCTGAAGCGACTAATACCCAATACACACCAAGCACCGACTCAAACCCAAGCGGCGCGCTAAATAAGTGCGATGCGGAATGATAAAACTCAACAAACTGGGTATTGATCACACCTGATACATTGAACATGCCCGTGTAAATATTCATTGCAGACGTCAGCGACTCGGCTCTGAACACCACCCAAGCAAAGTTCACAAAGAGGAAGGTTAACGCCCACGCCAACCAGCGCGGTAAAGAAAAGGAAAGATGGTCGCTGTACAAGCGATGCACCACCATTGCCAGGCCATGCATTGTTCCCCAAATAACGAAAGTCCACCCTGCGCCGTGCCATATGCCACTCACAAACGCGGTCAAAAAGACGTTGCGCAAGGTGAGGAGTTTGCCAACACGATTACCGCCCAATTTAACGTAGACATAATCTCTGAACCAGCGTGATAGCGTCATGTGCCAGCGACGCCAAAAATCCTGAATATTGACGGCTTTGTAGGGAGAATTGAAGTTAATGGGCAACACAATATTAAACAGCAGCGCCGCGCCAATGGCCATGTCACAATAGCCCGAAAAATCGAAATACAGCTGGAATGTGTAAGCCAACGAGCCTAGCCACGCGGCGGTAAACTCAACCTCCTGCGTTAACGACAAGTGAAAAACAGGGTCAACATACTGTGCTAAGGCATCGGCAAGCACCACTTTTTTAAACAGGCCAATGGCAAAAATCATCAATCCCAGCATCACATTTCGGGACTGAATGCGCGACTTTCCTGCCTCATCAAACTGCGGCATCATTTCTTTGTGATGCACAATAGGCCCTGCAATCAGTTGTGGAAAAAAGCAAATAAACAAGCAGTAGGATAAGAAGTTAGACTCTTTACAATCGCCATTTTTGGTATCGACCAAATAAGCCACTTGCTGGAATGTAAAGAAGCTGATGGCTAAGGGCAAAACGACATTGAGTTCAGGGATTTGCGTTGAAAGCGCTGCATTCACGTTGTTGATAAAAAAATCCGCGTACTTGAAATAACCGAGTCATCCCACGTTAAACAAGATGCCGGTATACAAGTACCCTTGCTTGTTTTGCACCTCCCGTATTCGATTCGCTAACGTGAAATTAACGCCAATCGAAGCGCCAATCAGTAACAGGTAAATGGGATTCCAATATCCGTAGAAAAACAAAGAGGCGAATACCAGCCACACTTTACTCAAATTGATCAATCCCCCCCGCGTAAGGAAGAAATAAACCAAAAACGTAACAGGTAAAAAAGCGAGAATAAAAATGGGTGAGTTAAACAGCAAAGCGTGAATCGTCCCTAAATTAAACCTACAACAGAGGCGCGAACTAAAAACGCCGCTATGTTATACAAATATCCCAAGTAAGTTAACTTCGTTTTTGCCAGCCTAGTGTGTTTATTTCGCAAAAGATTTTGGATTAATTTGTTTTTTGAACTACCTTTCTTTGATGAAAATAAGAACACAGTAGAAATAAAAACACGCTTACGGTATAACCCGTCTAGAAAATGGACTTCTGAGTAATTTGTCGGCAACAACATTGTGGCTGCCCTACCCTATCGCCATTTTCTCTTTTCGAGCACAGCACTCGAAAACGCAGTTTTCAGTTTTGGATTAGTAATAAAAGGAGTTGTCGTGTTACTCAACACTTCAAAATCAGTAAAAGCGGCTGTTACCGCTGCCATTCTAGTGTCGACCGTTTCTGGCTGCGCTAGCACCTCATCTCAAGTCATTGAAACGCCGACTGTCGCAAGCTACAACACCGCCTATACAGGTGAAAAGAGTAAGCTTGTGGTAGGCAATTTTGTCAACCGTTCGAGCTTTCAAAATGGGATTTTTTCGACAGGACAAGATCGGTTAGGCAGCCAAGCCAAAACCACTTTAATGAGCCACCTACAACAAACCAATCGCTTTAGTGTGCTCGACAGAGACAACATGAAAGCCTTGGCGAATGAAGCCAAACATGCAGGCACAACCCAGTCGATTGTTGGCGCAAAATTTGTGATTACAGGCGATGTAACCGAATTTGGGCGTAAAGCCATTGGCGATCGTCAACTGTTTGGTTTGCTAGGCAAGGGCAAATCTCAAATTGCATACGCCAAAGTCACACTGAATGTGGTCGATGTAACCACGTCTGAAGTGGTTTACTCCGTTCAAGGTGCAGGTGAGTACAGCTTATCTGAAAGAGAAGTGATTGGGTTTGGTAGCACAGCAAGCTACGACGCCACACTCAACGGCAAAGTACTGGATTTAGCCATTCGCGAAGTGGTCAACAAATTAGTTACCGGTATGCAATCCGGCGCATGGAAAATTTAGTTTTAACAAGGACACTCAACATGAAAAGACTCACCGCTGCAACCCTCGCGGCAATTGCGCTTGCGGGCTGCAAAACCACTGAGCCTCAATATTATTATGGGCAATACACCAGCACGGTTTACAGCTATTTCAAGGCCGATAGCCACTCCGTTGACGAACAAATCTCTGCGCTTGAAAACGTTATTCAAACAGCTGAAAGAAAAAACAAACCCGTTGCCCCAGGCATTCATGCTCACCTCGGCATGCTTTACTTCGAAACTGGCAATGACGCGTTAGGTGTTGAGCACTTCGACC
>CAXRCC010000116.1:0-8515 GCA_964228975.1 Paraneptunicella sp. | reverse complement strand
CAGAAAAGCAGAAAAGCAGAAAAGCAGAAAAGCAGAAAAGCAGAAAAGCAGATACTAAAAAGCCAACATATCGATGTTGGCTTTTTAGTGTTAATAGCTTTTTTAAACCCGTTTCAAAACATGTAGCACTATCAAACAGGGCTTAACAAAGCGGTCGCGGCTCACTAAACCGCGACTCCGGCATTACCAACCGCACTGACGACCTTGGTTTTGCTCGTCTAACCATGATTTTAATGGGGCGAAGTAATCAAGAATTGCCGTTGCGTCCATTTGCGGTGTACCTGTAAGCACTTCCAACGCATCCTGCCAAGGCTTGCTTGCACCCATCATTAGCATCTTGTTTAATGCATCGCCGGCTTCTTTGCTACCTGCGATAGAACAACGGTGTACAGGGCCTTCATCGCCTGCAATCTTACAAAGTTCACGGTGGAACTGGAATTGTAGGATATGTGCTAAGAAGTAACGGCTGTAAGGCGTGTTTCCAGGAATGTGGTATTTTGCACCTGGGTCGAATGCATCAGCAGGACGCTCTACAGGGGCTCTAACACCTTGATACTGCTCACGAAGCTCCCACCAATAGTTGTTGTAGTCTTCAGGCTTCACCTTGCCCGAGAATACTGCCCAGCGCCATTTATCTACTAACAAGCCAAACGGTACGAATGCAATTTTATCCAGTGCCGTGTGCAGTAACATACCGATGTCGTTAGAAGCATCAGGGATTTCATCAACTAAGCCGATACGCTTCAAATATTTAGGTGTGACCGACAGCGCGATTGTGTCGCCGATAGCTTCGTGGAAGCCGTCGTTAGCCGAACCTTGGTACAAGAATGGCTGTTCGTTGTATGCACGTTGATAGAAGTTGTGACCTAGCTCATGGTGAATAACCGCGAATTCTTCACCTGTTTTTTGGATACACATCTTGATACGCAAGTCATCAACTGAATCGAGGTTCCATGCCGACGCGTGGCAAACCACGTCGCGGTCCGCAGGTTGTTTGAACTGAGAACGTTCCCAGAAGCTTTTCGGAAGTGGGTCAAAACCAAGGCCAGTGAAGAAGTCTTCTGCGCCTTTAACCATTTTGATTTCGTCGTAACCGTGTTCTTCAAGTGCTTTTGTTACGTCGATGACTTTCATTTCTTGCTTAGGCTTAGCAATGTCGTAAATGTTCGACCACGTTTGTGCCCACATGTTACCAAGTAGGTGGGCAGGAATGGCTTTGTCTTGCGGTACGATATCAGTCCCGTAGGTTTCACCTAACTCAGCACGTACGTGGCAGTGTAGTGCGTCGTAGAAAGGCTTAACTTGGCCCCATAAGCGATCTAGCTCTTGCTCGAAATCGTCCGCAGGCATGTCGTAACCGCCGCGCCAAAGCTCGCTAATGTCTTGGAAGCCTAGCTCTTGTGCGCCTTCGTTAGCAATTTTAGCTTGCTCAACGTAAAGATCTTTCATTGGGGGCGACACTTGACGCCAGCCTTTCCACACTTCGAGAAGCAGGTCGGCGTTACGCTCATTTGCCATTTTATTAGCCATGTCGGTAAGGCCCCAACATGTGCCGTCTTCGCGGCAATAACGGCCTGAACCGTACATGCCTTCCATTTCGGTACCAATTTGCGCTAAACGTTCAGATTTAGCTGCATCAGAAGGTGCGGGCAGTACCAAAGAATAACGCAAAGAATCCATCATGCGGCGCGTGTCTGGGTCTAGCTTTACGTTGTTGAATTTAGCGGATTCCTTGGCGATTTCAGAAGCGCGGCTTGATAGCTTTTCGCTTAAGTAAGCCGACACATTGGCAGTATCTTGGATGATATAAGTTTGGTACGCCCAAGCGGCTTGAGAAGCGGGATATTGAAGTTTTGCGAGTTCTTCTTGAGATTCTTTTAGGAACTTTTTGGCATCTGCCGCAGTGAGTTTAGGTTCTGCTGAAGTTTGATTTGTCGTGTTTGTGCCGTTATCAGAGCATCCCGCAGTGCCGAGCGCTGCTGCAATGATAAGCGCCAAGCTGGAAGCTTTCGCTATTCTCATAATAATTGTCCTAGTGGTGATGATTGTTTCACTCAATTTGATGCCGCTTTTTATTAATGAATAGTCAATTTTGCGAATCGATTTCGTTATTTTTATTATTAAAACTGGGCCGCCCCAAGGAGCGTTGAGCGTCAAAAAGGGGAGTATAAACATAAAAATAACCTGAAACATAGTCCACATAACGCAAAGAAATGTTATTTATCTTGGAAGAAACGTTTCGCTAGGGTTGCACTTTGTGATTCATGTCGATACAGTCAAAACATTGTTATTTGACGTCGCTTTGGGCCTGTGACCACTAAAGATAAAATTCTCGACACTGCTGAACTTCTTTTCTCTGACCTTGGATTTGATAACACTTCTTTGCGTTCCATTACGAGTAAAGCGGATGTAAACCTCGCTTCTGTTAATTACCACTTTGGTTCAAAAAAGGAACTAATTCAGGCGGTTATGGAGCGTTATTTAAGTGTATTAATGCCAGCTATTGATGAGCAGTTGTCGAAAATTGCGACGTTGAATAGAGAGCCTGATTTAACACTTCTTTTCGAAGCCATGGTTGAACCCATTCTGAAATTAGAGTCGGTTAGGCCGAATGGCGCGCACACTTTCATGCAATTATTTGCAAAAGCCTATTACGAGTCGCAAGGGCACATGAAAAAGTTTGTGAACGTGCGCTATGGCACAGTATTGAAGCGGTTTAATACAACCTTGGTGTCAGCGGTGCCGCACTTGCCTAAGCGCGAGGTATTTTGGCGTTGGCACTTTGCGTTGGGATCGTGTGTTTTCACTATGGGCTCAAGCCGTGCGCTTACCGATATGGCAGAAGCCGATTATCAGCAAAGGATGGGCGTGGCGGAATTAATTCGCGGTGTGATTCATTTTGTGGCGGCGGGTTTTGCAGCGCCAAGTGTGGAGAACATTGAGCTTTACCCTAACCGAGATATTGCTTAAGCCAAATATGGCGAAGTGAAATGTTGTCTAAATGGGGGATGGCTCAGCTGCCGGACAACCGTTACAGCATAAACGGTTGTCGCTCTGGCAAGCTAAAGTGCTAGTCGTATAGCCCTAAATGCGCTTTTGCATGCGCTTCAAATTCAGTAAAACCACCAATGTGATCTTGGTCTAAAAAGATTTGAGGTACCGTTTCAACAGGTTTACCAACGGTTTTCTCCAAGTCTGCTTTGCTGATCCCTTCTTTAATAATATCAACGTAACGAAACTTAAAATCTTCTCTATCTGTGCTTAACTTTTCTGCAACTTCTTTTGCGCGTACACAGAAAGGGCAGCCATCGCGTCCGAATATAACAGCATACATAAGATTTTCTCCTGAGTTGGGGTCGTTCGATCTTGGGGTAGGGGGGCGATTTTGGTCAAATAGAAATAATCGATACCACCTATAGCTAAAAACGAATGCTGAATAATAAAAGACCCGTATTTTTCAGAAATTGGTACAAGTTACAAGCAATTATTAAGTAAACATTTCGTTAACGATTGGATTTTGTATAGGCATCTTTTATATTGATGCCACATCTTTTAGTTAGGAAAAAGACTCTTCATGTCTCCCATCATGCTCGATTTCGCCGGTTATGAACTTTCGCCGGAAGAAAAAGAAATCTTAGGCCACCCGCTTGTTGGTGGTGCGATCTTATTTACCCGCAATTTTCACGATCAACAACAGCTAAACGAGCTTATTCAACAAGCTCGTCATTACGCGCGTAATGATATTTTAATCGCGGTGGATCACGAAGGCGGTCGTGTTCAGCGTTTTCGCGAAGGTTTTAGTCAGATTCCGGCGATGGGGGCGATTCGAAAAACGTGTTCTGACAACATGGAACAAGCTTGTGATTTTGCGCGTACGTTTGGCTGGCTAATGGCCTCGGAAGTGCAAGCTTTTGATATGGATATCAGTTTTGCCCCTGTTTTGGATATTCATGGCGTTTCCGATGTGATTGGCGACAGAAGTTTTAGCGAAGACCCAGAGGAGATCGTGCTATTAGCGAGTGCCTTTATCAGCGGTATGCACCAAGCGGGTATGAAAGCCACGGGTAAACACTTCCCGGGTCATGGCTCGGTAAAAGAAGATTCTCACATCGCGTTACCCGTCGATCGCCGAGAAAAAGCAGAGATTTTTGCTCTGGATATGACGGTGTTTGAAAAGATTCACCAAAAACAGCAACTGGATGCGGTTATGCCTGCGCACGTTATTTATCCCGATGTTGATGAAATGCCCGCGGGCTTTTCAAAAGTGTGGGTGCAAGATGTGCTAAGAAAACAAATGCAGTTCGACGGTGTGGTTTTCTCCGACGACCTTTCTATGGAAGGGGCGGTACATATTGGCAGTTTTACCGAACGAGCGGTAAAAGCACTTGAAGCAGGCTGTGATATGGCGCTGGTTTGTAACAACCCAACTGCCGCTATTGAAATTCTTGATAACGTGCCACAAAGCTACATTAATTCCACTTCGCAAAATCGTGTGAAGCGATTGCGCAAAACGCATAACCAGTCGTTTGAAGCGCTAAAACAACAAGAAAAATGGGGCCAAGCCCAGCATCAGCTAGAGGCATTTTATGCAAAATAATGACTCGCTAGAAAATCAGCCATCGTCTGATGGCAAGCCGCAAAAAAATCCTAACTTATCTTTCATTATTATTGCAATTGCCCTGCTTGCATCCATTGGTTTGGGCTTGTTTGTCGTGCAAGCTGGTTACGATGCCAAAATAGCGTGGACCGCCGGTATTACGCTATTTACCGCTGTGCTATGGGTAACAGAAGCGCTGCCAATTCCGGTTGCCTCGTTAGTGCCGTTTTTTGCGTTTCCGATGGCGGGGGTACTGAGCCATCGCGAAGCGGCATCTTCTTTAGGAAGCCATGTTATTTTGCTGCTAATGGGTGGCTTTATGCTATCAAAAGGGCTGGAAAAATCGGGCGTACATCGACGCTTTGCCCTGTTTATGATCAAAGTGACTGGCGGACAAAGTGCAACGCGGCTCGTGCTTGCTTTTATGATAACCGCTGCGTTGCTCAGCATGTGGATTTCCAATACCGCCACCACGCTTATGTTGATGCCTATTGCTTTGGCAATTTTGCAGCCAGGAACGGATAAACGTGTTACCGCTGCGTTGCTGCTAGGCATCGCGTTTGCTGCGAACATTGGTGGTGTGGGTACACCTATTGGTACGCCGCCTAATATTATTTTCATGAGTGTTTACCAAGAACAAAGTGGTCATGAAGTCAGCTTTTTAGAGTGGATGAAAACCGGTGTCCCCATCGTACTTATTGCCATTCCGATTATGGCGTTATGGCTGACCCGAGGGTTAGGTAAAATCACTCAGTTCGACTTGCCTCAAGTGGGTGGTTGGCAAACACAAGAAAAGCGGGTGATTTGGGTATTTGCCGTGGTGGCGCTGGCGTGGATTAGTCGTCCGTTTTGGACCGAAGCGTTGCAATTAAAAACCGTGGGTGACAGCAGTATTGCGCTTGCGGGGGTTGTTGCCATGTTCCTGATTCGTTCAGGAAAAGACGATGATAGATTGCTTGATTGGAAAACCGCAAACGATATTCCATGGGGAATGTTATTGCTTTTCGCTGGCGGCATTTGTGTAGCAAAAGCCTTCACTGCTTCGGGGTTGAGTCAAGAAATCGGGCACTTTTTATCAGGTTTAAATGAATTACCTCTGTTTTTACTGATTTTAAGTATTTGCTTGTTCGTGACCTTCTTAACAGAAATTACCTCGAATACAGCAACGGCAACGTTACTTATGCCTATTCTGGCGCTTACAGGTTCCTCTATGGGGATTGAGCCAACGTTGTTAATGATTCCGGCTGCCATTAGTGCAAGCTGTGCATTCATGCTACCCGTTGCCACTGCGCCTAATGCTATCGTTTATGGCACAAACCAATTTACGATCCGCACCATGGCTAAAGAAGGCGTTGTGCTAAATGTATTGGTGGCGTGTGTTGTGGCTAGCGTGTCGTATTTAACCTTGGCGTAACTCACTTTGAAAAAATTAATCTTTGAGAAATTGATCTTCTCTTTGATCCAAGCCCTGTAAAAAGGGCTTGGATTTGTTTAATCATCACGATTAAGCAAGTGCCTACCTCGCTTTATATTAAGCAAACGCCGCCGCAAAATTTTGCAATTCATTGAGATGTTTCGGTTTATCTGTTTGCACGATATCTTCGTTAATTTTCAGGATTAATGAGCGAAATACTTCCGTATTGTTTTTTAATCCTTGCGCTTGCATTAATGCTTCAACTTCAGACATGGTTTTGCTATTGAGTTTTAACGAGAGCCTTTTCGACGCTTTTGCTTTTGCTGTGTCGGTTTTTAATAACTTATTTAAGTTTTGAGCGGGGTAGCGACCACTACTAAGTGCATGTAAGTAATACAAAACCAGAGGTTTGTTAAAACTATCGGTGAGTGTCGGGTCAATTTTTAAAGAAGCAAGGGTGAGGATATCGAGAAAATGAGCAGGGACTCTTAAATCAACAGCGGTTTTAATTTTATTGTACTCGGCGCGAACCTTTGCTGTTGATTGTTTGGGAATGCTTACAACTTGATCACACGACTCACACACACTGGCAAGCACATTTTTAACGGTACCGGATTGGTCACTAAAATCGATATCGCGCAACTCATAGGTTGCACTGGTTAAGCCGCAGTTTGAACAAATGACTTGCTTTTTATCGCCTTCTTTCACAATTTTCATTTCATACACCACTTTCATGAACGCTGATAAACATGGCATCTGGCTCGATGAAATAAAATTTTATATACCAAGTTTTACTGTTTCTTCTTGGCTTAAAAACATGAACATCGATTGAAGGTGCCAGATGGTGAGGGCTAACGTTGTACTCGTTACCCTTGGTTGCTTTGAGCAACTCTATTATGTATTTATCCGATAGTTGACCACATTGAAAAAGGTTCTTTATATCGATATTACCTCTCACTTCATGGTCGTAGGTTCCTTGTTCAATACACTTTATGATTCTTTGCTTCACTGCGTTAAATCCCATATTAAATCCATTTTATAAGTACGTTTCCTTTCGTACATTTTGAGTGTACTCCGTATTTCGTACATTTTTCAATGTTTTTATTTATTTTGTGCAGGAATAATCATTTATCGCTTTAAAGCAGTTGGGATGCGGGGAATGTGTGCCGGCTGTGCTGCGAATAGCGGCGGTGTTAAAAAATGATTATTTCTTATCGCCTTATTGAACAAGGCGATAAGTTAATTAAGTTGAATGCACAGAGCAGTTGATGAAAGGCGGGAGCTGTAAAGCGACTTTCAAAATTTATCGCATAAACGACGGTAATCGATAGCGTCGAATTTGTACAACCATACCGAACATCGGATGATCAAAGTAATGAATTTGCTTGCTGATCACACGGCGTAATTGCTTGAAAGGATAGGGCTTTAGGAACTGTTGCGGTTGCAATGTGCCATCTTCTGAAAGCATGTCGAAATCGTAGGCTTCAGGCAATGTCATTCCGTCTAACATCATGGGTTGGCGATAGTTGAAGTGGCTATCGATGTGCAAATAAGGCACACGACCAATGTTTTGTAGGTACAGCTTAAAGCGCCCATCTAATTCCCAAACATTTTCTGGCTTATTTGCATCAGGCAATAGCGGCACGTCTAAAGTCGGTAGCGTGTTTGATTGGGAGTCTGTTTGAGAATTGGCACCTTGCTCCTGTGCAAGTGCTAAGGCGGCAAGTTGTTGCTCGATATGACTCACAATATCGGCTTGAACCAGCGCAGAATCGGTTTGTGCGCCGTTTTGAATATTGGCAAAAGGATTTGAGCCAGAATGCGCTAAATTTGCGACAGCACCTTGCTCAGCCGTTTCAGCACTGAGTTTGGCGTCAACTTCATTGGCAATTTGAAAAAAAGGCTTCGGCGCAAAACTATCGGCGATGTAAGCGCTGTTTTGACTGCTTTCTAACAGACTATTTTGCTGGCTATTTGGGGCAATCGGGTAGCCTTCGTAACTGAATTGCTTTGAGTAATTTTTGCCAGCAAAAATACGATAATTCTTGGCTTTGTTTTTGCCAAACTCCACCTTTTGACGCCAAGCAAAATGAGTGAGTCCATCGATGCCGCGTTTTCGGTGTAAGTCTCTGGCTAGTTTACGTAATTTTAATTCTGAACGCGGTAACAAGTAGGAATCTTTTACGTCGTTACGCGCTAGTCCTAACAATGGATTGGGTACTTCATCAGGGAAAGGAACATGAACTTGCGCTTCCTCTTGGAAGTGGCAAGCGAGGCTGTCCGGCACTTGCCAGAGTACTAAGTTAGCCTTGGTCGCATCCGGTTCAAATAATAGGGGCTCGTGCGTTGCTGCTGGCAATTGTTGCATAGCATCAGCGTCATCGTTAAGTTCAAAGGCTGTTGCTGCCAACGCATCAGCGTCATCGCTAGGTTCAGAGACTGTTGCTGCCAACGCATCAGCATCATCATTAAGTTCAGAGACGATTGCTGCCAATGTATCGGTA
>CAXRCC010000115.1:0-4271 GCA_964228975.1 Paraneptunicella sp. | reverse complement strand
ACTTTGTCCAACGATGAAACGCCCCCGTAAGTCTGGTGTACCGTTTCTGCCATCGCACAATACCCAGCCACTAGGTACATTACTCGTTGAGCCAGACCACATAATAATGGCTCCTACTGGCATCACATGACCAGTAGCATCGTATAACCGCCCAGAAGCTTTAATGTTTCCACTCACTTCTAACTTTTCTGTGGGGTTGCTTTTTCCAATACCGATTTTGTTATTTACAACAATGGAAGAAACATTAGACGTGCCCGCTGGATCAACGTAATAGCTGGTGTTGTTTCTATCCACAAAACGTTCCGCTCTCACATTTCCCGCGACTTCCAATTTATCGCTTGGTGAGTTATCACCAATACCCACGTTACCGCTATTTGAAATACGCATGCGTTCAACAAAGTTGTTATCCTTTGTGACGGGGCCATTTTCAGGGGCGACAACCGTTCCAAACTGTAAGTTATCGCCTTGTTTCCAGGTAATATCGGCCCAAGAGTCAGCCAAATAAAGGTTGTAAGCTTTAAGCGTATCTTTAGCCACGACATTGCCCGACGCAATGACATTATTCGCCGCGACATCATTAACCTTGTGTAACGCCGCCACTAAATGCTGATTTTTGTAGTTTTTAACACCGGCAATTTCAACTTCAACCAAGCTTTGCCCCGCCAATTCGTTGGGCGTGAAATCATTGAAATAGAACACTACTTCGGCGTCTGCATTAAGCGACTCATTGCTCAAGTTACATTCAAAATAACGACGCGGCGTATTACCAGAAGGCGTTTTCATCGACCCAAGTGTGGTGGTACAACCGCCTGCTTTCGAACTTGAGCTAACAAGGTCATCTTTTTGTGAGCCGACGGCGATACTGAGCCTGACCTTGCCCGACGAATCAAAGCTTAACTTCTCGCCAGATGTGTTACGTAAGCGCACTTCGAAATCGCAATTTGCATGATTCGTGACTAACCCATTGGCGGAATAACCAAATGCTGCAAAAGGCGGCAGCACTTTTAAGTTTTTAACGTCCTCTGCCGATGCGCGTAAGTCAACTTCGTCATCTAAGGCTTCAAGACGTTTATTAATGCCGGAAATCGCTTTTAGGATTTTGCCATCCATCTCTGTAAAGATGCGATTTTGTTCTTCATCAACCTTGTTTTGTGCTTCATCAATTTTGGCTTGTAAGTCAATTTGAGCGAGTCCTAACTCTTTTCTTAACGCAGATTCAGAGGTACTGATCTTATCGGAAACACCGCCTTCTATGGCCGTTTTCGTCTTTTCAATTGTGTTGGTAACGTCTTGTTGAGATGCTTTTTCAAGCAGCTCTTTTTTCGCGTTAACCAAACTATCTTGCGTATCCGCTAGCGAGCTTTGTGCCCCCACTAATTCATTGCGAGCTTTCTCTAATTCTTCTTTCAGTTTGCTTAACTCGGCTTGCGTGGCTTTTTCCATGCTATTCACCACACCGTTCGCTTTTTCAATTTGCTTGTTCAGCTCGGTTAAATATTGGTTATTGCTGGAAAGGTTCGCTACCGTCATAGGTTGGTTGCGATCGCCACGAATCGGCTTATCGTCACCAAATTGCATGTTCTGATAAGCCAAACTAAATACGGTGGGACGCTCTTGCAGGGCGTTATTGACCGTACGATAAGAAAAAGGAAAAATCAGTTTGCCGCCCGTATTAAGGGTGACTGACGTTTTCGTGAGAAAATACACAGACCATGAGCCATCCGCGGCATTTTTAACGGGTGCAGATATATGCCAATCCGACTGCGCATTAAAACGAAACGTCTCTTCAATGCGTTCAAACACACCATTTCGAAAGCGCAGCTCAAAGAGGAAGTTATCACCGTCAACACTCGGGGCATTGCTCCCTGGAATGTGAATCGCATTGGCGCTGGTATTAGTCACTTCTAAAACTTGATTAACCTGGTCATCACGGGTCGCATCCACAATCAGTAAAGCATTATCAATGGCACCGGAGTACAAGCTGTTTTCGGGGTGGGTCAGTGCAAAACCAATCGGCTGCTTTTGCGCAAAGGTTTTCTTCACAACGGGCAAACCCGCTACATAACCTGCCTGCACCGCTGTGGCATCAAGGGCGTAATCGTAGGTGTGTTGCTGCGCCAGCTGCACATTACCAGAAGCACTGACATAACCTAAATTGCCAGACAGTACCGGGTAGTCTTTATCTAGGCTGTGAACGAGCACGCCATTAACGTACAGTTTGGCGGCATTATGGGTTTGCACCAATGTCAGTTGATGCCATTGCTCTTGTGGGATGATATGTCCGGTTTCTTGCTCGTCGAGCAACACCAAACCGCTGTTGGCAATACGCCAGCCCCCCGTATTCAGTTTTAACTGAATATCATCGGTAACACGTTGGCGCTTCACCCAAACACTCAAGCAAACTTCATTGCCTTTAAGTGCGGTAACGGTAAATGCGCTATTGGCATTCAATGAAGTGACCTGACCAAATCGCGCGTCTGGCACAACATCTCCAGCACTGGTTGCCGTATTTAAGGCAAAAACGTTAGGAATAAGTTGAGTTGTCATATTCATTCTCTCAGAAGTGGTAGCAACTCATCTCTCAAGCCGATTAAAGGCAAACGACTCAGCGCTCACGCGACGTTTTTTGCCCGCTCACACACGAGTGCCCGTTGGTTCGGCTTGATAGAAATGAGAACAGAAAGCTGTTTAGAAAGACGCTGTTAAGCACAACTATGTGACATTAAGCGTATGAAATTAATGAAGTAAAAACGTTGCCCGCTATGAAAGCGTGATGGTGCTCGCAGAAAGCCAACCTTCAACCAAGCTCACCCGAGATGGCATGGCATCACTGACACCGGATTCAGTATTATCGGCATTAAAGCTTGGTTGCAGCGCCTGTTGTACATAAGGCACAAGCTGATTTAAGCGCAACTGCACCGCTGTGCTCAGTGGCTCGTTTTGCACTTCAAGCAGCGCCAAGGATTCATCCTCTGCGAGTACTCGAATAAGCGATAACGCTTGCAACCACTGCCAATCGTCATCGTCGGCACCTGCGGCGATAAACTGCGCTTTATCCAAAATGGCTTCGCTCCACATCTTGCGATAAATGCCCGCGCCCTCTGGTGTTTTCTCGCCCGTTGGATACTGCCACACCCACTCACCGTCACTTGGCACGGTAATAGACAAATCGTCCGAAGGAGACAACATAGGCGCAACAAAGTACCTACCCTGCATTCGTTTCACCGCGCTTTCATAGGCACTTGATGGAATGTTTAGCACCTTCTTTGGCACCACCCCCGTCGTGGCGTGAATCGGTGCTTCTGGATCCATTAACATCAGGATACGAAGCGGTGCATCACTTAACGATTGCGTTAAGTTGGCAACGCCTTGACCGCGCACTTTATCAACAAAGTCGTCTTTTTCTGGATTAAACGAAGCCGCATCAATGTAGCCCTCGATATCGTCCATATAAGACTGCGGGAAATAACCATCTTCCCGTAATTCATAGCCATCAAACACTTGCCAATACGCAACTAAGCCATCGTCTAAGTTATTAAATTCGCCTAACTTAATGGGGAATTGCACATTGGTGTAGCCTCTATTGGTACGCGGGAAGCGGGTTAAATCCAGTTTCATCGCTTCGCGACTTTTATCGATTTCCGGGCCGCCTAATAAATGCAAATCTAACTTGGCTAACACAATGGCTAAAGGCTTTATCGAGCCAAATGGCGCTTGTTGCATACCGCTCAATGGCTCAATATTTTCCACCCCTTCACGAATCGCTTTTTTCAATTTAGGCCAGTAATTATTGCTGCCTCTTGATTGCAAAAAGAGTGAACGCGCAACCTCAAAATCCAACCCGGTTTTGGGTTTGACATCACGCTGCCAATCACCTTGTGTGAACGGAACTAACAAGGCTTTATTAGATAGCGCGTTATTGGTGCTGGAATTGGAGTTGGAATGCGCTTGTGCAGACGTTGCACCGCCGCGCTGTAAAGCATGCAGAGCGCCAGCCTGTAACAGCTGTTGCCACAGTGTTTGCGCGGAGTCCGGCAAGCCATTTTTACCTAAAGCCACAGAATGAGTACTTTGCACCGCGTCAATAAATTTGGCTTGGCTAATACGATTCGTGGAATGAAAACTCATGAGTTTGATAACGTACTCACGCAGCGGACGATACATCGCTTTTTGCAGCGTTTGAATGGCACCAAATTCATCGCACCACTCGCCATCACTGTTAAGCAACCCCATAAACTCGCCATCGTCATCGAACAGATTTAAGGTTTCGT
>CAXRCC010000114.1:0-40445 GCA_964228975.1 Paraneptunicella sp. | reverse complement strand
TTGTCAATCATTAAAACAGCAACAAAAAGAAGCGACGGTATCTGAAAAAACGGGCCTTTTGCTCGACCCTTACTTTTCTGCCAGCAAAATAAACTGGATCCTCAACCACATTCCTAATGGTAAACAACGCGCAGAGAGCGGCGAACTGGCCTTTGGCACTATCGATAGTTTCCTGATTTGGCGATTAACACAAGGACGTTCACATTACACCGACATCACCAACGCCAGTCGTACCAGCCTATTCAATATTCACGCTCAACAGTGGGATGAAGACCTACTCACTTTGTTTGACGTGCCAAAAGCAATGTTACCGCATGTGCTGGAATGCACTGATGAGTTCGGCTATACCGCACCTGAACTATACGGTAGCGCAATCCCCATTCAGGGTGTAGCAGGCGATCAGCAAGCGGCCACCGTCGGACAATGCTGTTTTTCTCAAGGCGATATAAAGAGCACTTATGGCACAGGGTGTTTTGTATTAGTCAATACAGGTGAGCATGCCCTCGCATCTCAAAATAAACTGCTCACCACCATTGCTTATAAAATTAACGGCGAAACGCACTACGCCCTAGAAGGCTCAATTTTTATTGCTGGTGCTGCCGTGCAATGGCTTCGCGATGGTTTAGGGCTTATTCAAAGCGCGAAGGAAACCAGCGAATTGGCATTGTCTTTAGCGTACGATCACGGTGTGTATATGGTGCCCGCCTTTGTAGGATTAGGCGCGCCTTATTGGTCACCGCAAACTCGCGGCGCTATTTACGGATTAACACGAGGCACAGAGACGGCACACTTTGCGCGTGCTGCGCTAGAAGCCGTTTGTTTCCAAACTCACGACTTGCTACAAGCCATGCAAAAAGATGGCGTTAACCCAGCATCATTGAATGTAGATGGCGGAATGATTGCCAATGATTGGTTGTGTCAGTATTTAACGGACATTCTCTCAATTCAGGTTAATCGCCCCGTTGTAAAAGAAACCACCGCATTAGGAGCCGCTTACTTAGCGGGGTTACAACACGGCATCTACCAATCTTTAGCCGAGCTAAAAAACAAACATCAGCTTGAAAGCACGTTCACGCCCAACATGGATTTAGCACTGCAACAAACACTGCTCGCAGGCTGGCGCAACGCGGTTGAATCCACCCTTGCTTTTGAACCGTCACACGGGTAGTCCGACTTAGTCTAATTATTAGCTTATCCTAATATAAGCTAATAATTAGCCGATATAGCCATAGACAAGTCAGGCACTGTGTAATAAAACTGTAACTAATATGCGACTGATAATTATCACTCTTTTCATGATCGTGATGAGCCTTCCCACTTTTGGGGAGCAAGAGCAGTATTCGCGTGATGAAACAGAACAGGACTTTATATTTAACTACGTGTGGCGCGATGCGAACGACACGCAGCAAACCTTGTCTTTCAACCTAAATAAAATCGCCCTAAAAAAACAGTTTCATCACACAAAAGCCTACAAACAAGATATTGCTCAACGCCATATTTATGTTGCGCTGCAAAAAGCAGCGATGAAAATCCCTCGTAAAGAAGCCCGCGTAAAAATACAAAAAGTCACAAACCATATCCGTATTTCTGTCGATTCAAAATCGCCGGAAAAACAACAGCACTGGCTGAATAATTTGTACACCGCACAAGAAGCCGCCTTCGATGCCTATTTACTTGAGAATTACTACAGCCGTTATACCAGCCCCACGGGGCAAAATGCCGTTAAGCCCGATCACCCGCGCTTTGTGAAAGAAAATCGAGAATTCTTACTCCCCGTGGCGCAAGCCATTTATGAAAAGTTAGACAAAGACAGTTCTACCCGCGCTTATGTCAACCTATTACTCAGTTGGCTACAAAGTATTCCATACAACACATTAGAAGACAGAATTACCAGCAATGGCTCTGGCTACTTGCCGCCAGCACAAGTCATCACGGGAAACCAAGGTGATTGTGATAGTAAGACAGTGCTCGCCGCTTCACTCATGCGCTCGCTACTCCCTAAACTCAGTATGGTGATGATTTATTTACCCGACCACGCTTTACTCGGCGCAGCGCTACCCAAACGAGAACATGAAAGCGCAGTAACAATTAATGGGATTGATTATTTATTGATGGAGCCCACAGGACCTGCGCTGTTTTCCGCTGGCGAAATTGCCCCCAGCAGCGCGCAATATATAGAAAGTGGAATGTTTACCTCTGAGAAAGTGCCTTAAGCTTTTTCAGAGGTGAGTTCTTGTCCGATACTTTGATTTCTACCAGACGCCTTTGCCTTGTATAGCATTTGATCAGCCAGCTCAATCAAACAAATTCGTTCATCGTCCTTTGCCGGAATCACCGAAGCAATCCCCCCACTTAAAGAAACAATATCCGAAACGGTTGATTTTTTGTGCTCAACAGCCAGCTTTTCGATAGACTGACGAGCACGCTCTGCTAAGTTTTTGGCTTTATATAGCGGGCAATTCGGCCATACAAAAATGAACTCTTCACCGCCATAGCGCGCCACAAAATCCCCCGCTCGACGATTCTGCGAAGATAACTTTCTTGCCACTTGAACGAGGCAATCATCTCCCGCCACGTGACCATAAGTATCATTAAACTGTTTAAAAAAGTCGATATCAAACAAGCAAATCGAAATGGGATATTGGTTTCTTAATGCTCTGCGCCACTCCTGTTCAAACACTTCATCGAAATAGCGTCTATTTGGAATTTTGGTAAGCGCATCAAAACTTGCCAAACGCGCAAGTAAATCGGTTTTCTGTTTAAGCAAAACTTGATTTCGCACTCTGGCTTTTACCAAAGGAATATTGAAAGGCTTAGTAATGTAATCCGAGGCCCCCATATTCAATCCCAGCACTTCCTCTTCTGTTGAGGTTTTGCTTGTAGAGAAAATAATAGGAATAGTTTGAGTAATCGGATTTTTACGCAAAGTACGGCAAACTTCATACCCATCTAAATCTGGCATTACAATATCCAGCAAGATGGTATCGGGCAGCTCCTCTTCCGACATGTGAAGCGCTTCAACGCCCGAGCTTGCCATGATAATTCTGTAATCATTTTGAAGTGCATAAGCCAACATTTCGCGATTAATGTAATCATCATCAACGATGAGCAAGGTTGGCTTCTTTAAGTGAGTGTCCACATTAACACCTTCAATTCACGCTAAGTTCAAACCCGATAAGCGCCTGAATATCAAAGTAAGCGCCAATTTCAGTATAACGATTTTCAATAACAAATCGCTACAAATTGAAAACTTTTTTCCGCAAATTGTCGATACGTGCAAAAAATGTTTTCACTCACAACGAAAACGATTTTTACAAATGCTCTTCTGCAAACTCCGCTAATCGACTGCGGACAACACCGTCTAGGTTGACCGTGGCACTGCCGGAGAAATTCTTAAATTTCTCAACCAAATAAGTTAATCCCGAGGTGACTGGGGACAAATAATTGCTGTCGATTTGCGCCAAATTCCCCCCCACAATTAATTTCGTGCCTTCACCACATCGCGTAATGATGGTCTTTAACTGAGAAGCGGTTAAATTTTGGGACTCATCCAAAATCACAATCGCATTTTGAATGCTTCGGCCTCGCATAAAGTTCACAGACTTAAACTGAATGTTCGCCTTTTCCATGATGTAACTCATTGAACCATGCACGTTTTCATCGTTTTTATGCAGCACCTCAAGGGAATCGGTAATCGCCGCCAACCACGGGGCCATTTTCTCTTCTTCAGTGCCGGGTAAAAAGCCAATCGACTCTGCAATTTCCGGTGTGCTTCGTGTCACGATAATCTTATCGTACATGTTTTTCTCAACCACCATTTCAAGGGCGGCCGCTAAGGCAAGCAGTGTTTTACCGCTTCCTGCAGGACCCGTTAAGATCACCAAGTCAATGTGCGGATCGAGCAAGGAGTGCATCGCCATTGCCTGACCAATATTCTTTGGCGAGATACCCCAAGCAGATTTGCCCATTAGACGCTCGTAGCCCATATCGAGCAACTCAATTTTGTCCTGCGTGATCGACTCAACGATACCGGCAAATTCATCGGTATCGTCCAAAATGAATTCATTAATGTACGCTTCGGGAAGGATATCGCGATCAAACGTGTGGATCGTATCTCGCCCTTCAGTGCGGCTATCAACGTCCTTGATGTTGTCCCAAAAGCGCCCATCAAAGCGATAGTATCCTTTGAACAAAAACTTAACGTCATTAATCAGTTGATCGGTTCGATAATCCTCAACAATGGCCATGCCAGCCCCTTTGGCCTTCAAACGCATGTTGATATCTTTGGTGACGAGTACAGCTTGTCGTTCGGGGAATTTTTTCTGTAAATAAAGTGCGGCACAAATGATGTTGTTATCATTTTCGTTCGAGGTGAATACTTTGTGCTCTTCGGCTAAATCTTGATCGGCAAAAATGGACAACCTACCTGAAGGGGCAGATTCACCCGCTGTAATGCCTTCAAGCGTCACACCTTCAATCATTTCTTCCGGCGTGGCTTCGTGCAACACATCTTCCATCGCGCGTATCGAAACTCGGGCATCGCGCGCCACATCTTTTTTACTGTCTTTGATGTAATCAAGCTCTTCCAATACGGTCATTGGGATCACTACGTCGTGTTCTTTGAATGAGAGAAAGGCAAGAGGTTCATGAAGAAGAATGTTGGTATCTAAAACGTATAACTTAGTACTGGGCTTCGCATCTTTTGGCATCCGCTACTCCGCTATGAATTACCACACTGTTTTAATTGAATTTTACGCCCTAAAAACAAGAGGCGCTGATGTCCACATTAAAACACTTTTACGCGTGGATCATCTTTTTATTTAAAGAGGAAAAACAAACCTATAATAAAATTTCTATGAATGAGTTAGGAACCTTCACCGAACTTATGTAGAATCCCCCGTTTTTTATGCACTGATAGAATTAAGTTAAGTATAAATGAGCCAACAAGCAAAATTTGCCGCCGGCCAAAGATGGCTGAGCACAGCGGAGATGGAACTCGGACTCGGTACGGTTATTACAGTTACAGACCGTATTATCTCTTTACTTTTTCCAGCAACAGGAGAAAGCCGTAACTATGCGTTAAAAGACGCCCCTCTCACTCGCATCGCATTTGACATTGGCGAAATCGCGGATCACCACGAAGGCTGGCAGTTCAAAGTTAAACAGGTTCACGATGACGATGGCATGCTCAGTTACACTGGCGTGCGCACCGATACCGAAGAAGAAGTGCTCATTAAAGAAACCTTTTTGGCTCACGATTATCAACTTAACGATCCGGTTCAGCGCTTATTTAACAGCCAGTTCGACGGCCCCAAGTGGTTCGACTTAAGGCAGCAAAGTTTACTTAATCAACACAAGCACCTTACTTCGCCGAATTTAGGTTTTGTCGGCTCGCGCGTGAGTTTAATTCAACACCAAATTCACATCGCCAAAGAAGTGGGGCAACGCTATGCGCCGCGCGTATTGTTGGCTGATGAAGTGGGGTTAGGAAAGACCATTGAAGCGGCTTTAATTATCCACCAGCAGCTCCTAACAGGTCGCGCGCACCGCGTATTAATTGTGGTGCCTTCTAGCTTAGTGCATCACTGGCTGGTTGAAATGCTTCGTCGCGTTAACCTTAGCTTCTCCATTTTTGATGAAGAGCGTTGCCAATCTTCTGATGAAGAAGGCGTTAATCCGTTTGAAACAGAACAGCTTGTGCTATGCAGCCTCGACCTGCTAACCGACAACGAAAAGTATTGCCAAATGGCAGCCGATGCCACCTGGGATTTAATGGTTGTGGATGAGGCTCACCATTTGCGCTGGAGCCCGGAAGAAGCTTCTCTTGAATACCAAGCAGTAGAGCGTGTTTCTCAGCAAACCAAAGGCATCTTATTGCTAACGGCAACGCCGGATCAGTTAGGTCACGAAAGCCACTTTGCACGTTTACGCTTGCTTGACTCGAATCGTTTTCACGACTACCAAACCTTCACCGATGAAGAAAAACAATACGCAGAGCTGGCTCAAGCGATTCACCCGCTAGCAGCGATTGCATCGGGCGAATCAGAGTCCACGCACATCGCACCTGAGCATATTGCAGCCATTGAACAGTTCACCGACGGTGAATCCATGGCGTTTTTAAACGATGCCGTCAGTGCTGAGCAAGCTCAAAAGCTGATCGATAACTTGCTCGACCGTCATGGCACTAGCCGTTTGTTGTTCCGTAATAGTCGGAACAATATTACTGGCTTCCCACAACGCATCATGGCGTCTTATCCGCTGGAAATGCCATTAACCTACATGGTTGCCGCAGAGCAGGACGATGTTCATCCGGAAGCAGGGCTAAGACGACGTTTAGCGCCAGAGAAAACCAACCTAACGGTAACCAAGTGGATTGAAGAAGATCCGCGTGTTAATTGGCTTATTGATCACTTGCAATCGCTGCAAGGTGAAAAGGTCTTAACGATTTGCGCCAAAGCCAGCACCGCACTTGCGCTTGCTGATGCAATTCGATTGAAATCAGGCACGCGCGCTGCCGTTTTCCATGAACACATGAGCATTGTTGATCGCGATAAAGCCGCCAACTACTTTGCTCAAACTGAAGAAGGCGCACAGGTTTTATTGTGTAGTGAAATCGGCAGTGAAGGCCGTAACTTCCAATGTGCACATCATCTTGTGCTATTTGACTTACCACTCGTGCCGGATTTATTAGAACAGCGTATTGGTCGTTTGGACCGTATCGGACAAACATCCGACATCCATATCCACATTCCCTACTTCACAGGCTCAGCCCAAGAAGTCATGTTGAATTGGTATCATCAATCCTTGAACGCGTTTGAGCATACCTGCCCCACAGGCGGTGTAATTTATGAAGGCATTCGCGAAGAACTTGGCCAATGCTTGCGTGCACCGGACAATACCGATGCCATTACTGCGCTTATTGAAAAAACCAAAGCACAGCACGAGTCGATGCTTGCCAAGCTAGAGCAAGGACGAGACAAACTGCTAGAAATGAACTCTTCGGGCACAGGCAAAATCGATGACTTCATTCAAGGGTTAGTGGATAACGATGAGTCTCCTTATTTAGAAAAGTTCATGGGAAGCTTGTTCGATGCCATTGGTATTGCACAAGAAGATCACGACGAAGGCACTTACCTTCTTCAACAAACGGAAAGCATGATTACACAGCTTCCGGGTTGGAATGAAGAAGGTATGACTGTGACCTACGAACGCGACACAGCAACACAGCTAGAACACATTCATTTCTTAAGTTGGGACCACCCACTTGTTAATAATGCCATGGAGCTATTGCTGTCAGAAAATCACGGCAAAAGTGCCATCAGTTTATACAGTGATAAAACCAAGCCAGCAGGTTACTTCTGGGTGGAATGTTTGTTCGTGTTAACAGGATTGGCAGATAAATCATTGCAGCTTCAACGCTTCTTCCCACCAACGCCATTCATGGTTAGGCTCGATGCCAAAGCACAGCCCATTGATATCGATTTCGGTGAAATGAAACGCGTGAAAAGAAAGATGGGGAACCAGCTAAGTAAGGCGCTTGAGCCACACGTGAACAAAGTGCTCGACGTTGCCAATCAGCTGGGTGAAAAGCAAAGTAAGCAAGTCATGAAGAAGCATAAAGCTTCTGTTGAAGCACTGTTAAACGGTGAAATTGCACGCTTAAAAGCACTACAAAAAGTCAATCCTTCGGTACGTGAAGAAGAGGTGACTTTCTTAGAAGCACAGCGCGATGGTTTGCTTGAAGCAATATCGAATGCCAAGCTGCGATTAGAAGCCGTTAGGCTTGTTGTTAATAATCCTAGCTAAGCAAAGGGAAACCATAGCATGGCACTGTTACATTACGCTCCACCAACATCACCCTACTTGAACATTGTATACAAAGACGATGCGATTTTAGTGTTGAATAAGCCAAGCGGACTGTTAACCGTGCCAGGCAAAGCGCTTGAGCATAAAGATAGCTTACAACTTCGCGTCGCTCGGGTGTACCCAGAGGCGCGTATTATCCACCGCCTAGATATGGCAACATCGGGCCTGATTGTGATGGCATTTGGCAAAGCCAACCAAGGTGCCATTGCCAAGCAATTCGAAAAGCGAGAAGTTGAAAAGCGCTATGAAGCGCGCGTTTGGGGTCACCCACAAACACAATCAGGAACGGTTTCTTTGCCACTCATTTGCGACTGGCCTAATCGCCCCAAGCAAATGGTTGATTACGAGCGCGGTAAGCCTGCCACAACGCATTGGTCTGTGCTGTCTAGCGATACACAATCGACCAAAGTCAGTTTAAAGCCCATCACTGGTCGCTCTCACCAACTACGCGTGCATATGCTCAGCCTTGGGCATCCGATTTTAGGCGACAGACTGTACGCTCATGATGATGCCAAAGCTGCTGCACCGCGATTACAACTGCATGCATGTGAGCTGCGTTTTACCCACCCTACCTCCCAAGAAGCGATGCATTTTCAATTGGACTGTCCCTTTTAGTCTCTTTTACTTTTCGTTTTGGCTTCCTTCCCTTTTACTTACTTCTTTAACTTCTCCCTTTTACTCCCCTTTACGTTAGCCCCTATAATTACTCCCTAGAAGCCAAAAAGATAAGTTTTTGTCAGTTTATTTTCATTTCTAACGTTATTCTTCTATATTCAATGCCCGGTTGTTTTCACCCCGCGCGGTAACATCCGTTACCATGAAAACGCTGATCCAAATCAAGTTCCTTGGGTGAAAATTAAAGCGAGATAAATTTTATCCGATATACTTAAAACACATTAAGCGTAAGGAACACCTAATTTTGATAAAGCTAAGCCCTTATATTTTCTATCTATTTACCAGCTTTTTGTGCCTGAATGTTGCCTTTGCACAAGAAGACGCGGTAGAAAGTACACAAGAAGCTAGCATGCCGTCGAGCACCGAAGCCCCTAATACAAGCTCAGCGCAAAGAAATCCGAGATTAGACCTTCCGCCACCCAACGTGATTGAGTTAACCAAACAACTCAATAATGACATCCAGCGACGCATTGACGCAGACTATTATCAACGCGTAGATATTAACGGTATTGAACAATTATTTGTCATCAGTGAAGCGCATACTGCCCTTGTGAAAGGCGTTGCCGTTATCGTGGCTGAAACAGGCAGAAATAGTTTGAGTCGATATGCGCTAGCGGAACTTGTAGAGCCCATGAACGCTACGGGCTGGGTAACCATTCTCGTTCCTGCTCCCACTTTCGCATTTGAGCCACTCGCGCATGAAAACTTGAATCAAAATGAAAATGCTCCTACAGTAGAAGACGATACAACTGGCCCAATAAAGCACCCATTCGAAAGTAGAGAATTGATTTCTCAACTTGAGTTCGATACACACCAAACACATATGGTGGCTTTAATGGAAAGTGTAGTGAATATCAGTAGTGCCTACCCCGGCTTCTTCTTAGTGGTAGCACAAGGAACCTCAGCAGCATGGCTAACAAAAATCTATGCTGAACAAACTAACTCTCAACCCGATGCTCTAGTGGCAATCAGCCCTTATTGGCCTGATTATCAATACAATAAACAGTTACCTAAATGGCTTGCACAAGTACCCGCTCCCGTATTAGATATTTTTAATTCTTGGGACAATACATGGATTAAACAAACCGCCCCCAATCGCGTGATTGAGGCGCAAAGAGGGTTAAAATTGCATTATCGACAACGTGAAATCGTTGGCCAACCCTACGACAAACAGCAGTTCGTTTACGTTGCAAAAGAAATATATGGTTGGTTAACCCACATGGGTTGGTAACCTTAGGGTTTTCAGTTTTGGTAGTAGTAACTAACCTTAAAGAGTAGAAAACAAAGGGATTAGTTTGCTTCATTCGACTAATTTCATTAAAAATCACACTTGATTTCAAGTAGATACTTTTTTGTATCTAAGCTGCACAGGCTATCAAGATAATTACAGCTATACTCAGTTAATAAAGATATGAAGAAAATTGCTCAGATGGTAACAGTTGAAAGCTTTATTGATTTGAAATCAAATCAGCTTGCCTACTATGTCAGAGCGTTTTGGGACGACAGGATCCCATACTCTGAAATGAACTTGTATTTCTGGGATACAATGGAAGAGTGGGTTCAAATAGAAACGTCATCCCACGAACCAGGCTCGCAGAAAGAAAGAGTGTTTTGGCATTTGCTACATCAACTGCATTTTTGGCCTGAAGCCAAGTTAAAAGACGATCCTTATCTTCGTAGTGAATTACTCACTTGTGTGGAATTTCTAGAAGGCGCGCAAGTTTGTCCACTCGACTGTGTAGGTGTCCGCCCGTAAGACACCTCGCAGTGCCCATCTTGTTTACGATTCACCAAACGGCTTTGGTAACAGACACATGATGCAACCAATCGATCGTTGCATTCCCCTCTCTAACATGATCAAATACTCGAAAAACGACGAAGCAGCCTCTCTTGAGCCAATTTATTAGACAATTCTCCCACTACAAAGATAAACGCGTACTCACCATTTTTTTACTTGGTATATCCAGCGGATTTCCATGGGTGATGATAGGGTCAGCGCTCACCGCATGGTTAAAAGAAGATGGCCTCTCGCGTTCTGCTATCGGCTTATTTGGCGTCATTTTTGTTTCTTACAGTATCAATTTTTTGTGGTCCCCTTTACTCGATAGATACAAGCTTCCTCTTCCCGGTATTCGCCGACTTGGGTTACGCCGAAGTTGGATATATTCAATGCAGCTGGCTATCGCGTTTTCTTGCATGGCCATGTCTATCTTGACCACTGAAACACAACTTTTCTGGATTGCCGCACTCGGCCTTGGCGTCGCCATTTTGTCATCCACACAAGACATCGCCATTGATGCCTTTCGTATTGACAGCATCCCTACGGGCAGCAGAGAAACCATGTCTGCCGCGTCTGCCGCTGCAACTGCAGGTTGGTGGACGGGCTACGGCGGTTTAGGGGCGATTCCTTTTTTCATCGCAGATATGCCAGGCTGGCAATGGGCAGATATTTATTTGGTGCTCGGTGTCATCATGTTGTTGCTTGGGCTCCCTGTTTTGTTCGCTAAAGAGCCCGAAGTGGACCGCTCGCATGCCGTTGAAGAGGCATCCAAACTCTATCAAACTTATTTATCACAAAACGGCAGCAACGGCGTTTTTACCAAGGTTTCAACGTGGTTAATGGTAACCGTACTTGAGCCTTTTCGGGAGTTCTTTGCTCGCAATGGAGTGAAGTTTGCTTTATCCGTTTTATTGTTTATTTTCCTATTCAAAATGGGAGAAGCCTTTTTGGGCAGAATGTCCATTGTCTTTTATAAAGAAATTGGCTTTAGTAACACCGATATTGGCACCTACTCCAAACTGTTAAATTGGTGGGTTACCATTTTATTCGCAGGTATTGGCGGATTAGTTAACATTCGCTATGGCATTTATAAAGGATTAATGGTCAGTGGTATTGCGATGGCTTCAAGTAACCTAATGTTCGCCGTTATCGCCATGACAGGGCCTAACATTCCGCTTTTCATTGCCACTATATTTGTTGATGGATTCACAACGGCTTGGTCGTCAGTTGCCATGGTCGCCTTCATTTCACTGATGTGTAACAAAGCCTTCTCTGCAACCCAGTATGCGCTGATGGCTTCTTTAGGCGTTTTAGGAAGAACGGTATTAGCGTCTGCTAGCGGTTTTATCGTGGATGGAATGGATGGAAACTGGGTGCTGTTTTTCGTGCTGACTGCTGCAATGGTCTTACCCGGCTTAGCGTTTCTGTGGCGAATTCGACATCACGTTGATAGATTAGAAAATGGCTCGAAAGCGTAAGCTCACGAGCCATTCCAACACAACGATTCAACGCTCAAAGTTGTCTACATTTGAAGGGGGTTTACGTCATCATCACAGATTGGTTACGGCCGCCTTCTTTTGCCTCGTAAAGGCCTTTGTCGGCTCTATCAATCCAAGCGGTATAATTCTCAAAAGACATATCGAACATTGCAATGCCTAGGCTGATGGTAAAATTGATTTCTTGCCCCTCATACTCCACCGGAAATGCCTCAGCAAGCCTTCGAATGCGCTCGGCAACCATTCTTGCATTTTTCACATCAGTATCCGGCAGTATGATGGTGTATTCTTCCCCGCCATAACGCCCTGCAATATCGGTTTCTCGTATCGCGGTGCGGATGATTTTCGCAAGGGTTTTAATCACCAAATCGCCAGCGGGATGGCCGTAGGTATCGTTCACCTTTTTGAAGTGATCAATATCCAAAATAATCAACGAAGAAAACTGCTCCGTACGCTTGGCACGTTTAAATTCCAGTTCGCACATTTCTTCCCAATAGCGGCGATTAAACAGCCCTGTGAGGCCGTCTGTGCGGCTGATTTTCTTTAGCTGTGCATTAGCGGCTTTGAAACGCTGCTTACTGACAGCTTCCAGCGTCACATCGTAAATCACAACACAGATTTGCTCGACTTCGCCCGATAATGAAGTGAGTGGGAAAATCGTGACATTTTGGAACATGTCTTGGCTTTGAGAAGTAATAGGACGATAAGCATTAAACTTGAACAGATGAGGACGCTGCTCCCAGATAATGAAAGCTGGGCTGCGCAATTCAAATACGGGATTACACTTTTTCTTGAACCAGTCTTTATCAATCTCTTCAAAGAGATCGAACAGGCACTTTTCTTTCACCATTTTAGGCGTTAGACCACTATGGTTTTCCATAAACTGGTTCCACAAGTGCACGTTGAATTCTCGATCAAGAATCAAAATGCCCACTTCAATAGAACCTAACAGGTCGTGCTTTAAATGGATATCTTCTAATTCAGCTTGTTTCGACACTATTATTCCACCACATTAACCAATTTATCCAAGATGTTTTCCATTGATGAATCCGGGAACAACAACATTAAATCAAAGTGTACATCCGAGCCTTCTATCGCGTAGGCAATTTCAATCGCGGTAATTTTATTCCAACGATTTACATTTGTGCTAAGCAACTGCTTAAGATCGGTATGGCGACCTAATACGATAGGGTGATTGATGTTTAACTTGACGTGAATCTGCTCTGATAGCGCCGTTAAGCAAGCACCAACTAAGATATTAGAAATATCCATTAATACTTCTAATTCAAGCTGAGTATTCAGGTTTTCTTCACCGTATTTGAGCAGCTTTGCCATGCTCTTCACATTGGCATCATCGAAAATAAGTAGCGCTTCACCGTTGATACCTGGGCTAACAAAGCCTTGAGAAATCGCCGAGATAGATTCTTTTTCGTGCACTTCGGCAATCGCCATATGCAATTCTGTAGAAGCGATTTCATTCACATTCGGAATGGGCAAATTCACGAACACACCCAGCAGTTTTGCCAGCTTTTCACCGGCACGTCCCATTGCCACGTTTGCCATTTCTTTGTAAGCATCCAATCGCTCTGTGGCTTCGGTTGGTTTTTCAAACGCAGGCGAATCGTTACCCTTATCACCTGAGTACAAACCATACTGCTTCAAAATGTCGAACAGCTTATCTTTATCAATGGGCTTTTGGATGAAGTCTAGCGCACCCATTTTCATCATGCGCGCGCGCGCTTCTGGCTGCACATCACCTGATACAACAATAACCATAGAGGGCAATTCTTGCTGTTGAATGCACTGCATAGTTTCATAGCCATCTAAAACCGGCATGTTCAAGTCAAGAAAGAGGACTTCTCCCTTACCTTGCTTGATAAGATCTAACGCTTCTTGCCCATTCTCTGCATAGCTTATGTCTACGTCCCACCCTTTTGGAATGGAGCGCGCCATTTGTTTGCGAGCAAACCCAGAATCGTCACAGATTAAAACCGATATAGTCATTGTTTAATTTATACAGCTCTCGTGTTGTATCAATAGTGAATCTGTAACTTAAATTGCCACAGGCGCTTTTATATGCGGATGACTTTGATAATCAAGCAGCTCAAAATCGTCGAACGTAAATTCAAAGATGTCTTTAACCGCTGGGTTCATCCGCATAGTTGGTTTTGCTAAAGGTTCTCGAGAAAGTTGTAAATCAACTTGCTCCAAATGGTTTAAATATAGATGAGCATCGCCCAAAGTATGCACAAAATCGCCTAGTTCTAAATCGCAAACTTGTGCCACCATCATGGTTAACAGGGCATAGCTCGCAATATTAAATGGCACGCCCAAGAATACGTCAGCACTGCGCTGATAAAGCTGACACGATAACTTGCCATCAATCACATAAAACTGAAATAACGTGTGACATGGCGGCAAAGCTTGACGGTTGTTTTCAGCGTTTTCTTTCGGACTCACACTCGCATCAGGTAAATCAGCAGGGTTCCACGCACTCACTAATAATCGACGTGAATCCGGGTTTTGTTTGATTTCTGCTATGACTTGCTTAATTTGATCAATGGTTTCACCAGAAGGCGTTTCCCAGCTGCGCCATTGCTTGCCATAAACCGGACCTAATTCACCACTTTCTGTCGCCCATTCGTCCCAAATACTGACGCCATTTTCATTCAAATAAGCAATGTTGGTTTCGCCTTTAAGAAACCAAAGTAGCTCGTGAATGATGGAGCGAAGGTGACACTTTTTTGTTGTCACCAAAGGGAAACCTTCTTGCAGATCGAATCGCATCTGGTAACCAAAAACACTGATAGTGCCTGTTCCGGTACGGTCTGACTTGGTAGTTCCGCTTTCTTTAATGTGGCGCATTAAATCTAGATATTGTTTCATTTAAATTGTCTATATTATGTTCAAAGTAATACGTTAAGCGGCTTTTTGCCCAGCATGCTTTTTAAAAGCGTACGCAATAATCATTAATCCTACCAATATCATGGGCAACGACAGCAATTGACCTTGTGACAAATAATTACCATACAGACCAATATGTTCGTCTGGTTCTCGGAAAAATTCAACAATAAATCGGAATGAGCCATAACCAGTTAAGAATAATCCAGATATGACGCCCGTTGGTTTTGGCTTAATTGACGCAAGCCATAGAATCGCAAATAACACAGCACCTTCAAGGAAAAACTCATATAACTGTGAAGGGTGCCTTGGTAACGGCCCAGCATTAGGAAAAACAAATGCCCAAGGCACATCGGTGGTTCTTCCCCAAAGTTCGGCATTAATAAAATTACCTAGGCGACCAAAACCCAATCCGATTGGCACTAAGGGCGCAACAAAATCTCCCACTTGCAGCAGCGTAGCTTGCTGCTTTTTCGCAAAATAAACCAAAGAGGCAATTACGCCAAGTAAGCCACCGTGGAAAGACATTCCTCCAGACCAAATTTTAAAAAGGTACAATGGATTGGATAAAAAAGTATCAAACTGATAGAAGAGTACGTAGCCCATGCGGCCACCAATAATAACCCCTAAAAACCCCATAAAGAGTAAGTCACTGAGCTGTTCTTCAGTCCAGCCTGTGCGATACAAACGACGCTTGGCAAGCCAAAAAGCGGCAATAAAGCCAAGCAAGTACATCAAGCCGTACCAGCGTAAAGCAAGCGGCCCCAGTTCAAAGATAACGGGGTCGATGTTAGGAAAAGTTAAATAATTATTTGCCATATTTTGTTGTCTCTATCACCACATTGTACAGACCGCACTTAGCCTAGTACGTAGAAGACGCACCTTTAGTTAACAGTTAAGAATCAAGTTTCGAAGAATGACTACTAGAAAGCGGCTGACATCCTATCGGATATTCAATTATTTTCCAGCCCGAACTAAACCACCAAGCTCCATATTTTCGAGCTCTAAATTTAGCATTTCACTAATGCTATTCGGATCAGCCTCACTCATTGCACACGCTAAAATACGCTGTGCATCCTGAATATCGACTTTACTGACCACCCATTTTATTTTGGCGAGGTTATGCCCATTTACGCTAAGCTTTCGATACCCCATTGCAAGCAACAAGATAATCGCCGCAGGATCCGCCCCCAACTCTCCGCATAGCGTAACAGGGGTGTTCACCGCATTCGCTTGTTCAATAATTTGCTTCAGTACCGCTAGCACCGCCGGGTGCAAATTGTTATAAATTGACGATACCCTTGGGTTATTTCTGTCCACCGCTAGCAAGTACTGAATTAAGTCATTGGTGCCGATGGAAAAGAAATCGACATGTTTTGCCAAAGCCGGTATTTGATAAACCGTTGCTGGCACTTCGATCATGACACCAATTTCAGGGCGATTTAACGTTTCCCCCTCTTTTAGCCACTCATCGTTTACTTCTGAGTAAGCCTGGTTGATCAGTCGTTTCGCTTCTCTCACTTCCGACACCGAAGTAATCATCGGTAGCATAATACGCAAATTCGAAAAGCCGATGCTCGCTCGCAACATTGCCCGTACTTGAACAATAAAAATTTCGGGATGATCAAGCGTCATTCGAATGCCGCGCCACCCTAAAAACGGGTTATCTTCTTCGTAACTAAGGTAAGGCAGCGGTTTATCGCCGCCCACATCAAGCGTTCGCATGGTCACGCATTTATCAGGGTAGGCTTGCAGCATAGAACGGTACAAATCCACCTGTTCTTGCTCCGATGGAAAGCGCTCTTTTTGCATGAATGGGATTTCGGTTCGATATAACCCAATGCCATCGCCAGAAGCTAAATAGGAAGAATCTAATTCAACCGACAAGCCCGCGTTGATATGTAATTCGATTTCTTCACCATCTTGTGTTGTTGCACACAAACCAGCGTAATTCGCGATTTTTTGATCCAGCTCTCGCTCTTCAATAATGAGCTGCTCAAACCCTTTTACTTCCGCTTCTTCAGGATTAACTTTAATACTGCCGGAATAGCCATCAATCAATATTGGACAACGGTTGAATACCGCAAGAGGGATTTCCGACATCCCCATGACAGCGGGGATCCCCATGGCTCTTGCCATAATGGCTGTGTGAGAATTTCCCGAACCTTGTAATGAAATAATCCCTTTGAGCTTTTCAATGGGGTACTCTGCAATCATCGCGGCGGTAACAATTTCTGCGACCAGAATAATCTCGTCCGCATCCACTTCAGGCACCACTTTATCGTTAACTAAGTAGGCAAATACACGCCCGCCAAGATCTTCAACGTCAATCGCCCTTTCTCGCATGTAAGGGTCCGACATCATGGCAAAACGATTACGATAACCTTCGATGACTAATTTCAACGCAGAGGGTGCATTCCAACCTTCTAAAATTTTCGACTCGACTTCTTGCCCTAAACTATTGGCATCTAAAAGCTGCTCATAAAGTTGGAATATGGAGGCAACATCTTCAGGAACCGTGCCTGCAACACGTTGCGTCAGTTCATGAATGTCGTCTTTGGTGGCAAGAATCGCTTCTCGATACACGGCGATATCTTCAGAAATATCGTCACTGCGCTGGAGAATATAATCTTTGAGCTGAATACGGTCTTCAGGAACAATTCCCAAGCCCATGCTCAATCCTTGAGAGCCAGGAACACCGTAAATCACATGGCGACGTTTACTTGGTTCATGGTTGGATTCGTTGATACGCAACACACCCCGCACCTCTGCATTGGCCACTTCCAGCGCCATTTGCGCAGCCAATGTCACCAAGAAAGCTTCTTCTTCCTCGCCAAATTTGCGTTTGTGTTTATCTTGAATAGTAATCACGCCAAGAACGCGGCGTTGATGAATAATAGGCGTACCTAAAAAGCCGTGATAAGACTCTTCTTGTACCTCAGGAATATGTTTATATCGCCAATGGCTTTGCGCATCGGCAACATTAATAGGCTCACCTTTTTGCCCAACAAAGCCAATGATCCCTTCAGAAAACCCAATGTGAATCTTACCCACTGCGTCTTCTGAAAGCCCCTCTGTTGCAACAAGCTCGAATACCTTTTGCTGGTAGTCAGCCAAATAAATACTGCAACAATCAATATTCATGACTTCTACGAGACGTTGTGCAACACAGGTTAATGCATCATCCAAAACCGGAATCTGGCCAATCTCCTGCACAATTTCCTTTAGTTTGGTAAGCATTACTTAATGACTTCTCCTACGGGAATCAACCCGCAACTTATCTCCTGCGTCTTCTTTTTTGAGGCCGCTCAGGCAAGTGATGGCGGTTCGAGCCATGATGATTTGGCATCACAACAGGCACAAACTCTTTCATCACTTTGCGATAAACTTCTCGTTTAAAAGAGACAACATTTCTAATGGGATACCAATAGCTTACCCAGCGCCATTCATCAAACTCAGGATGCCCTGAGTGCGCTAAATCGACTTCATTTTCCGGACACGTTAATTGCAGTAAAAACCACTTCTGCTTTTGTCCGATACAAATTGGCGTAGAGTCACGTCGAATTAAACGCTTTGGTAAGCGATACCGTACCCAGTTTTTTGTTACTTTTAATATTTTTACTTGATTGGCTTTTAGCCCGACCTCTTCATGCAACTCGCGATACATTGCTTGCTCGGGTGTTTCACCATCGTCTATTCCGCCTTGCGGAAACTGCCATGAATGTTGTCCGTAACGTCGAGCCCAAAATACTTGGCCCTGCTGATTACAAATTATAATACCAACATTCGCGCGGAACCCCTCTGTATCTATCACTTAGACTCCGGGCGCATAAACTTATAGATGTTTTCCATTCTTCCACAAACTGATACGCTTTCAAAGCTTTAACAAAACAAATCCGCCTATTCACCGAGTTAGCGAGTAATTTCATGACGTTATCTGTTCCCCAAAGCCCACCCAGTGATCAAGAAGAGTTGATGCAAAGGGTACTAGCATTATCTGGCTTTTGCCTCGGTGAGATTGCCGAAATCGCTAACATTAATGTGCCCAAAAACTTCAAGCAAGAAAAAGGCTGGAGTGGGCAGCTTATCGAGTTGATGTTAGGTGCAACAGCGGGTTCAAAGCCACAACAAGATTTTCCAGAGCTGGGTATTGAATTAAAAACCATCCCAATCGATATGCAAGGAAGACCACTAGAAACCACTTACGTGTGTTTTGCTCCATTAATGGGACTAACAGGCATTCAATGGGAAAACGCCAATGTGTACAACAAGCTTCGCCGTGTTTTATGGCTGCCGATTCAAGGCAGTAGGGACCTTGCACCAGCGGACAGAATGGTAGGAACTGGATTCTTATGGCAACCAAGCCCTGAGCAAGAACAGCAATTAAAACAGGATTGGGAAGAGCTAATGGATATGATTGTATTAGGCGATGTTGAAGCCATTACTGCACATCATGGCGCTTATCTACAACTTAGGCCTAAAGCGGCCAACGGCGATGTGCTCACCGATGCCATTGGCAAAAACGGAAAAACAATCAGAACCCGACCTCGAGGGTTTTATTTACGTAAGCAATTTACACAAAATGTATTGAATGATTACTTTGGGTAGGCTTATTCAAAATGGTTCACATCGGTAGACTCGTGATGAGACAACTGCTCAATGTATTGTTCGAAAAGTTCACTCAAGTATTTGTCGGAATGGAAACCCAACTTCCTAGCCACCGTTGACACTTTCGCATCGGTTTGCGTTAGCAACACCTTGGCATACTCAAGCCGATAATGAAAAATGAAGTCTCTAAAATTCTTATGCAACAGCGTTTGCAGCGCTACCGCCAGTTCGAGAGGCTCCACTTTGGCAATATCACACAAATGCTTTAAACGAACTCCTTTTTTGCGATACCCCTTAGATTGCACTATTGCCTCTTCTGCCCGTTCTAAAACCGCCTTTAAATGAGACTCAGAAAAGCGAGCACCTTTTAATGCCGCATAACTAAATGGCGCTAAGGCAAAATGGCGCTTCCCTACCAACGACATCAGTACTAACCAAAACGACACGGAATACAACATAGCTAAGCCATACTGCCAAAAGCTAACAAAACGCACGTCAAAAGCGACAATGAACACGGTAATGACAGCAGTTGCCGCCACAGCCAATATCATCGAAAACATCACCGACACAGAAGTGAGGTTGTAAAAGAGCAAATCAACAGCATGTTCTTTTAAATGCTTTTTATGCTCAATTAAGTCCATCAAAATAAACGCGGTGTAAGCCAATATCACAATGGCCGTTAAGAATTGATAAAGATAAATGTGCCAGAACAGCGCAAATTCACCCGCAATGGACATTTCACTCAGGGTAACTTTTGCTTCTGAACTCATCAGCAAAAACGGCAATTGGCCAAGCGCGAACAAAGCAACCACTAAAAGATGCCGGATAGGATCTTCTGGCCGTTCCAACAACATACGTTGAACGCTCAAAAACGCCAGAACAACAACCAATACGGGAACAAAGTCGAAAACGCCAAGTAAATAAGGCGCTTGGGAATGAACCTTGAAGGCAACAAGAAATTCATCAAGCAGAATTAAGGGAGAGAAAAGCAGGCTAATAAAGAGATATTTTGCATGGGGCAATCGATCGAATCGCACCCATGCTAGAACAAACGGAAACACCCACGCACAGCCAATGATGATCAGAAAAAATTGAAATGCCGGAGTCATATCGCTCATTCAAAAATTGGTTAAGATCTTTATGTGAACACTAAGGCCTCACACATCATATTGGACCTCACCCATTAGCGCTAACGTGTCTCGCTGCTTACGTTGGCACCACTTTAACAAGGCCGCTTTATCATCAAGCGTCATTGTTTCTAAATGTTCTTCAAATACTTGCAGCGTTAATAAATCAATAACACCATCAAGCATATTACGCCAATTTACTTCACAAGAATATGACGTATAAAGGATTTCTTCGTGCAAAAATAGGGCTAAATAATCCATTTCTTTCAATACAGAATAGGATTCCAGCGCCTGTTCTGCCGAGTGATGAGCCGTATTTTTAACCACATCTTGAATTTTGTTAATGGATTCCGTCACCCATTCCACTGCGCCATTTTGGAAATGATCCAGATATTTTTGGTTGTGCTTACGCCACGGCTTCATAACCATCAACGACAAAATATCGAGCTGCACAGCAGTATATTGCTGTTCAAAGAAACGCGCTTGGGGATGACCATTGTCGAGTAACTCCCTTAAGCTGTTGCGCAACTGCTTCATCAAGGGATTGTTTTCCGCCAGCTTCTTCCTGAACGCACCTTTGCTTGACCGTAACTCACGAATAGCATCCACCCGCTCAGCCCACATCCATGATTGGCGTAACGACTTCGCTTTATCAGCTAACGCCTTTAACTCGGGACATTCAAAATAATCACCAAATAATTGCGCAACTCGATGCACGAGCCCTTGAACATTGGCAATACCTTGCAGCTCACGTAGCTTTGCTTCTTCTAAATAGAATTGTTCGCAGTGTTGCCAAAAGCGCAAAGCTTCATCTAGTACCTGTAACAGTACTTCTTCCATGTTGCCAGATTCGTGCTGAGAAATGGCTTCTGAAATACGCATCCGTTCAAGACGAACACCGTCTACTAATCGGTATCCTCGCTGAGCTTTACTTTGCGTGCCCAAACGAAACGGCACCGCATCAAGAATATCACGCGCCATTTTAAGCAATGCCGCAGCGCTTCCTTTTTTCAGCTCTAACTCAATTTCACAAATAGGATCTTGGTGTTTTGCAGTTTCAATCACCCCAGAATCAAAAACACATTCAATTTCTGTATTGTCATCCGGGGATAAAAGATACACATCCCGCTCGAAATGCGTATCGAACAAGCAGGTAATTTCACTTTGAAGTTCTGGCAGGAAAACGGAATCAGGCCACTGGATTTCAGTGAAAAGCGATAATTCTGGCTTATTTCCCTCAATGGCTACGTTATATTCTGGCCTTTGTGCAAGCCCCCCTGTCGCTTCTCCACGGGTTTTAATGGTTTGTTCAAATTGACCATCTTTGCCTCTTACTCGGCAAGCCATTCCCATGGATTGAAGTTTTTTATCGGGGGTATCAAAATAACTATTATAAAGTTGCGAAGAACGGCGAGAACTATTTGGCTGCCGATTTTTAATGAAGCTCTCATAAAGTAGGTCACCAGCTTCTGGTTTTACTAATAGCTTCAGTTCTATTTCATCGTCCATTTGGGGCGGGGGTAATAAAGTTTAATAAAAAGTTAACAGTAAAGAAGCACCTTATCCCGAGAACTTATTTTTAGCAATGAGTTTCTGTGTTCAGGCGGTTGCCTTTCTAACCGAATCCTCCTAACATCCTGTTTGTTATAATAGTTTCAACAGGGAGCCCACCTTGGTAGCGACATCACAAAGATTACTTCTCGTTTTATTACTCACCTTTTCCGCTCATGTAGCCGCCCAGAGCAACGATACACAGAACAACGCAGCCCCAACAGGCGAGCCTCGCTACGTAACCGATGATCTCTACACTTTTTTGCATAGTGGCCCTGGCAGAAACTACCGCATTTTAGGCTCAGTTTCTGCTGGCGCAGAAATCAGGCTTTTGCAGGTTGATACCGAAAGCAACTACGCCGAAGTGCTCGACAATAAAGACCGACAAGGCTGGATAGATGCACGCCATGTCACTGAAAGTGCGAGCGTTAGGATGCGCATTCCCGCCTTAGAGGAACAGGTAGACACACTGAATAATCAATTAACCGAAAAGCAAGCTAAAATCGATGAATTGAACAATATTATCGAGCAGTTGGAATCGGAAAAATTGGGTGTGAAAACACAATATGACCAGTTACTTGCGGAGCACGAACAAACGCAGCAAACCATTTCCAAGCAAACCGTTGATTCTCAAAGAGATTGGTTTGTTCGCGGCGGTCTTCTTGCCTTCGGTGGCGTAGTGCTTGGCTGGATCATCACCCTGTTGCCGAAAAGAAGAAAACGCAACGATACGTGGATGTAGTAAATCACACCGCTTTTCACCTGTTCTAAATTCTTTACAAAAAGCCGATGCGCACACTGGTCCTACCACCATAAGAGCATTGGCTTTATCATTAAATTGAAAATAATGGCGCAAGCCAAGATAAGGTTCCTAAAAACCTCCCTATTTGGCGGATAACTTTTTTGATATTGCAGTAGTTATTTGCCCCATTTCAGGTTAAATAACGCCTTTGGATCGATACAAAATAATACAATGATCCAATTGAAGACTGATGTTTAAATTCCAATGTCAGGAGACGCAGAACGATGTTTCGTGCAAGTGAACTCAAAAGCAACGCTTATACCCTCCCCTCACTGAGTGAGCTAAGAAAAATCATCACCAATAATTACATTGTGGATGAAACCGAGTATTTAAGAGAATTAATTACTCTTGTGGAAGAAAACGAAACTGAGCAAGTGAAACTGCGTCAGGATGCTATTGGCCTTATTAACCGTGTCCGAAAAGAGACTGACGGTGGCGACAGCATTGATAAGTTTTTACAGGAATATAGCCTCGATACCCAAGAAGGTATCGTATTAATGTGTTTAGCAGAAGCCTTGCTTCGTATTCCGGATCCCGCTACAGCCGATGCATTAATTAAAGACAAACTCTCCAGTGCTAACTGGGAAGCTCACCTAAAGAAAAGTGGCTCATTGCTGGTTAATGCCTCGACATGGGGACTGCTATTAACAGGCAAAATCTTGCAAACCAATACGCCATCAAACGAGCAAAGTGCGCTAGATAAACTCGTCAATAAAATGGGCGAACCGGTTGTGCGCAAAGCCATGTATGCTGCCATGCAAATCATGGGCAAACAGTTCGTACTTGGGCGCTCCATCGAGGAAGCGTTAAAAAGCAGCCGTAAACAGCGCACCAAAGGTTACACACACTCTTACGATATGCTAGGTGAAGCGGCATTAACAAACGACGATGCCAAACGTTATTTAGCGGATTACTCACAAGCCATCAAAGCCATTGGCGCTGAGAAAATTACCGATACCTACCCGGCGCCTCCAACGATTTCTATCAAACTTTCTGCGCTGCATCCGCGTTATGAAGTCGCTAATGAAGACCGCGTGTTATCCGAATTATATGAGCGCGTAGCAGGACTCATCGAGCTTGCTCGTGGCTTAAATGTAGGTATCAGCATCGATGCAGAAGAGATGGATCGCCTAGAGCTTTCACTAAGCCTTTTTGAAAAGCTTTACCGCTCAACCGCTTCAAAAGGCTGGGGTAATTTAGGGTTAGTGGTTCAAGCCTACTCTAAACGCGCCTTGCCTGTATTGATGTGGGTAAACCAACTTGCAAAAGAACAAGGCGACTTAATTCCAGTTCGCTTGGTTAAAGGCGCGTACTGGGATTCTGAAATTAAGTGGAGTCAGGAAATGGGCATCGATTCCTATCCTGTATTCACCCGAAAAGCCAGCACCGATGTAAGCTACTTAGCCTGCGCGCGTTTTTTGCTAAGCGATCACACTCAAGGCAATATTTTCCCGCAATTCGCTACGCATAACGCTCACACGCTTTTATGTATCAAAAAAATTGCAGGGACTCGTGAGATGGAATTCCAACGCCTTCACGGTATGGGTGAAGAGCTTTACGACACCGTGCTAGGTGAAAGTAAGCAACTTAATGTGAGAACCTATGCCCCGGTTGGCGCACACAAAGATCTTCTACCGTACTTGGTTCGACGCTTACTTGAAAATGGTGCAAACAGCTCATTTGTTCACAAGTTGGTTGATCCCAATACGCCAGTCGAAACTCTCGTTGATCACCCGCTTGAAACTTTGCTCCAAGCACCTGAATTAGCCAACAACAAAATTCCATTGCCCACTCAGATTTTCGACACCCGTAAGAACTCTGATGGTACAAACTTGAATATTATGTCGTTGCAAAAGCCTTTCCTTGATGCGGTAAAACAACACAGCCAAAAACAATGGCGTGGTGGCCCAATCATTGATGGCGAAACGCGTTCAGCAGGTGAAAAGATTACGGTAACCAGCCCGCAAAACCGAGCACACCAAGTAGGCGAGATTTTTTGGGCAACACCAGATGAAACCGATGCAGCACTAGGCAGTGCGCATAAAGCCTTTAAAGGCTGGAATAAACAGCCTATCGAGGCGCGTGCAGCATTACTTGAAAAGCTGGCTGATGAACTTGATGCCAACAAACACGAAATGATTGCACTTTGTACCATGGAAGCAGGAAAAACCCTGCAAGACGGTATTGATGAAGTTAGAGAAGCGGTTGATTTCTGCCGCTACTACGCCATCGAAGCACGCAAAATGTTCAACGAAGATCCAACACTTCCTGGCCCAACGGGTGAGCGTAATGAGATTTTCGTATCAGGCAAGGGCGTATTCGTGTGCATCAGCCCGTGGAATTTCCCGTTAGCCATTTTCCTCGGTCAAATTGCCGCCGCATTGGTTTGCGGTAATACCGTGCTTGCCAAACCTGCCGAGCAAACTGGGCTTGTTGCCCACCGCACGGTTGAATTGATGCAAAAAGTGGGTTTCCCGAAAAACGTGATTCAATTGCTACCGGGCAAAGGCAGTGTGATCGGGCCACAACTGACTAACGACACTCGCGTTGCAGGTGTGTGTTTCACGGGTTCAACCGCAACGGCAAAACACATTAATATGTCATTAGCGCAGCGTGATGGTGCCATCGCGACCTTGATTGCAGAAACGGGCGGTCAAAACGCCATGATCGTAGACAGCACCTCTCTGCCAGAGCAAGTTGTAACAGATGCGAGAGATTCTGCCTTTAAGAGTGCTGGTCAGCGCTGTTCAGCGCTTCGAGTCATGTATGTTCAAGACGATGTGGCTGATCGCGTTATCGATTTACTGCAAGGTGCAATGCAAGAGCTTGTGGTAGGCGATCCGTTATCCTACAAAACAGATGTCGGCCCCGTTATCGATCACACCGCTCAAGCCAATCTCACAGCGCATATCGAGAGCATTGGTCGCTCTGGTAAGGTGGTGGCAACGGTCCCCATGCCTGACATGGCCCAAGGCGGCAGCTTTGTGCAACCGACAGCCATTGAAATCGATAGCATTAATAGCCTAGATAAAGAGCACTTTGGCCCTATTTTGCATATTGTGCGATTCAAAGCGTCTCAGCTTGACAACGTCATCGATGATATCAATGGCACAGGCTTTGGCCTTACACTCGGTATTCACAGCCGCAACGAGTCCTTTGCGTTTGATATAGCTGACCGCATTGATGTCGGTAACGTGTATATCAATCGCAACCAAGTAGGCGCTATCGTTGGTGTTCAACCCTTTGGTGGACAAGGCCTATCAGGTACAGGACCTAAAGCCGGCGGACCACACTACCTCACGCGTTTTGTCACCGAAAAAACCATCAGTAATAACGTGACTGCCATTGGCGGTAACACTACCTTGCTTAGCCTAGGTGATTAACGGATAGAGAAGCCGCAAGGAAGCGGCTTTTTATTCCCCCTTCCTTAACACGCTTTGCCTTAATTAATGCAAATTTCCTTTCTTTTGTTGCGACTTAAGATCAAATACGCATAATAAAGCCCAATACTCGGAACGAAGGCGTAACATCTCATGGGCAAGTGGGTCAGCATGATCTTGTTAGTTTGCTTAGCGTTATTGCAATATCGACTCTGGCTTGGAAAGCACAGCATTCCTGATTATTTACATCAAGAACAAGAAGTCGCCAAGCAAGAACTGCAAAACGCAAAACTCAGACAAAGGAACAGCTTGTTACGCGCGGATATTCAAGATTTAAAAATCGGTTTAGAAGCCATAGAAGAAAGAGCTCGCAACGAGCTTGGCCTGATTAAACCGGGCGAAACTTTCTATCGTATTTTGCCAGCAGAAAGATAAGACATTGAAGTAGTACTCTTATTTATCAACCTCAAAAAGAACATCAATGACAACAACACAAAGCGCTAATTCACGCCGTCAGTTTTATGCGATTGTTCCCGCTGCTGGCGTGGGCAAAAGGATGAAGGCAGCGTGCCCAAAACAATACCTGCCTTTGTTGGGCAAAACCCTTATTGAGTGGACACTTGAGGCACTGATATCTCACCCGCAAATTCACCACATTATTTTGCCCATTAGCCCTCAAGATGAATACTTTGCCGATCTGCCTATTGCCAGCGCCCCTTGGTTAACAACGGTTCCTGGCGGTAAAGAAAGAGCAGATTCCGTTTTATCAGGGCTGTCGTGGCTAAAGTCACACAGCGCCGATTTCAAGAAAGAATGGGCACTGGTGCACGATGCAGCAAGGCCTTGCGTTAATCCCACTGACATCTCAGCCTTATTGCAGTTAACGCAAACCGGACACGGCGGCATTCTTGCTTCTCCAGTGCGAGACACAATGAAACGCGGTGTTGAGAGCTCGACTACAAAAACGGCGTCAATGCCGTCTTTACACGTTGATCACACGGTTGATAGAACCAACCTATGGCACGCTCTAACGCCCCAATTTTTCCCCGCAGAAGCATTGTATAATGCGCTGGCGCAAGGATTATCGCAGTCGTTAAATATTACTGACGAGGCTTCTGCCATCGAGTTGCAACAGGGCAAAGTGCATATCGTGGAAGGCTGTGCCAGCAATATTAAAGTGACTCACCCACACGATCTGCAACTTGCGGAATTTTACCTAAAAAGCCGAGGCGAAAATGCATCATAATTCACTATCATTAGGACTATTACGTATTGGCCAAGGCTATGATGTCCACAAATTTGGCGGTGATGGCCCTGTTATTATTGGTGGAGAATCCATTCCCCATGACATGGGCTTAATAGCGCATTCTGATGGTGATGTACTTTTGCACGCGATATGCGACGCCATTTTAGGCGCACTTGCACTAAGAGACATTGGTTATCATTTTCCAGATACCTCTGCAGAATTTGAAAATGTCGATAGCCGATTATTGCTTCGAAAAGTGATCAACGAAGTTTCACAAAAGGGTTATATCCTGAATAATTTGGATTGCACCATTGTTGCCCAAGCACCGAAAATGGCCCCTCATATTGAAGCCATGAGAAAAAACATCGCACAAGATTGCCAATGCGATATTGGGCAAATTAATGTCAAAGCAACAACAACAGAAAAACTAGGTTTTGCAGGACGAAAAGAAGGAATTGCAAGCTACGCGAATGTTCTACTCATTCAAAAGCCAGAATGAGTAGGCAATAACAACAATAATAAAAACGAGTTCACACAATGACTTCATCCACAATGCACACAGATCATTGGCACTATTTTCACGGTAAACCCACTATCAGCGCCGTATTAAAAGCCACTCCTGCGGATTTTACCGTAAAAGAAATTCTCACTTTTGAACCACTTGGTGAAGGCGAACACGTATTGGTTTGGTTGAGGAAAACAGAACTCAACACTGCATTTGTCGCTGAACAATTGGCCAAATTTGCGCAAATTCCATTACGCAACGTGAGCTATGCTGGCAGAAAAGATAAGTTCGCTGTCACCGAGCAATGGTTTAGTTTACATATGCCGGGCAAAGACATGCCCAATTGGGCAGAATTTAACTTACCTGGAGCGGAAGTACTCAAAACGCAAAGGCATCACAAAAAGTTACGCCCTGGGAATTTAGACTGTAACTTGTTTCAAATCACGCTGCGCAACTTAAGCAACACCGATGGATTAGTCGAGCGTCTAGAAAAAATAAAAAAAGAAGGGGTGCCCAATTATTTTGGTCCACAACGCTTTGGTGAAATTCGCCTGCCAGCTGCGCCCTCCGATGCAGGGTTGCAAACGTCAAGCACGAGCGATATCGACGATAAAAATGCGCTCGCGGCTTCCGATACACCTGCAGTTACTGCCGATACACCTGCTGTTAAACGACGCGGCGGTAATTTAGAACTTGCACAAAAAATGATTGATGGTGAAACCATTCGCAATCGAAACAAGCGCTCAATGGCTATTTCAGCGCTGCGTTCGTGGCTATTTAACGAATTTATTCACGGCCGAATTGAGCATTCACTCGCACAAAAGTGCCCTTTACAAAGTGCAATGAAAGGCGACTTACTGATGCTCAATGGCAGCAATAGTTTTTTTAAATGCGAGGAACCGGATGCTATGATTCAGGCTCGCTTAAATGAACAAGATATTCAACTCTCAGCACCGCTTTGGGGGAAAGGAGAGCTAGGCAGTTCAGAGGCCGCTTTGGCACTGGAATCCAGCATTGCAACCGCACATCCAGCGCAATGCGCTTTATTAGAAACGTTAGGCTTGAAACAAGAACGTCGCCCTATTTGGTTATTCCCACTGAAAATGCACTGGGAATTAAATGGCGACACCCTTTCACTGGCGTTTTATTTACCTCCGGGTTGCTTCGCAACTTCAGTGCTCAGAGAGCTGGTAACGACAGATTAGGAGAACGGTGGAATGAAAATTTTACTCAGCAACGATGATGGCGTTCACGCTGATGGGCTAGCCGCACTTTATGACGTGCTTGCCGAGGAGCACGATGTTACCGTCATCGCGCCAGACAGAAATTGCAGCGGGGCAAGCAACGCACTGTCGTTAATGTATCCGCTGCGTATACAAAAAATGTCGAATGGTTTTCACTCTGTTAATGGCACACCTTCAGATTGTGTGCACCTCGGCATTAACCAGTTCCTCGATAGCGACCCAGAACTTGTGGTGTCGGGCATCAATCACGGTCCTAATTTGGGCGATGATGTCATCTATTCAGGAACCGTTGCCGCAGCAACAGAAGGGCGTTATATGGGGCTTCCCGCCATCGCTGTCTCTTTGAACAGCAGAACGGGAGAGCATTTTAAAACCGCCGCACTTGTTGTCAGAAACATCATTCGCCACCTCAAAGAGCACCCGCTAAAACCCGACCAAATTTTAAACGTGAATGTGCCTAATATTCCGTTTGATGAACTTAAAGGCATGCAAGTCACCCGACAAGGCAGAAGACACCGTGCAGAGTCCATGGTTAAAGCAGAAGATGCCGCAGGAAGAGAAATTTATTGGTATGGTAAAGTCGGTCAAGAACAAGACGCGGGCGAAGGAACAGATTTTCATGCTGTCGCTAACGGTTACTGTTCCGTTACCCCTATTACCGTTGACATGACGGCATACAAGAGCTTAGAAGAAATGCAACAGTGGATTGAAAAACTGTAACGACAATGAGCAGACATAGCATTCAAATTACCAGAAAAGGCGAAGCGCTCGCCCAACTACTGAAAAAGGAAGGAATTGCTCATCCTGCCGTACTCAAAGCCATCGCGAGTACCCCAAGAGAGCTTTTTATCCCTGAAGCGCTGCAACATCAAGCATACTTAAATACTGCGCTGCCTATTGGGCAAGGCCAAACCATTTCACAGCCATATATTGTCGCCAGAATGACTGAGCTTTTACTCAATGGCGATCACCCGCACCGCAAAGTGTTAGAGCTTGGTACTGGCTCTGGGTATCAGTCCGCTATCCTTGCACAAGTATTTGGTCAAGTGTATTCCGTAGAGCGTATTAAATCGTTGCAGTTTCAAGCAAAACGTCGCTTGCAAAAGCTCGATTTACACAACGTCAGCATGAAGCACGGTGATGGCTGGGAAGGCTGGGCAAGCAAAGGACAATACGATGCGATTATCGTGACTGCGGCTGCCAGCTCGCTTCCCCAGAAGCTACTGCCACAACTAGAAGACGGCGGACAACTGGTTATTCCTGTTGGCACAGACTCCCAATCACTGTTACTTATCACCCGAAAAGGCAATCAGTTTGAACAAAAGCGTATAGAAGATGTCAGATTTGTTCCCCTTGTTCCCGGAGATCTATCTTGAAAATGTTTGAAAAGCTGTACGATGTTTGCTTAACCTGGGCTAGACACAAAAACGCCCAGTATTATCTGTTCACATTGGGCTTCTGTGAATCGATATTCTTCCCTATTCCCCCAGATGTTATGCTTGCCCCAATGGCGCTAGCAAACAGAATGAAAGCTTGGTTTTATGCCTTAATCACAACGCTATCTTCCGTATTAGGCGGTATTTGTGGCTATTTACTCGGTTGGTTGGCCTTTGAATCTTACATTGAGCCTGTGATTGTTGATTGGGGTTACGGCGATAAACTCGCACTCGCCATCAGTTGGTTTGAAGAGTACGGCATTGCTGTCGTCTTTCTTGCTGGCTTCTCCCCTATCCCATATAAAATCTTTACGATTAGCGCAGGCTTTCTCGGCATGGCCTTTATTCCCTTTATCCTCGCCTCTACCATCAGCCGTGGTTTACGATTTTACTTAGTCGCTGGCCTAATGTACTGGGGCGGCGAAAAAATGGAACAGCAGCTCAGAAAGTATGTAGACTGGATAGGCTGGGCAACCATTATTTTAGCCATCGTCGCCTACCTTATGCTTAGGTAACAATCATGACCAAAAATAAGTGTTATTTCGTCTTAGTTCTGGCATTGATAACCTTATTTATCAATGGGTGCAGCTCTCGAACAGGGCCTGCACCCGTTGTCAACATTGGCGAAAAAAACAGCAAAAAAGTAATAAAAAAAGTACAAGTTAAATCAAAATATTATATTGTCAAAAAAGGCGACACTTTGTACTCAATTGCCTTCTCAGCAGGGCGAGACTTTCAACAAATTGCCTCTATTAATAATATCTCAAAACCCTACTCCATCTACCCTGGGCAGCGTATCAGTTTAGTCCCGTCAAATAATCGACAGAAAAAACCAGCGGCACCGAAACCGAAAAAACAAGCCAAAACAGCCTCGAATCAGACGGTTGATCACAAAAAAAAGAAGGCGTATGGTAAACACGTAAATCGCAACGCAGAACAACCTAAATCGCCATTTCCGGCAGGTGTTAGTAAATGGCGTTGGCCTCACCAAGGAAAGATTGTCAATAAATTTTCCCTTGCCGCTGAGGGTAACAAAGGTATCGACATTGCAGGAAATAAAGGCGCGTCTATCAAGGCCGCTGCTGATGGCAAGGTTGTTTATACTGGAGATGCTTTGCGAGGATATGGAAAGCTTGTCATTATCAAGCACTCAGAGTCATATTTAAGTGCCTACGCGCACAATGACTCTATCAAAGTTAAGGAACAACAGTGGGTTAAAGCAGGACAGCTAATTGCTCACATGGGAAATACAGGAACAGACCGTACAATGCTGCACTTTGAAATTCGGTATAAAGGAAAGTCGGTCGACCCATTAAGGTATTTACCCAAAAGATAAAAAATACGAAAAAGAAGAATAAAAAATAATAAGAAGAATAAAAATAAAAAGGGGGATAGGTATACATTGATTCCATGTTGGAGAAACTAATCATGGCAAAAAATACCTCAGTCGAAGAACTGGAAGCCTTAAACAACGAACAAGAAGGCTTAATCCAAACAACACAAGCTGAAGAGCTTGAGGAAGCATTATCAAACCAGGAAGGAAACCCGAAAAGCTTAGACGCCACTCAACTCTATTTGGGTGAAATCGGTTATGCGCCTTTGCTTTCAGCTGAAGAAGAAGTTTTCTACGCAAGACGCGCCTTAAAAGGCGACGACAGCTCACGGCAACGCATGATTGTTAGCAATCTGCGCTTAGTCGTTAAAATCGCAAGACGGTATAACAACCGCGGTCTCGCCCTGCTCGATCTTATCGAGGAAGGCAACTTAGGTTTAATCCGTGCTGTTGAAAAATTTGATCCCGAAAGAGGATTTAGGTTTTCAACTTACGCAACATGGTGGATTCGTCAAACCATAGAGCGTGCGATTATGAACCAAACGCGAACTATTCGCCTCCCTATTCATATCGTTAAAGAGCTCAACGTGTATCTGCGAGCATCACGCGAACTTGCTCAGAAGTTGGACCATGAACCCACTGCTGAGGAAATTGCTGAAGCGCTCGATCGTCCCGTTAAAGACGTAAGCAAAATGCTTAGATTGAACGAAAAGATCACATCAGTGGATTCGCCATTCGGTTTAGACAACGAAAAAGCATTACTCGATGTTATTCCGGATGAGAAACACAACGGCCCTGAAGACGAACTTCAAGATAGCGATGTCAAAACCAGTATTATTGACTGGTTACATGAACTCAATCCTAAACAGCGAGAAGTCCTTGCAAGACGCTACGGATTGCTAGGTTATGAGCCATCAACTCTTGAAGATGTGGGGTACGAAATTGGTTTAACACGGGAGCGTGTTCGTCAAATTCAGGTGGAAGCCTTAAGAAAGATAAGAGAACAGTTGTCCGCACAAGGACTGAGTAAAGAAGCATTATTCTGCACTTTAGACTAGCGCAAAACTGACCTTAAGCGCCTTTATCCCACATAAAAAGATAAAGGCGCCCATAACATTTAACTTATTCAAAAGCTCTAGTTTATTAATTTTTTCAATTTACACATAAAAGAAAATACACATTCAAATAATTGAAAACTTTTCAGTTATCTTTTTAATTACAAAAAGACACTTTTTCATTCTCCCCGCTCAAATAAAAGTATTTGAAATCATTAAATATTTAATCAAATCAAGAAATTAGGTTACCTGAATTGGTACTATATTGGACTACATTTTTACCGTTTCGATAGATAGTATTCGTCCGAGTTTACAACACGGCCCATTTATCAAAGAGGTATATATGAAAAAAGACAAGTTAATAGCAGTGGCAGTCATGACTATGCTGCCTTTTATGACGTCAGCAACTGAAATCAATTTAAAAGATCAAAAGCTTAATAATGGAAAAGAAATCCAAATACAAGCGAAGTGTAACAACTGGTCGTTGAATTGTTTATTGGATAAAATAGTTTCCAGTGGTACAACATCACTATTAGGGCCAGGTGTGAGTGGTGATCCATGATTTCCTGACGGACATAAACAAAGCCAGGAACTCTCCTGGCTTGAAGAAAAGAGCAGATAGAATTATAGAATGTTGGATTTAGCAATTGCCTTTGTAATCAGTAATGTTTGGACTATCGGATTTTTAATTGCAGCAATATACAACTATTGCTTTAGGCCGGAACATAAACCTATCACCCACTTCGCGTTATTTGCTTCTGTTATTTTCGCATTTGCTCATATCACTTATTCACAATGGCTCGCCTATTTATACGAACCTGTAAAAGTTCACTACTTATACTTGGCTATCTCAACATTAGTATTAACCTTACTTGCCTATTTTTACAACAAAATAAGAGGGTTTGTTTTTCACTGGCAGATTAAGCTCGCCATCGGCTTACTGCTTCTCGAACTCGCGCTGACTCTGATGGTTCACGTCGACAGAAACGTGGTTGCGCTAAATGCCAGCACAGCCATTAATTACGGGAGAGATAAAGCTTGGTGGTTATGGGATATACGCACGATTTTAAGCCATTTGAACAACGTCATTATCCTGACTAGCCTTTTCCTACCCGTTGGACTATTCACTCGTTCGAACTTATCGCCAGACGAGCAAGATATAGCGTTCACTGGTAACTATGCTCATGCAGATAACGTGGTTCCTATCGCGCCGCATCAATTCGAAAATCAAGTCAGGCTCACCACCTGTGACGGGTTCAGAACATTGACCTCAGAAACTTACATCAAAGAAGTTGACCAAGCTTATAATCGTGTTGAGGCGATACAAGATTTAATTCGAGCAATGCCAGAAGGAAAGAGCAAAACAACCGCGTTACAATTCGCTTTTACTGCGTCCGAACTCATTACAGAACAGGACCAATCAAAAGTAGATTACATCCAAAGCATTACACTGCTTTGTGATAGAGCGAGGGATTTGGCGCTGTACACGCATCCCCCAAGTACAAAGAAAAACGTTGGACTACCCAATCAATTAGAGCAGCACATCTAGTGAGCTTTCCGATAGAGCATAACTTACCGCTTTATCTGCGTGCAACTGCACGGTATCAAACAAGGGAAGTGGAGAGTGCTGTTGCTGAACCAACAAACCAATTTCAGTGCAGCCTAGGATAATACCTTGTGCCCCTTGCTTCGCAAGTTCATCAATAATACCCAAATAGGCTTCCCTTGATGTTTCTGAGATCACACCTTTGCACAGCTCATCATAAATCACGTCATGAACCACTTTACGTGCAGCCTTATTCGGCGTGATAACATCTAGGCCGAAGTTTTCTTGCAACCTTACGCGATAGAAAGCTTCGGTCATCGTAAACTCAGTGCCAAGCAACGCAACTCTGTCTAAGTCCTGCTTAGCTATCGCTTCACCGACTGCATCGGCAATATGAATAAGTGGGATATCAATGGCGTCTGCCACCTGTTCAGCCACAATATGCATGGTATTTGTGCCTACGATGAGAAAGTCAGCGCCCGCCTTTTCTAAGCGCTTCGCCGCATCAATTAACATCACCGCAGCAGCCTTCCAGTTTCTTGCCCGTTGTAACACCTCTAGCTCAGCAAAGTCGATGCTATACATGGCGAGTTTGGCCGAATGCAGACCGCCGAGAGATTGTTTTATGCCTTCGTTAATAGCCTTGTAATAAACTTGACTACTTTCCCAACTCATACCGCCGAGCAGACCAATAACTTTCATGTGTGTGGCTCCTAAAATAAATGTACTGCTATTCGGTTTTAACTTTTTGCCAAAGTGATTCCAGCTCTTCTAGTGAGGCATCACTTGGTGCTTTTTCTTGTTGCTGTAATTCGTCTTCCACCTGACGAAAGCGCTTTTCAAACTTGTTATTCGCTACCCGAAGAGCTGCATCTGCATCTACGCCGAGGTGACGAGCAAGATTCACCACCGAAAAAAACAAATCCCCCACTTCCTCGGTTAGTCGCGCTTCTTGTGGTTGAGAACACGCAAGTTCTGCCTTTATCTCATCCACTTCTTCTGCAATTTTATCGAAAACAGGGGGTAACTCTGGCCAATCAAAGCCTACTTTTGCACAGCGTTTTTGCAACTTCTGCGCTTTAATTAGCGGCCCCATTCCCTTAGGAATATTCGCCAATACACTATTATCAACAATGCCCTTCGCTTCTCGCTCCTGCTGTTTAATTTGCTCCCAATTAACGTTAACGGCGTCGCTAGAGTCAACTTGAGTTTCGGCAAATACATGAGGGTGACGTCGAACCAATTTGTCCGATACATTTTGTGCAATGGCTTCAAAATCGAAATCGCCTTGCTCTTTTCCCAGCTGTGCGTAAAACACCACTTGAAACAGCAAGTCTCCCAGCTCATCTTTTACATCGTCCATTGAGCCAAACTCAATGGCGTCTGCCACTTCATAAGCTTCTTCAAGAGTATAGGGAACGATAGTTTGGAAGGTTTGTTGAGTGTCCCACGGACACCCGGTTTCAGGATGACGAAGTTGCTCCATTATCTGTAGCAATCGCTCAACCTGTTTAAAAGCATTATCCATGACGAAAGGTCAAGTATTCAGTAGGTTAGACTTACTTGAGCATAAGCCTAACCTAAAGGGTTTGCAATGAGTTATTAGTGGTTCGTACGAATCACTTCAATCACACTTGGAACAGTTTGAATACGTTTCATAGTACGCGCCAAACTATTCAAGTTTTTCACCTCAATTGTCAATTTGATTCGTGCGGTTTGATCGTCCTTTTGTGCCACCGTTTCTACGCTTAACAGCCCTGCCTTTTCGTTAGAAAGCACCGTTGTTAAATCGCGTAAAATGCCATCTCTGTCCCAGCAAATGATATCCAAGGCAACTTGGAATTTTTCTTGCAGGTCATGCGCCCAGTTGACTTCGATTGCCCGCTCAGGGTGTTGTTCTAACAACTGCGCCAATTGCTCGCACCCAGTTTTGTGAACACTGACACCGCGTCCTATGGTGATATAGCCTTCAATGGGATCACCCGGCAACGGCTGGCAGCAACCCGCAATTTGGCTCATTAAGCGACCAACGCCTTCCACAATAATGTGCTCTTTGCCCCCTGCTCCACTTTTAGCGCGAGACGACTTAATTGTCTTCGGCTCAATGTCTGGCTCGGGGCGCTGGTATTGCTGCAAGAAATTAATCACCTGCATGATACGGACGTCACCTGCCCCTACAGCAACGTGCAAATCATCCAGCGTAGTAACATTAAATCGCTCTACCGCTTTATCCAACCCATCGGTTGTTAAACGTGCGCGAACAAGCTCTGCATCCAGCATTTCTTTGCCTGCCACTAAATTCTTATCTCTATCCTGTTTTTTAAACCAGGTTTGGATCTTTGCACGCGCTCGGGAAGAGTGAATGTAACCCGATGCTGGGTTCATCCAATCTCGACTAGGGTTAATGTTCTTGCTCGTTAACACTTCAATTTGGTCGCCCGTTTGCAATTTATAAGTGAGCGGCACAATTCGTCCAGCTACTTTTGCCCCTGTACAGCGGTGCCCAACATTACTGTGAATATAGTAGGCGAAATCAAGTGGTGTGCTTCCTGTGGGCAAATCAAGCACATCACCTTTTGGCGTATAAACATACACGCGATCTTCAAATACTTGGCTGCGCAGCTCTTCGACCATCTCCCGATCTGCGGCCATTTCTTCTTGCCATTGCAAGATTTTACGCAACCAAGCGATTTTTTCTTCGTACTTCTCGTCGCTGCCGCTCTTGCCTTCTTTGTATTTCCAGTGTGCTGCCACGCCCAACTCTGCATCATCGTGCATTTGAGCGGTACGAATTTGAATCTCTATCGCTTTGCCTTCTGGCCCAATGATTACGGTGTGAATAGATTGGTAACCATTTCCTTTAGGAGTTGCAATATAGTCATCAAACTCCTTAGGAATATGCTTCCAAACCGAATGAACCAGCCCAAGTGTGGAATAACAATCTTGTACTCGCTCTGCAACAACACGCACTGCACGAATATCGAAAAGCTCTTTGAAATCTAAATTCTTCTTCTGCATTTTTCGCCAAATGCTGAAGAAGTGCTTAGGGCGCCCCTGCACCTCTGCCTGAATATCGGCCTTGTCCAGTTGCTGCTGTAACTCTTCTACAAAGTCGTTGATATAGTCCTGCCTGTCGGAGCGCTTTTCGGCCAACATTGCAGTGATATTTTTGTAAGTATCTGGGTGAAGATAGCGAAAAGCGAGGTCTTCCAGCTCCCATTTTAGTTGGCCAATACCCAACCTATTGGCTAGCGGAGCATAAATATTAGAACACTCCATTGCCGCAATGACTTTAGATTCTTCACTGGCATTTTTTAGTTGTCGTAGTCGGCAAATTCGCTCAGCAAGCTTTATCAGCACAGCACGTACATCTTTTACCATGGCCAGTAACATACGGCGGATTTTATCAACCTGCGCTTCGTTGGCTCTCACATGTTGAGTGACATAAAGGCTGCGGATAGCATCCATTTCACGCACCCCTTCTACAAGGTGGCAAATCTCTTCGCCAAACTGGCTTCTGATTTGCTCTGAATCGAGCTCGTGAATTTGACAATAAGGGAAAATAAGGGCGGCCTGAAGGGTTTGGTCATCCATTTGCAACTCGTGCAAAATCTCCACCATCTCTTGCCCAATGAGCAAGCTTTCAGGCTGCTCAGAAGTTGCAGCCAACTTCTCTTTGGTGGTTTCTGGTAGGTCTAACTGCGCTAGCCACTCTGCAAAACCGGGGCGATCAGCTTGATGAACCTTGCGAATTGAAACCATGACTCTCTTTAATCTCTTTTTAAGTTATTTTATCTGCGCTCAAATAATGCGATAACTTCTGTATGCGCAGTGTAGGGGAACATATCTAAAATGGCGATTTTACTTAACTGATATTTTGGTTTCTTCTTCTCACCACTTTCCACCAGTGAAGCAATATCTCTGCCGAATGTCGCCGGATTACAAGAAACATAGAGTATTTTTTCCGGTTTGAGTTCCACGATTTGCGACATCACATTCTTAGCCCCAATCCTTGAGGGATCAAGCACGACTTTATTAATGCCGCTTTGCTGCCACTTCTTTAACGCCTCTGGCTCGTCTAAGTCTCGGCAGAAAAACTCTGTATTGTGAATGCCATTTGATTGTGCATTCTCCGAAGCCTTTTGCACCATTTCAGGTACGCCTTCAATACCAATCACTTTTTCTGCTTTTGATGCCATTGGTAAACTAAAATTACCCAGTCCACAGAACAAATCAATTATACGATCGTCTTCTTTTACGGCTAACCAAGATAAAGCCGTGCTAACCATTTGACGATTAACTGCGGGATTAACTTGAATAAAGTCATTGGCTCCGGCTTGAATACGAATACCCTGAGGTAGGTGATATCCAATATTTGCACCAACACCTGTCAGCAATTCAATCCCTTTGTTTTTGGACTCAAGTGCAACGGAACAACCATGATGAGAGCCAAACGCTTTCAATGCTGATAAATCTTGTTGAGGTAAGTCCTTGGTAATACGAAACACCACCAGCGGCTCACTGTCATCCAACGTATTATTTTGCTCAGCATCACCTTGGAGCAATTCCACATGCCCGATTGCGCGTTTGTTATTCAACGCCAAGCAAAGCTCACGCAAAGGCGTTAACAGCGCTTGCAGTTTGGGTTTTAACACAACGCAAGTGTCGATATCGACAACATTGCCGGAGCCTTTTCCACGAAACCCTATTCTGGGCGCATTCTCCCTGCGAAAATCCACCGCTAAACGCGCTTTTCGTCGATACCCGGTTGGAACGTCAACGATTGGCTTTTCCCAAGGGAGTTGCCCATCCAATGTGAGTGCAGCGCCGCGAGTGAGCTTATCAAGTAACTGCGTCATCGCGATTTGCTTATGCCCTAACATGACATCAGGTGCAACATACTGCGTTTGGCAGCCCCCACATTGTTCAAAATGCTGACAAATGGGTGTTTGTCGTTCCGGACTAGGCGTTAATACTGCCTTAACCCGCGTTTTCATGAAGTTTTTCTTGCGATCAATCACCTCAACTAAGCAATGTTCTTGTGGTAAAGCACCGCTCACAAATGCAATCGGCGAATGCTGCCGAGCAACCCCTACCCCTTCATGATCTAAAGCATCAATACTCAGCTCGATGGTTGCTAACTGAGTATTGTTTTTTTGTTTACGGGGCTTTCTAGGTGGATGAAATGCTTTAACCACAATAAATTCCTATGACCAATCAATAAGATAATTCAGTACTAATGATGATTGTAAAAGCAATAATGCTAAGCTCGTGCTTCAAGCATTAAACGCTTCATATCCGAAACCGCTTTGTCTAACCCATCAAACGCAGCACGCGCAATAATGGCATGACCGATGTTCAACTCGACAATTTCCGGCAAAGCAGCAACAGGTTTTACATTATGATAGTGCAATCCATGCCCTGCATTAACGCGCAACCCCAGTTCGTGCCCCAAGGTAACCCCTTTGGCAATTTTTTCCAGCTCACTACCCGCTTGCTTTTCATCAACCGCATCAGCGTAATGCCCTGTGTGAATTTCAATAAATTCTGCGCCACAATTTTTAGCAGCTTCAATTTGGCGAGGATCGGTATCAATAAACAACGATACAACAATGCCAGCTTCCATTAAGCGTTCAGTAGCGGCTTTTACTTTATTGAAGCCCCCAACAACATCTAGCCCACCTTCTGTGGTTAGTTCTTCTCTTTTTTCAGGAACTAAACAGCAGAACGTCGGTTTAACTTGGCAAGCAATGTCTAACATTTCGTCGGTTACTGCCATTTCCAAATTCATACGCGTGTTAATAGTTTCTGCCAAGATGCGCACGTCTCTGTCTTTAATATGACGACGGTCTTCTCGTAAATGCACCGTGATACCATCGGCACCTGCGCGCTCT
>CAXRCC010000113.1:0-6168 GCA_964228975.1 Paraneptunicella sp. | reverse complement strand
GCTCTTCCGATCTGTAAGGGCACAAAGCTAGATCAAAGAAAAATAAAGAAAAAATTTATGTGAATTCACTATTTTGAAAGCGATTTCATTGGGTGGTAATTTATCCCTTGTGTTGCTTGTTGCTTGTTGATTGCACTTTGGCATTGCAATAAGACCAAAGCATCACAGGCTAAAGTAGGAGCTTGAGTATGTTGAAAAGTAAAAAAACTACCTTATTCTTGTTGCCGAATAATTAATGGAAAAGGAACTAAGAAAATGCATATTCATGCTTAAGAGTATACTCGTCTTTTTACGATCAAATCAGTGTCTAGAATGGTTTTAGAGTTTGTGGAAAACAAGGATCTGGTACAAACATTTTATCCCGCCGATGACTACTCGGTAGAAATGACTTTTACAAACGAAATTAACCCCAGTGGTTACTATTCAAGACCCGAAGAAAAGATGGATACGCTTTGTCAGAACGTTTCTAAAATTCAGTTAGAAGAAATCGTTCACTCAGTGCTTCGCGATAACCAGATCATTTTAAACCCTTACGAGCTGATGGGGCGTTCAGGCGATACTTTTAAAGAGTTGGCACTTAATGCGAGCACAGGCAAGGAAGAAGTGATTGAAGGAAAAGCAGGAGAGTGTATGTTCAACAGTGGCTATAGGCCAACTTTACCTGCAATACTAACTGCAATTGGCGATAAAATCACAGAAGCGCTGGCGAATTCGAATGATTACTTCCAAAGTGTGGCTATTACTTTAAGTGCTAATTCCACTCAGGAAAAGATCACGCACATTATCAAGCCTTAAAATTGCCTGTAAAAAAGCCAACTAGATAACCTCACTTCGGCGCTAGTTGGCTTTGCTTTCAGGGTACAGGTGTCACAGAGGTGAGCCGTGACGCGTTTCTTTTAATTACTTACGGATGCCTTCAATGTGAAGGTCGAATTGAATTTCAGCAGAAGCTGGACCTAAAACATTTTTGATACCGAAATCTTCCATTTTGATCTTAGTTGTACCCGCGAAACCAGCGCGGTAACCACCCCAAGGATCTTTCCCTTCACCGACTTTGTTTGCATCAATAATAATTTTCTTGGTGACGCCGTGCATGGTTAGGTTGCCAATCACTTTGAATTTGTCGTCACCTTCATGCGTGATATGCGTGCTTTCAAATTTTGCTTTTGGAAACTTTTTAACGTTCAAGAAGTCTTTGCTACGAATGTGCTTATCGCGCTCTGCGTGGTTTGTGTCAACGCTGGCAGGGTCGATGTCTAGCATGATTTTTGCGCCGTTTGGGTTTTGATCGTCGAAAGTAAATTCACCGTCAAACTCATTAAAGCGGCCAGTTAACCAAGAGTAACCCAAGTGGCTGATTTTAAAGTTGATGAAAGCGTGCGCGCCTTTTACATCGACTTGGTAGTCGGCGGCTTGTGCAAGTGGGCTAAGAAAAGCGGTGAACAGCAAGGCCGAAAGTAACTTTTTCATAATTATGTTCTCTTTTATTTTACAGATTAATTTTCGTTTGAATGACGAACCGGTTTTAACATACGAGACAGTGTGTTATCCCGATCCAAAAAGTGATGTTTTAATGCGGCTAACGCATGTAATGCAGCTAACCCCATGATTATATAAGCGATAAGTTCGTGAATTTGCCCGGCTAGGTCTTCTTGGTTTTCTATAAAGCTACCAAAGCCGGGGACACTAAACCAGTCGAAAACGTCTATGGCACGACCATCGGCGGTCGAAATAAGGTAGCCGGTAATAAACAAACTGAATAGTGCCAGATACAGCACCCCGTGGGCGGCTTTTGCGACGTTAGCCATTGCCGGTGAGCCGTGGGGTTTGGGTGATGGATGAGACACCATCCAAACAATACGAAAGATAACGGCTAGCGCCAGTAAGACGCCAAGGCTTTTATGCCAGTGTGGGATCACGCGGTACAATTCGTCGTAGTAGCTCAGCTCTGAAAGGTATAAACCTAAGCCGAAAAGTGTAAAAACAGTGATGGCCGACAGCCAATGAATAATAATGGAAACGAGGCCGTAGCCTTGTGAATTGTTCTTTAACACTTTGTACTCCCAAACTGCTTCGTTAGTGTGTTGAGCATCTTAATACAAAGAAATAAAAAAAAAATTGCGTAGTTTTGAAAAAATCTTTCTAAAAAATAGGATTATTGACGCTCGGTAGGAAATTTTGTCGAAGACGAAAAGTTATTGAATTTAATAGGAAATTAATAAGGTAATTAAGTTTGCCGAAAAGTTGGTTAAAAAAAGTTTTCGTAAATTGAAATAAAAAAGAAACATCTCCTCACTATACTGGCAGACCTCACCGCTAAGGAGCATGTGAGTTCTCGTTTCTAATGTTTTGTTATTTTGCCGCGCTGGTTTATGTCAGCGCGGTTTTTTCTTTTTAGGGCAACGAAACTCAGCGATTACACTGAATTTCGAGCATTATTAATGTTGACGATAATCGGCTTTTTAGTGTCTATTTTTTAGAACGTCCATCACCTCTGACAACTCGACATCACTGGCCTGTAGCAATACTAACAAGTGATAAAGTAAATCCGCAGATTCATTTTTCAGCTCTTCTAAATCGTGTACGGTGGCAGCCAGCGCGGTTTCAACACCTTCTTCTCCCACCTTTTGCGCAATGCGCTTAATTCCTTTGTTATACAAACGCGCCGTGTAGCTACTTTCTGGATCCGCACCTTTACGTTCACCTAACACTCGATTGAGTTGGCCTAAAAAGGCCAATGTGGGCTCGGCTTCATCGTTCCAACAGCTGTTTGTGCCTAAGTGGCAGGTTGGGCCGTTTGGCGTCACTAATGCCAGTAAGGCGTCTTGATCGCAATCCACGGTGAGCTGGTGTAAATCCAAGGTGTTACCACTGGTTTCCCCTTTCATCCACAAGCGGTTTTTGGAGCGGCTATAAAAGGTTACTTTGCCCGTTTCCAGTGTTTTAGCTAGGGCCTCTTGGTTCATGTAGCCCAGCATTTGCACCGTGCCTGTGTTTTTATCTTGAACAATGCACGGAAGCAAGCCGTCCATTTTATCCCAAGCCAATGCGGTTGCGTTTTCCTGTGTAATAATCATGGGCGGATCTCAATATTTTTTTCAATTAAATAAGCTTTTAAATCGGCGATTTCGATAACGCCTTTATGGAAGACGGATGCCGCTAAGCCGCCGTCGGCGTCGGCTCCACCTTGTGCAACGTGTTTAAATACATCGTGAAAATGCGACGTGGCACCGGCGCCGCCAGAAGCAATTAATGGCACGTGGCAGATGTCGCGAATTAAGCGTAACTGTTCGATGTCATACCCTTTGCGCACACCATCTTGATTCATGCAATTCAATACGATTTCGCCAGCGCCGCGAGATTGCACTTCTTTGACCCAATCGGCGGTTTCCCAACCGGTCTGCTGCGTGCGTTTTTCGTCGCCAGTAAATTGATAAACTTGGTATTTTCCGGTTTCGGCGTCGAAGTAACTATCGATGCCGACAACAACACATTGTTGACCGAATCTATCGTGCAGCTCGTTAATTAACGCGGGATTGGCTAAGGCTGGACTATTGATAGAAATTTTGTCTGCGCCCATTTCTAAAATTGTGCGCGCATCTTCTACCGATTTAATGCCGCCTGCTACGCAAAAAGGAATGTCGATAACTTGGGCAATACGCGTGACCCAGCTTTTATCCACCACGCGCTGATCGCTGGAAGCGGTGATGTCGTAAAACACCAGCTCATCTGCGCCTGCTTTTGCGTATTGTTCCGCTAAAGGCACAATATCGCCAATGATTTCATGGTTGCGAAACTGCACGCCTTTAACCACTTTGCCATCGCGCACGTCTAAACAAGGAATAATGCGTTTTGCTAGCATGAGGGCGCTCCTTGACTGTCGTTCCACAGGGAAATGGCTTGCTCGACGGTAAACTTACCTTCAAGTAGGGCCCGGCCTAATATCACACCGCCAACTTTAGCAGGCTTGAGCGCGGCAATGTCGTTAAGGCTGCCAATGCCACCGGATGCTTGCCATACCACGCTTGGGAATTGTGCTTGCATTGCCTCGTAAAGCGCGGTGTTTGCGCCTTGTAATGTGCCGTCTTTACTGATGTCGGTACACAGTACGTGTTTTGCCCCTACACTTAAAAAGTCGTTCAGCAAGTCCTCTAGTGATACGCCAGAGTTTTCTTGCCAACCATGGGTGGCAATCATCTTATTGCCGTTTTCGTCGATGTTTACATCTAATGCCAACACGATGGATTCAGGGCCGTACTTTTCAAACCAACCTTTGACTAATTCAGGTTGTTTAACCGCCAAAGAGCCAATAACGACGCGTTTTACGCCAATGTCTAAAAGCTGCTTAACGTCTTCTTCTGAACGAATACCGCCGCCTGCTTGAAATTGCATTAAGCCAGTTTCTACCATGCGTTGAATCAAATCCAGCTGACGTTTGCTGGTGTCTTTTGCGCCTGTTAAATCAACGATGTGAAGCCACGTCGCCCCTTGTGCAGCGTAATCTTTTACCACTTCAACTGGATCAAAAGCGTATTGTGTTTTTTGTTCGTAATCACCTTGGTAAAGGCGCACGACTTGACCGTCTATAAGGTCGATAGCGGGAATAATCATTTTGTACTCCTTAAACCAGTTCTACAAAGTTACGCAATAGTTTGGCACCTGCTTCGCCAGAGCGTTCGGGGTGAAATTGCACGCCCATGAAATTGCCGTTTTGAATTGCGGCAGAAAATGGTTTGGTGTAATCACAGGTGGCGAGCGTGTGTTTGCCAGTGGGCACGCAATAACCGTGAACAAAGTAAAAATAGGTGTTTTCATCAATGCCGTGAAACAGCGGTGAGTCTGATAACGTGCTCGCAGTTGGGCCGGTTACCTGATTCCAGCCCATGTGCGGTAAGCGCAGGTTTTGCGTATTGGTATCGGTGCTCGCTAGGGTATTTTTCATTGCGTTCACTTCGGTATCTACCAAGCCTAAACACTCAACGGTAGGTGCTTGCGCGTTTGCTTCTTCAGAACGGTTGGTCATCAGTTGCATACCTAAGCAAATTCCCAGAACGGGTTGTTGCAAGTTCTGTAAACAACTTACTAAGCCTTTGGCGCGGATTTGCGCCATGGCCGCTGCCGCAGAACCAACGCCGGGAAGTAGTACTTTATCTGCTTGGTTAATGACTTGCGTATCGGCGCTGACTAACACCTCGTAACCTAAGCGCTCCACGGCGAATTTCAGCGATGAAATATTGGCGCAGGATGTATCAACCATTACGACTTGCTTAGTGCCCGATGAGACAGTCTTTGATGAGATAGCGCGTGGCGAGACAATACTTGTACTCATGATTAGAGTGCTCCTTTACTGCTCGGCAGTTCATCACCTTGTTTAGTCATGGCTTGGCGCAGCGCGCGACCAAATACTTTAAACAAGCTTTCCACTTGGTGGTGCGCGTTGCCCTCAGTGGTGCTTAAGTGCAGAGATACGCCCATGCTGTCGGCGAGCGAGCGGAAGAAGTGTGACACCATTTGCGTCGACATTTCGCCTACACGTTCTTGGCTGAAATCGGCATTAAACACAAGATAAGGGCGTGCAGAAATATCCAAAATGCACTCAGCACGGCACTCGTCCATGGGCAGGGCAAAACCAAAACGGCCAATGCCGCGTTTGTTACCTAAGGCTTGGCGTAGTGCATCGCCAAGTGCCAGCGCCGTATCTTCAACAGAGTGGTGATCGTCGATGTGCAAGTCGCCGCTTACGGAAACATTCATGTAAAAGCCGCCGTGAGTGGCAATTTGGTCCAACATGTGATCGAAAAAGCCAATGCCGGTTGCAATGGAAGATTTAGCTTTGTTATCGAGTTCCACACTCACTGTAATATCGGTTTCTGATGTGGTGCGGACCACGGTTGCATTGCGTCGAGGCTGTAATGCGCGCTCAATGGCTAGCCAGTCATTCTCTTCGCGGTTGTAGCGAATCCCTTCAATGCCCATGTTCTCTGCGAGTTGAATATCGGTTTCTCGATCGCCAATCACAAAAGAGCGGGTGAAATCGACTTTGCCTTGCTGAAGATAAGACTTTACTAAGCCCAAATTGGGTTTACGACAGGTGCAGTTATCTTCTGCGAAGTGCGGGCAAATAAGCACGTCATCAAACGTTACCCCTTGGCTTTCGAACACGTGCAT
>CAXRCC010000112.1:0-10078 GCA_964228975.1 Paraneptunicella sp. | reverse complement strand
CATTTTGGCGCCATTTTTCGCGATGCCGCCCGATTCGTATTGCTTACCCACCATAAAGCCAGTGATGTTTTGCAGGAATACCAGTGGAATTTTGCGCTGCGCACAAAGCTCGATGAAGTGTGCGCCTTTCAGGGCCGATTCTGAGAACAGAATGCCGTTGTTTGCAACGATGCCTACCGGGTATCCCATGATACGAGCAAAACCACAGACGAGGGTTGTGCCGTACAGTGATTTAAACTCGTCGAATTCAGAGCCATCCACTACACGAGAGATGACTTCTCGTACGTCGTAAGGCTTACGTGGATCTTTGGGAATGACGCCGTAAATGCTTTTGGGGTCGTAAAGGGGTTCTTGCGGAGCGCGAATATCAATGTTTGGCTGTTTCGTGCGATTTAATCGTGCCACCGCATCACGTGCAAGTTGCAATGCGTGGTGATCGTTATTGGCAAGGTGATCTACCACACCGGATGTACGACAGTGTACATCGCCGCCACCTAAGTCTTCTGCGCTAACGACTTCACCGGTAGCTGCTTTTACAAGCGGCGGTCCACCTAGGAAAATAGTGCCTTGGTTTTTAACAATGATGGACTCGTCAGCCATAGCCGGAACATATGCGCCGCCCGCTGTACACGAGCCCATAACGACCGCAATTTGCGGAATGTTCTGGCCAGATAAATTCGCTTGGTTGAAGAAGATGCGACCAAAGTGTTCGCGATCCGGGAAAACATCGTCTTGGCGAGGTAAGTTTGCACCGCCTGAATCAACCAAGTAAATACACGGTAGGTTGTTTTGTTCTGCGATGGTTTGCGCGCGAAGGTGTTTTTTCACCGTGAGCGGGTAGTAAGTGCCGCCTTTTACCGTGGCGTCGTTGGCAACAATAACGCATTCTTGACCAGATACACGGCCAATACCGCAAATAATACCGGCTGCAGGCACGTAATCTTCATACACTTCCCATGCTGCTAGTTGGGAAAACTCTAAGAAAGGTGAGCCCGGATCCAGTAGGGCATTGATACGCTCGCGAGGAAGTAGCTTACCTCTGTCGGTGTGGCGTTTATTAGACTTCTCTCCGCCACCTAATTTAATTTGAGCGATTTTGTCACGCAGGTCATTCACTTGGTCCAACATATGCTGTTGGTTTTCAGCAAATTCCTGAGATTTGTCGTTAATTTTGGTTTTCAGTTGTGGCACATGACTCTCCAGTGCAACAGGTTTTGACAGAGCCTAAGTTGTGAAACTTAAGCCAAACAAATAGTGAGAAATAAAGAGAGAAGAGAAAGGATGAAAGAAAAGAAAACCGTCCGAGGCAGGGATGCCGAGGTCGAGTGTTCATGGATGAACTTGTAGCGTGTTTTCTTTTTTCATCATTTTTCTATCTACACCTCAGTGCCGATGTTTGGCTTTTTGAGACAACACCAGGCTGTCTCAAAAGCATTCTCAACGGCGAAACATTCACATTCTGTTGTGAAAATTATTCAGACTCTTTGAATAACTCACGACCAATCAGCATGCGGCGGATTTCAGATGTCCCTGCGCCGATTTCGTATAGCTTGGCGTCACGTAATAAACGACCCGCCGGGAATTCGTTAATGTAGCCATTGCCGCCAAGTAGCTGGATCGCATCTAATGCCATTTTTGTTGCTAGCTCTGCGGAATACAGAATGGCACCTGCGGCATCTTTACGCGTGGTTTCGCCACGATCACAAGATTGCGCGACTGCGTAAACATAGGCGCGAGCGGCATTCATTTGCGTGTACATGTCGGCAACTTTGCCTTGAACCAATTGGAATTCACCAATGGATTGACCAAATTGTTTACGATCGTGGATGTAAGGTACAACCAAATCCATACAAGATTGCATGATGCCAAGTGGGCCGCCTGAAAGCACTAAGCGCTCGTAGTCTAGTCCGCTCATTAATACGCGAACACCGCCACCTTCTTCGCCAAGAATGTTTTCAACTGGGACTTCACAGTTATCGAAAACCAGCTCACAGGTGTTTGAAGAGCGCATGCCAAGTTTGTCTAGCTTTTGCGCGCGTGAGAATCCAGGGAAGTCACGCTCTACGATGAAGGCAGTGATACCGCGAGAACCTGCGTTGACGTCTGTTTTGGCATAAATAACGTAAGTGTGCGCGTCTGGGCCGTTAGTGATCCACATTTTGTTGCCGTTTAGCACGTAGTGATCGCCTTTTTTCTCGGCGCGAAGTTTCATGCTTACTACGTCAGAACCCGCGTTTGGCTCACTCATTGCTAGTGCGCCAATGTGCTCACCGGACACTAATTTAGGAAGGTATTTTGCTTTTTGTTCTGGCGTGCCGTTTTTGTGGATTTGGTTAACACACAAGTTAGAGTGTGCACCGTAGCTCAGACCAATACCCGCTGAAGCGCGGCTGACTTCTTCCATTGCGATAACGTGTGCTAAATAGCCCATGTCTACGCCGCCGTACTCTTCTGCAACGGTGACACCGAGTAAGCCCATTTCGCCCAGTTTTGGCCAAAGATCGTTAGGAAAGTAGTTTTCAGCGTCGGTTTTTTCTGCAAGTGGTGCAATTTCGCCTTGGGCGAACGCGTACACTTGGTCACGTAACATATCGATTTCTTCGCCTAAACCGAAGTTGAGAGTTGGGTAGGGTGCGTTCATTTGTCTGAGCCTCCGTTAAGTTCAGCCAGTTCTTCTCGACAACGTGCTTCTACGTCATCCAGTTCACTCATTAACATTTTGATATCGTCCATTTGTTGCAGCATGATGGCGCGTTTTTCTTCCGTCATGCGCAACATGGCCTCCAACTGAGCCTGTGAGTTGGAGCTATCGTCATACAGTTCAAATAGCGTTTTGACTTCGGAAAGGGAAAAACCGAGGCGTTTACCTCGTAAAATCAGTCTTAGCCTTACTCGATCTTTCTTTTTATATACACGGTTTTGACCATTGCGCTCGGGAGCAAGTAAGCCTTGTTCCTCATAAAAGCGGATGGATCGCGGAGTAATGTCAAATTCTCTGGACAGTTCCCCGATTGAATATATCGTTTCCGACATTGCCTTAACTTTACGTTTACGTAACTATTGGTTTACGTAAAGGTAAAGTATGCTGCTCGTGTCGTCAATAATGAAATGATCGTGGCGCTTTCGGTTCAGAATTTATGCGTTCATAATCTTGTACGTTGAGCCGGGTGTACGAAAGCACTATTGAAAGCGCAATTCAGGCCGGACAGGATACACAACATTTTTAGCTTATAACTCAGATGAGGACTAACAAGCATGAGTAACGAGAATATTGTTATTGTTGCAGGTAAACGTACTGCAATGGGCGCGATGATGGGATCTTTATCGGCCCTTTCAGCAACGGATTTAGGCGCGGAAGCGATTAAAGCAACGGTTGCTGATGCGGGTGTTGATGCCAATGTTGTTGATGAAGTTATCATGGGCTGTGTATTACCTGCAGGCCTGGGTCAGTCTCCGGCGCGTCAGGCGTCACTTAAAGCGGGATTACCTTTATCTGCGGGTGTAACCACAATCAATAAAGTGTGTGGTTCTGGCATGAAAGCGACCATGATGGCGCATGATTTAGTCAAAGCCGGCTCTGCTGAAGTGGTTATTGCCGGCGGTATGGAAAGCATGACTAATGCACCGTACTTATTACCTAAAGCGCGCGGCGGTTATCGCTTTGGTCACGCGCAAATGCTAGACCACATGGCATTTGATGGCTTAGAAAATGCCTACGATGGTCAAGCGATGGGTTGCTTTGCACAAGGCACTGCGGACAGCGAAAGCATTACGCGTGAGCAAATGGACGAGTATGCGGTAAGCACCTTGTCTCGTGCAAAAGCGGCGATTGAAGCGGGTAACTTCAACGACGAAATTACGCCTGTTACGATTAAAGGTCGTAAAGGTGATGTGGAAGTGTCTGTTGATGAGCTTCCGGGCAAAGCCATGCCAGAAAAAATTCCTGCGCTTCGCCCAGCCTTTGCAAAAGACGGCACGATCACGGCGGCGAACTCAAGCGCCATTTCTGACGGTGCAGCTGCATTAATGGTGATGTCTGAATCTAAAGCAAAAGCACTTGGCTTACAGCCACTTGCACGTATTGTTTCTCATGCCACCAATTCTATTGAGCCAGAGAATTTCACAGTCGCACCTGTTGATGCCATCCGTAAGGTATTAACCAAAGCGGGCTGGAACGTAGACGATGTGGATTTGTTTGAAATCAACGAAGCGTTCGCCATGGTGACGATGTTGGCAATTAAACACCTTGAACTAGACCAAGATAAAGTGAACGTTCACGGCGGTGCATGTGCATTAGGTCACCCCATTGGTGCTTCAGGTGCGCGTATTATCGTGACGCTATTGAATGCACTTAAGCAACGTAACTTGAAAAAAGGCGTTGCGTCATTGTGTATTGGTGGCGGTGAAGCAACAGCATTAGCGGTAGAACTTGTTTAAGATTAACAATCGCTAGAACTTGAATTGAAAGATCACGCGCGATGCTCGGAGTGATAAGCATCATAAGCGCGTGATTTTTTATTTTCGCTATTTATTTTGGCGAGGATAAATTATTCCGAGTTATTCCGAACCCGTTAGAACGGCAATTCGCTCTTGAGTCTCGTCAAGAATAACGTGCAGTTCTTTTAGCTCCCATTCTCCGGCCAAATGAGTGGCGTAAACGTACACTTCTGCCGTGCCTTTTTCGCCTTCAATACTGTAATTTAAGTTAGCAAAACCGCCTGAGCCATTGTATGAAATTTTTCCGGTGACAAGCATGCCGGGTTTGGGATCGTCACCGACTGTGGTGAGTACTTGATGATGGGTTTTTACCGCGACCAGTGATTGTAAGTACGCTTCGCCCTTTAAAGCACTGGAAACAGAAATCGCCACCACAGGTATAAAAATGCAATAAAATGCGATGCTGGCATTGCGCCATTTTCGTTGCGTATTTTTGAACTGCTCAACGCTGTTCCAGTTACCGTTTTTCCATGCCCACTCGTTGCCTTTAGCGCCCAACATGAAAATCACTATCAAATTAACAATAGGCACAAACATCAACAGTGCGATATACGTGCGGTTGCCTAAGCCCCAAACCCAATTTAAAAGAAAAGCAGCCCAGTTCCAGCCTTTGATTTCCTCGGGCACTTGGGATGATTGAGAGGTGCTATTGGAATAAGCGTTTTCCATGTTAAATAACGGCTCCATTAAAACGGTTAATGCTAAACGGGGGATAATGTACTTTATCTTGTCGGATTTGTCTTTGACGAACCTATGTTGGTTTTCTCTTCCGACCAGTATTTCGCTGCTTTTTTCTACGAACGAAACGGTTTCAAAGTGTTAAACAAAAGGCTCTCATGGCGATAACGGCTAGCGATGAATAATTTCTTTAATCGCAATGTGATCAAATTGGTTAATTAACGCTTCTGGCGAATCATCCCAGTTATTGGTGGTTTTGAACACGAACATATCCAGTTTAGGGTAGTAAGTAAACTCAGTTAAGTTGTATCCATTTGAGCCATTGTGGGAGACAACAGAGCGACCCATATCATCCTTGCTTACCCGCCAGCCATAACCGTAAAACGCCTCTTTTTTATCGTTTTCGGCAACATATTGATTAAACAGTCGGTTCCAAGACGTGCGTTTCATAATCGTTGGATTTTTAGTGCGTATTGTTTGGTACCAGCGCAGCATATCGTAAGTGGTAGACAACATGCCGCCGCCACCGAGCAAATACCAACGAGGGCCAGGATCGCGATATTGATGCGCCAAGGAATGACCCACTGATCGGCTTTGCGCTTTAACAATTAATAAACGTTGGAACCAATTTGGGTCGCGCCCATAATGTACGGCAATGTTTTCGGGGCGACGCTCAACTCGCTGGTATCCGGTATCGTTTAAACCTGCGGGATGGAAAATGTGTGTTTGTAAATAATGCTCGTAACCTTGCCCACTGACTTGCTCAATAACGGCTGCTAGCAAACTGTACCCCGCATTGGAATAGCTATATTGTGCGCCAGGCTCGAATTTAAGCGGTGCTGCCATTGCTGTTTTTATGAATTCAGCGCGGGTCACTTTTTGGTACAAACCAAAGCCGTGAGGTAAGCCTGAACTGTGTGTTAGCAAGTGGTGTAGTGTGATGTTTTGCTTGTCGCTTGGCACATTAGGGAAAAATCGGGTGATGCGATCTTGAACCGACAATTTTCCTGCTTCAGAAAGCTGAATAATGGCGGTTGCGGTAAATTGTTTGGTAATTGAGCCAATGTCAAAAACGGTGTTTTGTGAAAATGGAATGTTTTGCTCTCGGTTAGCCAATCCAAATTTGTACTGAAAAACCGCTTCACCTTTGTGAGCAACCATCACCAAACCTGAAAAATCGGATTGACTCACAGCAGCTTGCCACTGTGCCAACTGAGTGATTTGATGTTCTGCTTCTGTACGCTTATTCGCTATGGCATTGCTGGTAAACACTAAGTTTACTATTGCAACGAAAGTGAACATGCAACAGCATTTAAGTGCATGGCGAACAGTGGCCGAAAAAGAATGTAAAGTCATGGTGTTATCGCGCATAAATGTTGATAAAAGCCTGTTTGCTTTGCAGTGCTTGTGTGTTGAGATCATAAGCATTGATGCCGATGTTCATACCCATGCTTTCCCAATCTGATCCCATCAACTGTGAAATAGCGTCGTCATCAAAGGTTTTAGTGATAAAACGTTGCTGCGATGTTGATGGCGATCGTGAGGCAAGGTGGTCGCCCAATACTTTGCTAACGGCGTCCCAATCTCCCTTAAAATGCGAAAGCAACAGGGGCACAACGTGATGTTGAAATAAACGTGATAAGTGCTCAAGCGTTGGCGTGTTGTTTAACGTCATAAAAAGGCTGTGACCCAGCACATGAGATTTATCTAACAACAGCTCAATACGTTGATTGATGGCTTTAACCATTGGGCAAATTTGAATGCCATTAATCGAGGGAAGGGCTTCTAACGCTGCGTAATTAGGCGCAATTTCGATAAGCTCGAAGCGGCGTAAAATACTGCTTGGTAAGGTACTAATATTGCAATCGGTTGAATTCATTGTGCCAATAATGTGCAAATTGGCAGGCACAGAAAAGGATTCTTTAGAGTAAGGTAGAGTGATGTGTGTTGCGTGAGCACATCCCGCGCGCTTGCTTGGCTCAATAATAGACAAAAGTTCACCGAAAATACGGGCGATATCCCCGCGATGGATTTCATCAATAATAAGCACAAAAGGTTGGCTTGCTTGAGGGTTAACTTCGCCAGACTCAAAGTCTTCCAAACCACATTCACTTTGCAAAAAACGCAATAAGCCATCGACGTAAGAGGGATTATAAATTCCCTGCTTATTGCCCGTTTCGTAGAGCTTCTTTACGTTGGAAATCGAGGCAACGTAGTTGGTGTTTGCCGTTTCCATTGATTCAGGAAATACCTTAAAGGTTTTACCGCCTTCGTACTCGATTTCGAACTGTTTGCCTTGTTTTGTTGTTAACGTAAGGCGAGCGTCTTGTTGCTCTTGTTTTTCGATAAGTATTTGGATGGCGGCTTGTAGCGGGTCTTTAAAGCCAACGCCTTTGCAGGCTTCATCGGCGATTCGCTTAAAAATACCGTCTTCAACGTGGTAGGTTAAAGCGTTATTTTCATCCGTTGAGGCCTTCATTCCCTCAACAAAATCATCGTAACCAAAGTGAGGGTGAAAGCTGACCAAACTGATGCGCTTTTCCTGCATTAATTCTTCTAGTCGGCGCTGGATGGCTTTGGGGTTTTGGCTATTCGCCGCAGCGAATGAAGGATCGATAATCGTTAATGCTTGTTGCATTGCGCTGAGCGTTTTTCCCGTGCCAACTGGCCCGTACAAGATCTGATTGAGTGGCGCTGTAGGCGTATCAGGTTTGGCTTTTACTTTCGATTTGCCCTTACGAGAAGCGTTAGCAGGCGCAGGATGCTCAAGGAAAAAGGCATTTGATTCGGCTTGTACTAAAGGCGCTGCACTGGCTTTGATTGCCATTGGTTCAAGTTTTGCCAGTGTTAGTGCGTAGTTGGGTTTTAGAATCTGTAACTCGAATTCAGCCAAATCCCAGCTTGGCACTTTATAACAAGCGCTATTGTAATTTGGCGTCCAGCCTTTTTTAGGGCCGATATAAGGCGCATCAGAATTGGTCAGTTTGACAGGTTTAACGCTACGTAAAAACCAACTTGCGCCCAGTGGTGATTTTTTATGGGTGGTTAAGTTGCTGCCTACCACAAATAAACCAACGCTGTGGTTACCTCGATTGAGGTGAATGAGATCGCCAATGTTGATCTCGTCGGCAAACTTGGCCGCTTGACCTTTTTTCGCTTTTTTATTAACCGCAATATAGTGATGTGTATTCAACCAATCGTTCACAGCATCGTTAATATCTGAGGGGCTGTGAGAAACTTTCCAAATATTCATTGTTCTCCTGAATCACGCATCACTGCGACCAGTGAAAAAGCGAAGGCGTTATTGTGCGAAACATAACGTGCATTGAATTCGTTATATTGTCGCAGACTCTGAATGACTGGGCGCTGATGTTAGCGCAAATTTGGGAAGGATAGGAAGGGGGGATTAAATAAAGTTAAACCTCTGCTTCTAAACGGCATGCCAGCTCAGCAATTTCTACTTCCTCCGAAGCCGCATTGAGGTAAGTTAACAGGCCAGTGTACTGAACGTGTAACTTTCCTGGTTTGATATCGTAAACATCATTTAGGGTTAATTGGCTTTGCCAAGTATCATTGGCGCTTAAGGTTTTAAATGCCTCTTTAGATGGCGCTGGGCGTTTGATCATAGGCCCTTGGTATTCAACGGGTTCGTCGTTAACTGTTACCGATAAAAAGCGACCTCGCCAACCCTCCCAAGCAGAGTGCCACGGCAGCACGCGCAAGGTGTTATTACCCGTGTTGGTTAAGGTAAAGCGCACAGTGGTGTAGGGGCTTGATGCCATAAGGTGCATTTCACACAGAAGGGGATGGCTGGGTTTCATGGCGTTCACGCAACCTGCTGTAAGTGATAAAAGCGCAGCGCAAAACGCGCCACGCTTGAGCATAAAAGTATACGGCATACTGATTACTTAACCTTTAGTTTTGATAAGGCGTATTTTCAGCGAAATATTCGTGGCTGTCAGCATTTCGAATGGCGCGGTTAGGGCTAAGTCGTTGCGCTGCTGATTGACCGTACGCTAAATCATCTGTGCCAGCGACAACATTGAAGTGACTAAGCTCGTGAACAATGGTGCCCGCTTTTGAATCAGTTCCTGTCAGTGGCGCGTTCCAAAATGCGTTACAGAAGTACACTTTATAAGGTTGAGTTGGGAAAACATAAGCGAAGAACCCGTCATTACAGCTGCAGTCAAACGTCATGTTTCGGTTATCAATGGCATCTTTGATGGCAACAAAGTTGCTTCGTACCGTGTTCCAACGGCTGCTTTGATAGCTACCAAACCATGTGTCGAAACGCGCACCGAAACGGTTTGCGCTTTCGTTGTTAAGGTAAGATACCGAGTTATCTGTAATGCCGCTGGCTGCATTAAGCGCAGATTGAAGTGTGGTTTTTTGAGAGTTTGAACAACCGCCTGTATAAGTGATTCCTTGAACCGCTGGGGAAAACGCGCCTTGTGCTTGGCGTTGCAAATCAAGGTGGCTGTCTCCACGACCTTCAACCCACACACTGACTGCGTTTGAGGCAAGTTTGCTCTTCATCGTTTTGTTGTCGCCGTCGCGAACTAACGCATCGTAATCAACCACGTATTGAATGTGGTAGTTACCCGTGACGCTTAAATCATACAAGCCAGAAAGTTCGATATCATAAGACACACTCTGGTTAGGCTGAATCACCATGTAATCTTGGCTTTGCGGTGCAGAGCGCTTGGCGTGAGCGCCAAAGTACATTTGCTTAAAGCCGTCCTTTTTCACTTTAAACAATGCTTCTTTGGTATCTTGCGTTGGAATATACCAGTTCAATAATTTAAGCGGTTCACTTTCTGTGTTAGTGAACGTTACGCTCAATGTGAGATCTTCTTTTGCTGTGATGCTATCTGAAGGTGTATTTAATGTTACTTCAATACCT